>UQWG01000029.1 GCA_900544645.1 uncultured Collinsella sp.
GACCGGATACCCTGCGCCGTTGCCGGGCCAATACCAGGCAGGGCGACCAGGTCACGCGTCTCACGCGGAAACTCCCCGCCCCAATCCCCTACGACCCGTTGAGCGGCATTGTGGAGCGCCAGAGCGCGTCGGTTGTAGCCCATCCCTTGCCAAGCGTCCAAAACATCGGAAGGTGCGGCCTGGGCAAGCGCCTGCACGGTCGGAAAGCGATCGAGCCACGCCGGCATACGCGTCTCCACGCGCGGCACCTGCGTCTGCTGCAGCATGACCTCGGAGAGCCAGATGATATACGGGTCGCGCGTTCGGCGCCACGGAAGGTCGCGATAACGCAAGACCCCTTCCGAACGAATCATCGAACGAAAGGGGTCCTGAATCATGGCTATACTCCTTATGCGGCGCTATTCCTCCCGGCAAGCGTACGCGCAGGCAGCGTACTCGGGAAACGCATCGCGATCGGCGAACTTGGGATCGACAGCCGGAAACTGGCGATGGGCGACGATATCGCCGAGCGAAACGGAATCGAGGTAGTCGCGCATCAACGCCTGGGCTCCGGCCCACAGGGGATGATAGCAGCACGTGCCCATGCGTGCACAGTCACCATCGGGCGCGGTGCAATCGTTCATAACCATAGGACCCTGAACAGCCTCGACGACCTGGCGGATAGTGACGTCGTCCGGACTGACCTTGAGACGCATGCCACCGTGGACGCCACGCAGGCTCTCCACAATACCGGCCTGGACCAAACCATGCTGAATCGAACGGGCAAACGAATACGGGACATTGACCTCTTCGGCAGCGGTGCGAACAGAAAGCAAACGCTCCGGATCCTCAGCAAGCATCGCCAGCATACGAAGGGCGTAATCAGCCTTCCTCGATATGTCCATTTTTCCCCTTTCAAGGAATACGAACAGCTCGAACGAGCTCCGGGGCCGAGCTTGTGTCGAGACGCTAAATGACCGCCAGGACATCCAAATGGTAAATCGGATATCCACTGAGTGCCGCGCTTGGAGCGAAATGCATCAGATGCGGCGCACAGTGCAATTTAGTATAACCTAACCCCCTGTCTCGTAGAACAGGTGTTGCGCAACAAAGCTGTTGTTCAGACAGATATACTTATTAGATTTTACTTGCGTTCCCGAAGGCGCGGGGATTCTGGGCGAAGATGTACCGGGGCGATCGTTCTATCGAAACAAAGTGCATCAAACGCAAAAAGCCACGTCCGAAGACGTGGCTTTAATTGCGTTGGCGGGAAGTACGGGGCTCGAACCCGCGACCTCCGACGTGACAGGCCGGCGCTCTAACCAAACTGAGCTAACTCCCCAGGCAGACGTTCGCGTTTGTTTCCGCTCGCGTGCGCTGCGGGGATTAGTATACACAGAAGTCTGTCCGGCGCGCAACAACTTTTTTGAAAAAATTTTTCGGGGCCATCCGGGAGGGTCTCCGGGGCTGAGGGCGGGGGTTAAGTTTGCTGCTCTACAGTCCTGCGCAAGACGGAAAGCACATTAAGTGCTTTCCTTTGCGTGCGGAACTCGCGACAAACTTAGCCCCCGCCCTCAGCCCCGGAGACCCTCCCTGCCGTCACATTATTCAACCAGTTTTGCGGGCGTGCGCCGCGCGCGGCTAGCCCGCGTGCTCCTCGGCGGGGTTGGTCTGATGGATCTTGTTGAATTTCGGCCTTTGGCTTAAAGAAAAACGGGGGATGCATTGTGCATCCCCCGTTTTTGTTGCGGTTAGTCTAGGTCAATAAACTTGGTACTTATGATCTTGCCGTCTTTTACTAGCATTCTGGCCATGGTGGGACCTCGGGTGCCTCTGGGGTAGCTGGCGCTGCCCGGGTTGAGGACTAAGCAACGGCCCACTTGGGCTTCTTTGGTTACGTGGGTGTGGCCGTTGATGGCTACGTCTACGGATCCCACCGGAAGGTCTTCGCGGTAGTGGGCTACGGCGAATTTGAGGCCTTCGTAGGTAAAGAGCGCAAGACGGTCTACATCGGGACCGTAGTCGCGGTAGTAATCGTTGTTGCCCAGTACGGCCCGCACGGGGGCGATGGTGCATAGGTGCTCGTAGTCCATCTCTGACGTGAGGTCGCCGGCGTGGATAATCAGATCCGCGCCCTCAAGCTCGTCCAGGAGCGCAGGCGATAAATAGCCGTGGGTGTCCGAGATGATGTCGATGCGCTTGGCGCTTGCACTGTTCATGGGATCCCTTCCGCAAAAAAACGATTCGGCAGATACATACAAAAAGGCCCCACGGCTCCGCAGACGATGGGTCTACAGGGCTGCGGGGCCAGTGTGCTAGAGACTCAGAGCCTTCTTGAGCGGCACGACGCGGCGGCGCGAAACCGGCACGCGTTCGTCGACGCCCGTAATGCCCAGCTGGATGGCACCCGAGGGCACCGTCTCGACGTCCGTGACGCACGCCAAGTTGACGATATAGCGACGGTGAACACGGAAGAAGCCAAAGTCGCAGAGCTTGGCCTCAAACTGCGCCAGCGAGGTCGTCGACAAAAAGCGATCATCGACGGTATAGATGCAGGAGTAATCGTCCTTAGCCATGATAAAGCGAATGTCGTCCACGGGAATGAGCACCTTGCGGCCGCCCTTTTCCACCGGGATACGCTCGATGGTCACCTTGCTGTCCGTAACCGGCTTGGCGCGTTGCATGACCTTCTCGATCGCGCGATCCAAGCGAGCTTCTTCGACCGGCTTCATCAGATAATCGACGGCATCCACGTCGAATGCCTCGACCGCATGGTCACTATACGCAGTCACAAACACGATCGCCGGCGGATTTTTGAGCTTATGCAGCGCCTCGGCAAGTTGCAGGCCCGAGGCACCGGGCATCGAGATATCGAGAAACACGACATCCACGCGACTTTCCATAAGCATCTCGATGGCGGAGCGGACGCTCGACGCCTCCGTGATCGTGCCGATCTTGCCCGTTTGCTCGAGCAGGAAGCGAAGCTCCGAGCGAGCCGGCGCCTCATCATCCACAATCATCGCACGCAGCATAGGGATAAAACCTTTCGTCAACTAACTACGCCGGGCATCCGTCGCATGACGTTGAGCCCGTAGCCCTTTATTTTACTCTTGAATGTCAAAGATGCTCTCTGACAAATCAAGATGAAGGAGCACTTTGGTGCCCTTGCCCGGCGCCGATTCGACACGCGTATAGGAGTGCGGCCCATAAAAGCGATGGATGCGCTCCGAAATATTGTGCATGGCCACACCGGCGCCGCCACCCTGGGGAGAGCTGGCGTCGGGACGGGCAGAGCGCTCGTCAAACAGTCTGGCGGCGGTACCCTCATCCATGCCCACGCCATTATCGGCCACGGCAATCAAGATTGCATCCTCGCCGTCTTGGTGAACGGTCACGTCGATCCTCAGAGCGTCGTCATCGCCCATACCATGACGTACGGCGTTCTCGACAATCGGCTGGATCACGAACGCCGGCACCAGCGTATCTTCCACGTCCTCGGACACATCGAACGTCGCAAGCACGCGGTCCTCGCCAAAGCGGGCCTTCTCAAAGGTAAGGTAGCGCTTGGTCTGTGCGACCTCGCGCGAGACCGGAATAAGCGATCCCGAGTTGTCGAGCGTGGCACGATAGAACGATGAGAACTCACGAAGCAGTTCGCGGGCCCGCAGCGGGTCGGTGCGCGTAAACGATGCAATGGTGTTCAGCGTGTTGAACAGGAAGTGTGGGTTAATCTGCGCCTGCAGCGCACGCACCTCGGCGCGCGCTGTGAGTTCCTTTTGCACCTCGAGCTCGTGGATGGCGAGCTGCGTGGACAAGATCTCGGCAAAGCCCGAGGCAAGCGCGTACTGGGTACGGTCGACGGCGCGCGGGGTCTTGTAGTAGAACTTGAGCGTGCCGACGGTACGATCGCCCACCTTGATGGGGGCGATAATGCCGGCGGGGACTTGGTTGTGCGAGCCATCCGAGCCCACGACATCCACCATACGGTTGAACGACTGCACGATGCCATGTTCGATAACGTAGCGTGTGGCAAGCGTGTGGATGGGAGAATCTGGCAGTAGTTTTTCCTCAAACTCGCCCGCGCAGGCAAGCACGTTGCCCTCGTCGGTGATGGCCACCGTCATGGCGCGCGTCTCGGGCAAAATGCGCCGGCACACCAAACGCGCCGACTCCTGCGTCAGACCGCCCTTAATGTCCTCGAGCATGGCCGAGGCCACCGAGAGCGTCTCCTCGGTGTACTGGGAGCGCACCGAATCGGGATTGAGCGTCAAAAAGATAAAGATGCACAGAAAGATGCACAGCAGCGCGCAGGCAATCACCGTGGCGATCGGCTCGATACCGGTCACCAAGGCAAAAATAAAGTACACCAGCACGCAAATGGCGCAGGCAACGGCAATGATGCGAAAGATTGATATTGAACTATCGCGCTGGGCGCGGCGGTCGATCATTCGGCCCCCTCCAGGATACTGATCAGTTGTGCGTCACGCCAAAGCCCGTCCATGATCTTGGGCCAAAAGCTCTGGAAACGCAGATAGCTTGCAGCGTTTTGGCGCGCATAGGCCTTTGCCTCGCCGATACCATGGCGCCAGATGCGCAGGTAGCCCTCATGCTCGCGGGTAAACACGCTGCGGACCATAGCGGTCTTGCGCACGCGGTCGTCGAGCTCGCGCGAAATCCACGGGCCCGGGTAGGGCATGAGCGATGCCGCCGTAACGGGAATGAGCTCCTTTTGATGCGCGGCGAATGTCAACTTGGCCCGTTCGTAGTACCAACGGTATACATCCTGCATAAAGCGCGGTGAGCGCTTTTCGGACTCCGGAGGCAGATGGCGCACGGTCCACTCGTTATCGAACCACACGTCGTAGCCAAACATGCGCATGTTAAAGAGGTAATCCAAGTCCTCGCCGCGGGTGATAAACGGGTCAAAGGCCACACGCGTAAAGGCGCGGGCGTGCAGGGCCATCAGGCCGCCGCACACGTAGTTGGAGCGCGAGATGCGGGTGCCCGAGAGCGCCTTTTTCATCCAACGGTTGAACTCGATGCGCTTGGTCCACCAACGATGGCAGATGCCCGCCTTGTCCGTGGGAGCCAGCGGCGAGCCGTCGCGATCGTAGAAATAACCGCTCTTGACCAAGATCGGCAAGCCCTGACGCGTCTGCTGCCCCAACGCATAGGTCGCGCGCTTCATAAAGTCGGCGTCGATGACAGTCTCATCGTCATCCAAAAAGATAACCGCGTCATGCCCCAGCACAGCGGCACAGGCTAGACCCATGTTGCGGATGGCGCCGTAGCCTCGCAGGCTCACGCACTCGCCCGAACCCTTGGGCGCGATCTGAGCAACCCGGTCTGCGATGCGCGAGGCCTGGGTGTTGGTGACAACGGTGACCTTGAGCGTGGGATGCGCGTCGACAATCTCGTGCACGCGCAGCGACACATCGGCTGTGGCAGAAACGGGACAGACCACCAAAAGGATGATGCGCGGGATGTCACGTACCTGCTCAAGCGAGGCCAGGCAGCGGTCGAGTTCGGGATTGTCGGCGTTGAGTCGCGTCGAATGGTCATAGGTGCCAGGGGCGTTTGCGCAAGCGTCATCGCCCGCCCAATACGTTGGAATCACGACCGTGGCGTTCATGCCTTACCCTCCCTGCAACACAAAAACGGGACGCCGCCAAACACAGGCGACGCCCCGCGACCTAGCTGATTCCATCATACCCACTTGGGCAAATCATTGCTCGCAAGTCGCAATGTTTATTGCGGATAACCCCAAAAGAGTACCGCGGACAGGCACAATAGCCGCTCGCTCCTATGCGGCATGCTCTGCCGCCCGAGTCATGCGAGACAGGCGGACCAGCAGCATAAAGCCAACGACCAGCAGCACACCAATGGAAAGGACGCCCAGCGACGGGTTGCCGGTCAGCGAGGTGACAACCGACACCAGGAAGGTGCCCATAACGCTTGCATAACGGCCAAAGATGTCAAAGAAGCCGTAGTACTCGTTGGACTTTTCCTTGGGGATAATGCGGCCAAAGTAGCTACGGCTGAGGGCCTGCACGCCGCCCTGGAACAGGCCGACCATAATGGCAAGCACCCAGAATTCAAAGGCGGTCTTTAGGAAGAACGCGGCGAACAGCACAATGCCCATGTAGGCGGCGACCGCCACCAGGATCATGTTGAGCGTGCCCACGCGTCCGGCGAGCTTGCCGTAGATAATGGCGGACGGAAAGGCCACGAACTGCGTAACGAGCAGCGCCAGCACCAGCTGCGTCGAATCGATGCCCAAGGCCGATCCGTAACTGGTGGCCATGGAAATGACCGTGTGCACACCGTCGATATAGAAGAAGAACGCGATCATGTAGACCAGCACGGTCTTGTTGTGGGCGATCTCGCGCATGGTGTGTCCGACCTCGGAGAACACACCGCCCACGATGTGGCCGATAGTGTCCTCGGGACCGCGCTCGCGACCGTACTTTTGCTTATAGGTGCGAATGAGCGGCAGGGTAAAGATGAGCCACCAGGCACCAGTGATGACAAACGACAGACGCGTTGCCAGCATGGTGGGGACGCCAAGAGCGGGGCCACCCATGATGAGCGCCAGGCAGATGACGAACGGCACGGTGGAACCGATATAGCCCCAGGCATAGCCCGAGCTGGACACGGCGTCCATGCGCTCGTCGGTGGTAATGTCGGGCAGCATGGCGTCGTAGAACGTCATAGAAGAGTTAAGGCCGATGGTGCACAGCACGTACACGGTCAAAAATGCCATGGCGGACATTGGGATAGCCTGCGCCAGGCAAAGCACCAGGCCCGTGAGGAAGAAGCCCAAGAAGAACTTGATCTTGTTGCCGGCGTAGTCGGCAAGCGCGCCCAGAATGGGCATGAGCATGGCAATGACCAGCGAGGCGATCGTCTGCGCATTGCCCCAGGCGACCACCAGATCGGCCGAGGAAGCGCCGGTATTGATAGCGTTAAAGTAAATGGGCACCACCGAGGTATTGAGCAGCACGAGGGCCGAATTGCCCACATCATACATAACCCAGTTACGCTCGAGCTTGGTGTATTTCATGGACAGGGACCCTTCGTATTCGCCCGATATGCAGTTAGTTCATCGTACCCCAATTGTCCAGAACCGCCGGTAAGGATTCGGCAAAGGGGCACGCACAGGCCCTATTCCTCGCGGTCGAACTCCTCATCGGCATTGAGCACGCGACCGCTGTAGTTGACGTGGCCGGTCACGGCATCCATGTCACCGGTCTCGATAAAACGTGCGACCGTGCACTCGTAATCGACCAGCGCGCGATCAAAGACCTCGGGGAAACTCTCGTTCGAGACCTCGTCGGTAAAGGGATTCTTCCATGTCAGATGGCCCAGGTTACCGGTGCGCTCGGGCAGCTCCGTCGTCACGCGATGGGCAAGGCCGTCGAGCAGCGAGTAGTCGTGCACCAAGCCCTCAACCAGCGAGATCGCGCGCGTCTTTGCGGAGCCGGCCGGCTCAATCGCGCGGTAAAGTCGCTGCATATTGGCAACGGCAGCACCGTACTCCCCCGCCGGAATGTCAATGCCGTACACGCGTCCGGCAACATAGCTCATCAGCACGCCGGCCACGCGATTGATGCGATCGGTGGTGACGATCTCGCCCGCCGGCGGGTAATCGTCGACCGTAGCGCCATCGCGTTTAAGCTGCAGCATCAGCACATCCAGGTCGCTCTCGATCACGGCATGGACCTGACTGCTCGAATTCTCAAGCTCTGAATCGGACTCCACGATGCCAAACTGCTGCTCATAGACAAAAGGATGGGCGTTGCGGTCGAGCACGTAATGAGACAGCAGGCCCAGCGCAAAGGCACGACCCAAGCTGGCGTCGCGCGGCAGCAGATGCGACACGCCGTCGCGCAGGCACGCGAACTGGCGAGACATGCGCGACCGATGCATGACCTGCGCCAGCAGCGTGCAGTCGGAAACACGCGGTGTCAGAATGTGAAAGAAAAACGGGTCGGGGCCTTGGTTGCCCAAGATAAAGGCAATGCGCTCTTCATCGGACGTGATGACGCCCTGCGGAAGACGGTCGATGCTTTCCTCGCCAAACAGATGATGGGTGATAAGCGCGGGCATAATGATCCTTTCGATTTCATTCGATGCCACCCATTATGCCCACCGCGCGCCCATGCCAAACCTGCGATGGTAAACGACGGCGCGCAGACCGTCTACGCAAGCCCCAAGCGTGCTTTAACCTCGGCAGCGCGACGGCGGGACACCGGTACCGTCGAGTTCACGCGGTCGAGCCTGAGCTCCATCAACCCCGTGGAGCCAATCTCAACATTGTGCACGTCTTCCAAATTGGCCAGGTAGCTGCGATGAACGCGAATAAAGCCCTCGGAGTCCAAGCGACGCTCGAGCGAAGAGATCGACTCATTGATCAGGTACGTTCCCTCGGCGCAGATGGCGTTGCAAAAATCGGCGCGTGCCTCAAAGTAGCAGACGTCTGCGGCGGGAATGAACACCTTTTTACCCCCGCGGTCCACCGTCAGACGCAAAGGCTGGCGCGGGGCGTGGATAACACGACGGGCACCCAAGGCTGCCTCGATCTTGTCGAGTGCCTTTGACAGGCGTGCGTCCTCGACCGGCTTGACGACATAGTCGACCGCATCGAGGTTATACGCATCGGCGGCAAACTCGGCAAATGCCGTCACAAACACCACGACCGGCGGCGTCTTTAGGTTCTGCAGCGTCTCGGCAAGCTCAATTCCCGAGCGACCGGGCATGGTAATGTCTAAAAACAGCACGTCGGGCTTGTTCGACAGAATCGACTCCGCGGCTTCGGTGACATTGCCCGCCTCGGCAATCTGGCCCACACGCGTATCCTTTTCCAACAGATAGCGTAGCTCAGCCCTAATGGGAGGTTCGTCATCAACCACCAAGATGTTCCAGCCTTCGGACATATGTGCTTCCCCTCTTTTTCTCTCAATCCAACCGCGTGCTACGCCGTCAACGGCGCGGGCTCATGCGGCTCGCCGTTCAGCTCGACGATGACCTGCGTTCCCACGCCCTCCTGGGACTTCACGCGCATGCCGGAATCTTCTCCGTAAAAGAAATGGATGCGCTGAAGCACGTTGAAGAGCGCCAGGCCGCAACCTCGCTTGACGGAGCCGTCGGCGGTAATGCTCTCGGGCTCCTCTCGGCGATGTTGCTCAAACAGATGCGCGCAGACTTCTTCGCTCATACCGATGCCGTCGTCCTCGACGATGATCTCCAAACCGTCATCGGTCTCGAAAGCCCTAACATGAATAGAAAGCGGCTCGGTCTCGCGCTGCGCGTGCTTGATGCAGTTTTCGAGCAACGGCTGCAAGATAAACGGCGGCACCATGCAATCGCGCACCTCAAAGTCGATATCGACCGAGACGCGCAGACGGCCGTCGCCATACCGGGCCTGCATAAGATTGATATAACGAGTACCCTGTTCCACCTCGTGCTCGAGCGTGGTGAGCGTATCGGAATCAGAAAGCGTCTGACGATAGTAGTTGGAGAAGTCGATCAGCAGCGACCTGGCCTTGTCCGGCTCGGTACGTACGAGCGACACGATGGTGCTGATGGTGTTAAACAGAAAATGAGGATCGACCTGCGATTGCAAGGCGCGCAGCTCCACGCGGGCCGTAAGCTCGTCCTGGCGCTCGAGCTCAAAGCTCGCAAGCTGCGTGGAAATGAGGTCGGCAAAACCCGAGGCAAGCGCCGTCTGGCGCATATCGATGCTGCTCAGACGGGGATAATACAGCTCGAGCGTGCCCACGCAATGCCCGCGCACGGTAAGCGGTGCGACAATACCGGCGCGCAAACGCGGAAAGTAGCCACCCGTCTCGGTCGAGGCATCGCGCGAGAACACGCTTTGTTCACCGCTGTTGATCACGTTGAGCGTAGTCCGCAGCACCACCGGGGTGCCCGCGGGGCATTTTGCCGAGTCCTCGCCCCAGCTTGCCAACACCTGCTTGCCGTCGGTAAAGCAGATGGCAGAGGCGATAGTTTCGGACAGGATGATCTTAGAGGCGCCCAGGGCAGCTTCGGGCGTAAGGCCGCGCGACGTGTAGGCGAATATTTTCGACGCGATGGCGAGCGTGCGGTCGGTAGCGCTCGATGTGAGGTCGTCGGGAACGACAAAGACGTACGAGAAGAAGAAGCACAGCATGACCAAGCCGGCAATGACGACAACGGCCGGAACGGGATTGGGATTATCGGTTAGATCCCAGATGAGCAGCAGGATAAGCAGCGGAACGACAATACCGAGCAAGATGGCTTGAACCACATGCTGAGCGGTACGAAAGACCTTGGTAGAGTTGTAGCTCTTGCCCAGAATCAGCCTATTGAGATCCACCGTCATCTCCTTCTTACTGACGCACCCCATAGCAATAAAGAGGGCCGCAAGCGACCCTCTCCATTGCATTATGCAATCAAATACTGTGTTTTACATCAAGGCATCGATGAACGGTAGCTTAGGCGCTGTACTTGTTTGCCTCGCCGAAGGTGCCAGCCTCGACAATCCAGCCGTCCTTCATGATGACGTCCATGTTGTCGGTGTTGAGCACGTGGATGTCGGCGGCGACGTCACCGTTGACGACCAGCAGGTCGGCGCACTTGCCGGCCTCGATGGAACCGGTCTCGTCCTCGATGTGGCACATCTTGGCACCGTTGAGGGTGGCACAGGTGATGGTCTCGACCGGGGTGAAGCCGATCTTGTCGACGAACTCGTACATCTCCTCGATGGAGCAGGTGCCGTACGGGGTGACGAAGGAGAAGGAGTCGGAGCCGATCGTCATGACGACGCCGCGCTTCTTGGCCTCGCGCAGACAGTCGTAGTTGCGCTGCAGCTCCTTCTCGACCAGGGTGCCCTCGTACTTGTCGTGCAGCTCGGGGACGTAGACGGGCGGATAGGTGGCGTACCAGGTGGGCAGGAAGGCGATCGTCGGGGTGAAGAAGGTGCCCTGCTCGGCCATGAGGTCCATGGTGCGCTCATCGATATCGAAGCCGTGAATCAGCTGCTCGCAGCCAAAGCGAACGGAATCGTAGGCAGCGGCGTGGTTGTTGTAGCAGTGGCTCCACACGGGGATGCCGACCATCTTTGCCTCTTCGACCACGGCCTGAATCTCCTCGGAGCAGTAGTGCTGGTCGCGGCCGGAGTCCCAGCGCCAGATGCCGCCACCGGTAGCCCAGATCTTGATGGCATCGGGGTTCTCGCGCAGGCGACGACGGACGGCCTTGCGCAGATCCCAAGGACCGTCGACCTGATCGCCCCAGGGGTGCGATTCCTTGTTGAGCTCCTGGCTGCAGTGGTGGGAGTCGCCGTGGCCGGCAACGCGACAGAAGCCAAGGCCGGTGGCCAGAACGCGCGGGCCCTTGAAGACGCCCTTGTCGATGCAGTCACGGATCTGGATACCAAAGCGGCCGATCTCGCAGACGGTGGTGAGGCCGTGGGTGAGGCAGTCGTAGGCCTGCTTGACGGCGACGGCCTGCTTCTCGAGGAGCGGCTGCATGACCCAGTCGGTGTCATCGTCGGTCAAGTTGCCCGAGAAGTGCAGGTGGGTGTCGATCAGGCCGGGAAGGACGGTCTTGCCGGCGGCGTCGATGACCTCAACGCCCTCGGGAAGGTCCCGCATAGCACCGGCGTACTCGATCTTGCCGTTGTCGTCGACGAGAACGAGGGAGTTCTCGACCGGCTCGGCACCGGTACCGTCGATGAGCTTGCCGCCAACGATTGCATACTTAGTGGACATGGTTCCTCCTTATGGATCCATATAGTGGGCGAGGCCGTGTTGGGTTAAGGCCTCACAAAGCTACCCAAGTGGTGCCGGGTTCGGTGCGCGGAAGAGAGGGTCCCGCGCACCTGATCCGCCCCGGCTCGGCGTTACTTTTTGCGGGAATTGGTGAAGGCCATGAGAGCCAGGCCGACGGCCAGCCAGCCGATCACGATGCTCCACTCCACCATGTTGAGGGAGGCGGGAGAGAACGGAATCACGAGCAGGCCGATGATGATGGCGCAGGCAGCGATAGCGAGGCCGATGCCAAACTTGCCGCCGGGCACCTCGTAGGGACGAGGCAGGTCGGGCTCGGTGAAGCGCATGCGCAGGCAAGCGAGGGCGACCATGCCGCAGGAGAAGATGAAGGCGAGAGCCGACACGTTGGTCAGAGGGATGAGCATGTTCTTGCCCAGGAACGGACCGACGACGGTGATGACGCCCAGAACGACGCAGGCGAGCTTGGGAGCGCCGGACTTGGGGTCGACCTCGGCGAACTGTTCGGGCAGCTGGCCCTTGCGGCCCATGGCGAGCATGATGCGGCTCGTGGCGCCGTAGAAGGAGTTCATCGGACCCATGGGTCCAAGCGTGGCGATGACAAGCATGGCCAGGTACAGGAGCATGTTGATGCCCCTGAGGCAGGCGAGCGCGGGAACCGGGCTCTTAACAAACTCATGCCAGTCGAGGATGGTGCCGAACGAGTAGATGCAGACCATGTAGAAGCCGCCGGCGGCCAGCAGTGCCAAGGAGATGATCTTGCCGAACTTGTTCCAGTTGAGGCCCTCGGCTGCTTCCTCAGCCTGCTGAGGAATGGTGTCGAAACCGGCGTAGAAGAACGGGGTCAGAACCAGGACCGACACGATGCCGGCAAACAGGCTGGTGCTCTCGGTGGCGGCCTTGCCGCCGCCAGCGCCGGTGACCTGGGAGAACACAGGCATGGCGTTGTCCGGCGAGCCGGTGAATAGCGAGACGCCCATGGCAAGCAGCATGCCGCAAAGCAGAGCCTTGGTCAGGAAGGCCTGGAGCTTGGCGGCCGAGCTGGCACCGCGGAAGTTGAGGAAGATGACGTAGACTGCAAAGCCGAGCGCGATCAGCGTCGGGAACAGGTAAACGTCGGCGCCCAGGATGGTGTAGAGCTTGACGGCGCGCAGCCACTCAAGACCGGGCAGGCTGCCGAACATCTCGGACACGAGGGTCGAGATGGCGATGGCCTCCCACGGGCACAGGATGCCGTTGCCCAGGGCCAGGAGCCAACCGGTGATGTAGCTCAGCGTACGGCCAAAGCTACGATCGACATACTCGACGATGCCGCCCGAGATGGGGATAGCAGCCGTGAGCTCACCGAAAACAGCTCCGACGGGCACGAGGAAGATTGCACCCAAGAGGAATGCGATCATAGCGGGAACGGGACCGCCGCCCACGACCATCCAGTCGCCGACCTGCAGAACCCAACCGGTACCGATGATGGCACCGAAGCCGATGGTGAAGAAGTTCCAGAGCGAAAGCGTTTTCTTCATGCCGCCGTTATCCTCGACTGCAACCTCTGCGTTCTTGTCCGCCATTGTTCCCCTCCTTTCCTTATTGACGCCCCTTGGCGTCACCCCTTGCGCGGCCTGTTTTGCCGCGCGCTTTTATTTCGTGGCTTTAAGATACGGTCTTGGCATTGCATTGCCGTCCAAGGCTCGACCGAAGGCAGAACTGCAAAACGAGCGGCGCCGTTTTTGGGACGAACGGCGAGAGACGTCATTCGTCTTGGACACTTTCATCTTGTCTGTTTTTGAATACCCGTTGCCGTGACGCTTGGCGCGCGGCGCGGCAACGTTCGTACCATTTGTCAGGCTTTTGGTGCGCATACCCATGTGTCGTGCATCTTTTTATGTAGGATAGACAAGTTACACATGAGGCAAGGTGATTCAAATGGCATACGGATACAATGACGGCGACCAACGGCCACAAAGCGTGCGCCTTGCCGGCCGCACCACGCCAACGCCCAGAAGCACCTCCGACAACGACAACCCGCAGCGCTCCCAAGAGCAGCCCGGGGCTTCTTCGCGGCAACAAAGCCGTACCGTGCAGCAGTCAGACCGCGTGAGCACGAGCACGCGCCAACGCCAGACCGACTCATCGCAGCCGCGCCGCTACGATCGCCGTAAGACCGACTACTACGTTAAACGCTCCTTTTCGCGACCTCAACGCGATCGCGGCAATTCCGTCCCACGCTCCGCGTCGCGCACCACAAGCCATGCGCTTCCGGCCCGCCGCCTACGCCTTGCGCTTTGCTCCATTGCCGCCTGCCTCGTCTTTGTGTTTTTGGGATCCTGTATCTCCCACGGATCAGCCGGTCTTGAGCCCACTGCCGAGGACAGGCTGCTTAAAGCTCCCGTCGCGCCCGGTTACTCCTTTGCGTTCTCGACCCCACGCTCGCAATGGCAGGCCGGCACCATGCCCCACATCTACCAAATTGACCCCGCATGGTCGGAGCTGCCCTATGCCGGTGGCACTATTCGCGAAAACGCTTGCGGTCCCACTTGCCTCACCATGGTCTATATCTTTAAGACCGGCCACGCCGATAAGACGCCGGTCGATATATGCGCACTGGCCGAAGCCGGCAACTACGCCCCCACTGGTGCCACCGAGTGGTCGTTTATGACAGGCGGTGCGTGGCAGCTGGGGCTCAA
This sequence comes from uncultured Collinsella sp., assembly GCA_900544645.1. GTDB lineage: Bacteria > Actinomycetota > Coriobacteriia > Coriobacteriales > Coriobacteriaceae > Collinsella. The sequence goes on from UQWG01000029.1 coordinate 14,435, forward strand.
CGGAACACAGCTCTATAACGATCGCGAATCGATTACCCAAGCACTTCGCTCGGGTGCGCCCGTCATCGCCGCAGTGCGCCCCGGTACGTTTACCAACGTAGGCCACTACATCGTGCTCTACGGCATCGACGATGCCAACCAGATTGGCGTCTACGACCCCAACTCGGCCAGCCGCAGCGCCCGTCGCTGGGGCGTCGTAGAGGTCCTCAACGAAGTCGAAGCCATGTGGGCCTACTACTAGTCATTTAAGAACGTCCCCAATGACTAGGTGAATAGCAAAAGCCCCGCAGTCGGAGCGGACTGCGGGGCTCATGAAGAGAGGCTAGTTTGTGGGCGCTTTGCCTGGCGCCCACGAGAGAGGCAACAGAGTAGAGACTACTCGTGGATGCGGGTACCGGAGAGGCCGGCCATGGTCTCGGCGGCCTTGTCCAGGGCGCCGATGATGCAGGTGCGGCCCTTGCGGGAGCGGGCGAACTTGATGGCGGCGCGGACCTTGGGCTCCATGGAACCCTTGCCGAACTGGCCCTCGTCGGCCAGGCGCTCGGCCTCGTCGGCGGTGAGGTCCTCGAGCTCCTCCTGGTTGGGCTTGCCGAAGTTGATGGCGACATGCTCAACGGCGGTCAGCAGGAACAGAACGTCGGCGTCGCAGTCCTCGGCCAGCAGCTCGCCGCCCAGGTCCTTGTCGATGACGGCGGGAACGCCCTTGTAGCAGCCCTTGTTCTCGTAGTCGCGGACGACGGGGATGCCGCCGCCACCGCAGGCGATGACGATGAACTCGTTGTCGAGCAGGTTGAGGATGGAGTCAGCCTCGACGATCTTCTTGGGATCGGGGGAGGCGACGACGCGACGCCAGCCGCGGCCGGAATCCTCGACGAAGACCTTGGAGGGATCCTCGGCCATGAACTCCTTGGCCTGCTCCTCGGTGTAGAAGGGGCCGATCGGCTTGGTCGGGTTCTTGAACGCGGGATCGTCGGGATCGCACTCGATCTGGGTGACGACGGTGGCGGCGTGCCAACGCTTATAGCGCTTGTGCATCTCGCGGCCGATGCCCTGCTGCAGGTGATAACCAATGTAGCCCTGGGACATGGCGCCGCACTCGGGCAGCGGCATCTCGGGGGTGCCGATGGCGTCGTGGGCGGCGGCGAAGGCGTTCTGGATCATGCCGACCTGCGGGCCGTTGCCGTGGGTGATGATGATCTCGTTACCCTGCTCGATGAGACCAAGGAGAGCGTGGGCGGTGTTGCTCACGGCCTCGATCTGCTCGACGGGGTTGTTGCCGAGGGCGTTGCCGCCAAGGGCGACGACGATACGATCGGGCTTGCCGTAGGGTTTGGACATGCGTGCCTCCTTATCGAAGAGTAGCGTACATCACGGCTTTAATGGTATGCATGCGGTTCTCTGCCTCTTGGAAAACGCGAGACTTATCGGACTCGAAGACCTCGTCGGTGACCTCCATCTCGGTTACGCCGAACTTCTCCGCGATTTCCGCTCCGATGGTGGTCTTGGTATCGTGGAAGCTCGGGAGACAATGCATGAAGATAGCGTTGGGGTTTGCCTTCGCCATGACCTCCGAGGTTACGCGGTACGGGGAGAGCAGCTTGATACGGCTCTTCCAGAGCTCCTCAGCCTGGCCCATGCCAACCCAGACATCGGTGTAAATAACATCGGCATCCTTTACGCCTTCATCGATGTTGTCAGTAAGCTGAATGGTGCAGCCATTTTCCTCGGCGATCTTCTGGCAAGTCTCAAGCAGCTCGGGATCAAAGTGGGTAGCGCCCTCAACGTCGCCTTTCGGCCCACAAGAGCAGAAGTTGATGCCGAGCTTGGCGCAGATCACCATGAGGGAATCGCTTACATTGCCCTGCTCCTTGCCGAGATAGGTCAGCTTGAGGCCACGCGTGTCACCGAATTCCTCGCGCATCGTAAGGATATCCGCCAAAGCCTGGGTCGGGTGATACTCATTGGTGAGACCATTCCACACGGGAACGCCGGCTTTATCGGCAAGCTCCTCAACAATGGACTGGTCAGAGCCACGGTACTCGATACCGTCGTACATGCGACCAAGCACGCGGGCGGTATCCTCAATGGACTCCTTTTTGCCCATCTGCGACGAACCGGGATCAAGGTAGGTTACACCTAAGCCAAGATCCATGCCGCCCACCTCGAAAGCGCAGCGCGTACGCGTCGAAGTCTTTTCAAACAGCAGAACGATGTTCTTGCCCTCAAGATAACGATGGGGGGCGCCCATGCGCTTGAGATTCTTAAAGTCCTTCGAAAGCTCGAGCATATACTCGATCTCCTCGGTAGTGAAATCGAGCAGGGTCAGAAAACTACGACCAGAAAGATTCAGTGCCATGGTGGGTTCCTTTCATTATTAACCTAATTGATTGATGAGTGCGCGGCGCGCGAAGAACGCGCATCCGCGCATCTCGGACCAGAACGGAATTAAATCTCTTCGCGCCAGAACGGCATGGTCATGCAGCGCGGGCCACCACGACCACGAGACAGCTCTTCGGAAGGAGCAACCAGCAGCTCAACGCCCGCCTTATAAAGCGCATCATTGGTAACAACGTTGCGCTCATAGACGCACACCTTACCCGGCGCAACAGCAAGCGTGTTGGAACCATCGTTCCACTGCTCACGGGATGCCTCGATCGGATCGCCGGCACCGCATTCGATCATCGTGATATGGTCGATACCGGTTGCCATTTCAAGAATCTGCTGAATCGTTCCCTCGATCTCCTCGATAAAGACCTCGCCATCCGAATCGCCCTTGGTGAGTCGATAGGCACGAAGCGTCTCGTAGATACCGGGGTAGACGGTAAACTTATCGTAATCAACCTGAGTACAAACCGTATCAAGATGCATATAGGCATAGCCGTGGGGGATCTTGATGGCAAATACCTGCTCGATCCCGGACTCTCCCGTACCCCAGAACAGATTCTTGGCAAGCTGGTCGATGGCTGCGGTCTGGGTACGCTCGGAAATACCGATTGCAAGCGTGGTGGCGTTAATGTTCAGAACGTCACCGCCTTCGATATGCCAATCGCTATTGTGGTCGTACCAAAGCGGAGCCCCAGCATAATCAGGATGGTGGCGCATGATCGTCTCATAGAATACGACCTCACGGTTGCGCTGATGCCAGTACATGCGGTTCATCATCGCGCCCTTGCCGACCACAGCGATCGGATCACGCGAGAAGTAGGAGGCGGGCATCGGGAACAAGACCATTTCGTCGGGCTTCAGCTCGTCGCTATCCATGCTCGCAAGGGAACCGCTCACATGCGGAATCTCGAGATCGCGTACGTAGAGGCCGCCCATAGCGGTAAGAACAAACTCTTTGTTGTCCTTGATGGAGTCGAGCTTCTCCACGACTGCCTGACGAAGCGCCAGGTTCTCGATCTTGGCCTCGGGAACGAACTTGCTCATAAACTCGGCACGAGAACCCTCAACCTGATCGAAAGTCTCGGCAAGCAAGTCCTCCATATAAACAACCTCGGCGCCAGCACCGCGAAGAAGATTAGTAAACTCGTCATGCTCTCGCTGGGCATACTCGAGATAAAACGCGTCATGAATCCAGGCGCGCTCAAAATCCTCCGCCTTCATGTTTACCAGGTCCAAGCCCGGTCGGTGCACGCATACCTTCTTGAGGGCACCAATTTCGCTATGAACGTTCAGACCTTTGCTCATCATCGTTCCTTTCTGGATTAGAGCTCAATTGTTATTGCAATGGCTTACAAAGTTGTCGTTTCGTTTGCTAGACAATCGGAAGCAGACCGGATACCGCGGTAAATACGAGACAGACCGCACTGACCACAAGGAAGAACTTCCAGGAAACTCGCCACCACTGGCCAAGAGAGATCTTGCAAACACCAAGACCGGCGACAAGCATTGCGCTGGTGGGGGAAATCAGCGACATCGCTGCAGATCCCATCGAAAGGCCAGTAACCGCAGCTTCTGGATTTAGCCCCATGAGCTCAACCAGAGGCCCAAAGATGGGGATGGTGAGCGCCGCGATGCCCGAAGAGCTGGGAACCAGAATCGAAAGCAAGTTGTCAACGACATACAAAATGCTGGTAAAGAGAACAGGGGAGATTCCGGCAAGGCCAGTCGCAAGAGCGTTTAGGACCGTATCGATAATCAAGCCATCGTTGGCGATAACCAAAATGCCTCGAGCAAGACCGACCACGACCGCAGAGAAAACAAAGTCGCCCAAACCCTTAACAAACTCTGTAGCAATCTCCTTCTCGCTCATGCCCGATACGATGCCAGACAGAAGCGCCATAGCCATAAAGACTGCAGAGATCTCGTTCATATACCAGCCCTGGGTGACAAGACCCCAGACAATGGCGACGATTCCAAGCACGAATACGATGATTACGGCCTTCTGGCGCCCGGTGAAATCGGCTTCGAGCAGCTCGTCATTTGATGCATGCTCTTTGCGCTTCTCGATATCATCAGCGTAAGCAATCGAGGACTCGGGATTCTTCTTCACCCTTCGAGCGTACAACACGACCCAGGCAATAGCGATGGCGGTCAGCACAACAAGGGCAACAACGCGAAGCCAGAGCTGGGGATTACCCTGGATATTCAGAATTCCCTGAGCAATCAAAACATTGAAGGGGTTGACCGTCGATGCGATATAGCCAATACGGGCGCCAACGAACACGATCATAAAGGCCGTAATGGAGTCATATCCCATAGCCATAACAATCGGCAGCAAGATGGCAAAAAATGGAAGGGTCTCCTCCGCCATGCCGAACGTGCTACCGCCCAGCGCAAAAACCGCCATCAAAATCGGAATAATCAGGATGTCTTTACTCTTGAACTTCTTAACGATGCGCGCCACGCCGCTGGTGATAGCTCCAGTGGCAGTAATGACCTGAAAGGATCCGCCGACAATCAGAATAAAGGCAACGACCTCAACTGCCTGCTGAATTCCCACCGCAGGAGCCTCGAGCACATCGAACAGGCCTTGCTTCAGGTCAACCTCAGCGCCGTCTTCGTCCGCATAAACCTTTTCAACGGACTCATATGTTCCAGCAACAGTGACCTCGCGTCCGTTGAGCTCCTGCCTCTCAAACGAGCCGGAGGGAACGATCCACGTAAGAGCTGCGGTCAACACCATGAGAATGAAGATAATGGTGTAGACGTGCGGAATTCGTAGCCCACGTTTCTTTTGCACTTCGGCCATTATGCCTCCTTTAGTTTGCAGGTTTTCGATACGAGCTTTTCGCCGGCAACCTTATTATTCGGTTTTCACGCCAGTTGACATTAGATATTTATGCGAATGGATAGTATTAAAAGGTAGACGGGCTTTAGTTGATATATAAGCTCAATTATCGAACTAAATTGATATTTTTTATCAATTGGTGACTTTCAATCAAGAGCTTAAGCCGTCTACCGATACCCACAACATACTCACTTAAACTTCTCCCAGCAGAACGATAATTGACATCAGTCATCATCCGAATTAAAGCGAGCGTTCTAATGCCAATTCATGTCACCAGCGAAATCGGTAAGCTTAAACAGGCCCTTTTATATCGACCCGGTATCGAAACCCAAAACTATCCCGAAGGCCATTTTGGCCAAGTTTTTAGCCTAAGACCATCGAGCAGCCTATTTGACTTGGATAGAGCCCTAGCTGAGTGTGATGCCTATACCTCAGTGCTCGAGCATGAAGGCGTAGAGGTTCTGTATCTCGACCAACTTCTTATAGAAGCGCTTGACTCATGCCCCGAAGCTCGAGCATCTTTTGTCGATTCCTTTGTCGATGAATGCGGCGCGATTGGCGCCGAGTTGCAGCAAGCAGTCCGCGAGCATCTTGAACACACCCGATCGGCGCAGGAGCTCGTCTCGGCATCGATTGGCGGCATCCGCCACGGGCAAGTTACATACTGCTTCGACGGCGGGGACAGACTCGCCGAATTAACCGGCGAGGCCTATGCCCCTGACGAGCTGCTCGTAAGTCCATTAAACACCATGTGGTTCGTGCGCGACCCGGTAAGCACCATCGGCTCCGGCATCTCCTTCAACCACATGTATTGGCCCGAGCGCAATCGCGAAGTAGCGCTCTACCAAACGATTTTTAAATACCATCCCAATTTCAAGGACACGCCCTCGTTTTATCGTCACGATTCGACCTTCCATATTGAAGGGGGCGATATCATCAATCTTGATGCTCATAATGTCGCAGTCGGCATCTCTCAGAGAACCGAATCTGCAGCCATCGATATGCTCGCTCGTACCCTCCTGTGGAATCCCGACTCGAGCATCGACGCCGTATGGGCAATTGAGGTACCCGAGCGGAGCCTGTGTATCCATCTTGATACGTACCTAAGCCGGGTCGACTACGATACTTTTGTTGTCGACCCCCAGCTACTCGCGGAATCTCGCTCTTATCAGATTACGCGAAATCGAGCAGAGAATCTCTGCCAGATTCACGCCGTCGAAAAAGGAGTCAAGGAAGCACTGGCCGCCGCGCTCGGCATACCCGAGCTTCGCTTTATTCCCTGCGGTGGATCTAATCCCAATTTGGCAGAAAAAGAGTGCACGAATAACGCAGCCAGCGTGCTGTGCCTCCGACCGGGCAAAGTCTGTGTCTATGAAGAGAATCAAGCGACGAACGCTGCTCTTGAACAGGCCGGAATCGATCTTGTCCCCATTTCCATACACGAGCTGACGAACGGCTTTGGCGGGCCTAACTGTTTGTGCTTGCCACTTAGGCGTGATGAATAACATGGCCCAAGGGGATAACATTAAATGCCTTAGAACTCGCGAAGGCTTGACGCAGCAGCAATTTGCCGACATGCTCGGCGTTACCAAAGAAACGGTATGTCGTTGGGAACGTGGACACACCGCCGTCAAGGTGTCAACTCTCGATAAGCTGACCGAGCTTTTTGATGTAACGTTTGATGAGCTCGCCGCAAGTAATAGCGGCCTTGCTTCTGCCGGCCTAAGCTCGCGGCCTGAGAAAAGCCCGACCGTGGTCCAAAACGAAGAATGCGGGATCTATAAAATCGTACGCTGCAACGGTGGCTTTAGCCTTAAGAAAAGCGGGCATACCTTCGTTCCAGGACCCGTTCTCGAAAGGCACCCGGGAGGCTTTCTAGTTCAGATGAACAACAGCAGCATGTCACGCTGCTATCCGCAAAGCTGCGTTCTGCTGGTCGATCCTGTCGCTAAACCGTGGAACGGATGCACCGTCGTTGCCATGGTAGACGCATCAGCCATAGTTATTCGGCGATATGAAATCCGAGGGAACACGATTGCACTGTCAACGTATTCCTATTTGACAGAAGAACCCAACATCACTCTGGACAGGCATCGCCTTCGTGTCTTAGGTGTCGTCGTTTGGTTTCAGGCAACTCACGATCTGACGTACTAGCCTCTTAGTCGTAAATCCCCAGGTGCCGTGCTTGCCCACGGCAAGAGCGTCCCCTTTGGCTAGTCATTTAAGAACGTCCCCAATGACCAGGTGAACAGCAAAAGCCCCGCAGTCGGAGCGGACCGCGGGGCTCATGAAGAGAGGCTAGTTTGTGGGCGCTTTGCCTGGCGCCCACGGGAGAGGCAACGGAGTAGGGGCTACTCGTGGATGCGGGTACCGGAGAGGCCGGCCATGGTCTCGGCGGCCTTGTCCAGGGCGCCGATGATGCAGGTGCGGCCCTTGCGGGAGCGGGCGAACTTGATGGCGGCGCGGACCTTGGGCTCCATGGAACCCTTGCCGAACTGGCCCTCGTCGGCCAGGCGCTCGGCCTCGTCGGCGGTGAGGTCCTCGAGCTCCTCCTGGTTGGGCTTGCCGAAGTTGATGGCGACATGCTCAACGGCGGTCAGCAGGAACAGAACGTCGGCGTCGCAGTCCTCGGCCAGCAGCTCGCCGCCCAGGTCCTTGTCGATGACGGCGGGAACGCCCTTGTAGCAGCCCTTGTTCTCGTAGTCGCGGACGACGGGGATGCCGCCGCCACCGCAGGCGATGACGATGAACTCGTTGTCGAGCAGGTTGAGGATGGAGTCAGCCTCGACGATCTTCTTGGGATCGGGGGAGGCGACGACGCGACGCCAGCCGCGGCCGGAATCCTCGACGAAGACCTTGGAGGGATCCTCGGCCATGAACTCCTTGGCCTGCTCCTCGGTGTAGAAGGGGCCGATCGGCTTGGTCGGGTTCTTGAACGCGGGATCGTCGGGATCGCACTCGATCTGGGTGACGACGGTGGCGGCGTGCCAACGCTTATAGCGCTTGTGCATCTCGCGGCCGATGCCCTGCTGCAGGTGATAACCAATGTAGCCCTGGGACATGGCGCCGCACTCGGGCAGCGGCATCTCGGGGGTGCCGATGGCGTCGTGGGCGGCGGCGAAGGCGTTCTGGATCATGCCGACCTGCGGGCCGTTGCCGTGGGTGATGATGATCTCGTTACCCTGCTCGATGAGACCAAGGAGAGCGTGGGCGGTGTTGCTCACGGCCTCGATCTGCTCGACGGGGTTGTTGCCGAGGGCGTTGCCGCCGAGGGCGACGACAATACGATCGGGCTTGCCAAGAGGCTTAGACATTGCTGGAATCCTTTCTGTAAAAGGCCTACAACCCATTAATAACCCGCGTCCGTGCGATACGCGAGTTTATTAAGGTTTATATTCTCTTTATCGCTCATTTTATTCATTTTGAAAATAGCAGAACGGTGAACGGTCGGTTTTGTCCGCTCAGCGTACAGAACCCCAGCTCAGACATATCTACGCCATTTACGTGCAACTTTATTTAAATGCAGCGATGAATATGTCGGATTATGCAAACTACATCTCTGCTAAACACAAAACGGACAGCGCAATATCTTACTCGCGCTATACGAGATTCTATGCACTTATAAGTCGAGTATGCACCCCTGCAAAAACAAGGGGCTTTTCATCCAGCAAAAGGAATAAAGAAGCGCTCCGAAAAGGCGGCAACAGCCAAGTCCCCCATCCATCCCCAAAGTGGCGCGAGGTTTCGCGGCAAAGCCGCGAAACAGCGAAAGGGACGGAATACCCGGCCAACTACGTCCTTCATCCGCCCACACAATCTGAGGACGTAGTCGTAGCAGGATCTGAGGGCTAACCTTCGCGGGCACTCCGCAGGACGAAAGAACCCCCGCCGCACGTAGTGCGCAGCAGGGGTTCTTTCATGTCCGAGGACGTCCGCGAAGGTTAGCCCTCAGATCCTGCGGTGGGAGACTTAGGCCTCGTTGTACACCGTCTTGAGCTTCAGCAGGTG
>UQWG01000030.1 GCA_900544645.1 uncultured Collinsella sp.
AACCCTGGACCTTGGGATTAAGAGTCCCCTGCTCTACCAACTGAGCTAACGACCCAAAGCTAAAGTCCATTGTGGTGGACTTTAGAGGAGATATCGTGTGGTGGGCCGTCAGGGGTTCGAACCCTGGACCTTGGGATTAAGAGTCCCCTGCTCTACCAACTGAGCTAACGACCCGATATCAACACGAAGCAAGAACTGGGGTGGGTAAAGGGACTCGAACCCTCGACCTACGGGACCACAACCCGTCGCTCTAGCCAACTGAGCTACACCCACCGTGTCCTGTGCGCTTCGCGCTCGACTATTATTGCAAGGAACGCCACGCGATGCAAGCCCCAATTTTCAAGAATTTTGAAAAGAGTTTTTCGAGCGCGTTTCGAGCAATTCCCACCGGTTCCATAGGAGTAAACTTGCCCCACTGCAAATCCTCGAAAGGACCGGCATGAAAGAACTCTCCAACCGCACGGCAACATTTACCGATTCGGTCATCCGCCGCATGACACGCATCTCCAATAAGTACGATGCCGTCAACCTGTCGCAGGGCTTCCCCGACTTCGATCCTCCGGCGCAGCTGCTCAACAGCCTGAGCACCATCGCCGCCGACCCCAAGCCGCTCTACCACCAGTACTCCATTACCTGGGGCTCCCAGGCCATGCGCGAGGCGCTCGCCGCCAAACAGGAGCACTTTATGGGCATGCCGATCGACCCCAACCAGAATATCGTGGTCACCTGCGGCTCCACCGAGGCCATGATGGCCGCCATGATGACGGTTACGAACCCCGGAGACAAGGTCGTCATCTTCTCGCCGTTCTACGAGAACTACGGCGCTGACACCATTCTCTCGGGTGCCGAGCCCATCTATGTGCCGCTCAACCCGCCCACGTTCGACTTTGACCGCGAGACGCTCGAGGCAGCCTTCCGCGACAACGACCCCAAGGCCATCGTCCTGTGCAACCCTTCCAACCCTTGCGGCAAGGTCTTTACGCGCGAGGAGCTCACCTTCATCGCCGACCTCTGCAAAAAGTACGACGCCTACTGCATTACCGACGAGGTATACGAGCACATCGTCTACGCGCCCCACGAGCACGTCTATATGGCCACGCTGCCCGGCATGTTCGAGCGAACCATCAGCTGCAGCTCGCTGTCTAAGACGTACTCCATCACCGGTTGGCGCCTGGGCTACACCATCGCCCCGGCCCAGATCACCGAGCGTATCAAGAAGGTCCACGACTTTCTCACCGTGGGTGCCGCCGCTCCCCTGCAGGAAGCCGTTGTCACCGCCCTCAACTTCGACGACAGCTATTACGATGAGGTCCTCGACCTCTACACCGCCAAACGCGACTTGTTCTGCCAGGGGCTCGATAGCATCGGTCTTGAGCATAACGTGCCGCAGGGCGCCTACTACGTCATGATGGACATCTCTGAGTTTGGCTATGACAGCGACCTCGAATTCTGCGAGGACCTCGCATCCAAGGTGGGCGTGGGCGCCGTGCCCGGCTCGAGCTTCTTCCGCGAGCCCGTCAACCATCTGATTCGTTTCCACTTTGCCAAGCGGGATGAGACGCTTAACGCGGCACTGGAGAACCTCAAGTCGCTACGTGATAAAATCAAGCCGCGCGAGTAAGGACGGCCCGGCAACTAAAGCAACCAAAGAAGCCCCGCACCGCCCGCCACGTTGCGAGGCTTCTTCTTTTTATAGCGCTTTCTTAAATGGTTTAGAGCCCTATACTTTAGTCACGGAGCAACTCGTCCCAGAGAGAGGAATACTATGGCAGAACAGCAGCTTATCGGAGCGCTCGAGGCTGGCGGCACCAAGATGGTCTGCGCCACGGGCTATGCAGACGGTACGGTCCTGGAGCGTGAGCAGATCGCGACCACGACCCCGCAGGAGACCGTTGAGGCCGTCAATGCATGGTTTGCGAACAAGGGCATCGCCGCGCTGGGCATCGGCGCCTTTGGACCCACCGCAGTCAACCCTGCCTCGCCCCAATACGGCAAGATCCTGGAGACGCCCAAAACGGCATGGCGCTACTTCGACCTGCTGGGCACCATCCAAAACGAGCTCAATATTCCCTGCGGCTACGACACCGACGTCAACGTTGCCTGCTTGGGCGAGGTCACCTTTGGTTGCGCCCAGGGCCTCACGGACGTGGTCTACCTGACCATCGGCACCGGTGTGGGCGCCGGCGTGCTCTCGGGCGGTAAGCTCGTACACGGCATGATGCATCCCGAGGCCGGCCACATCCTGGTCACGCGCGACCCGCGCGACACCATCGGCGAGCATAGCGCCTGCCCCTTCCATGACAACTGCCTCGAGGGCCTCATCGCCGGCCCTGGCGTTAAAAAGCGCTGGGATGGCAAGAGCGCCGGAGACATGGCCGATGACCCGGAGGCCATGGACCTGCTCGCAGGCTATCTGGCACAGGCGCTCATGACCTACACGCTGTGCTACGCACCGCAAAAGATCATCATCGGCGGCGGCGTGGCCGACCACACCCCCATCGTGCCGCTCGCACGCAAAAAGTGCGCCGAGATGCTCAACGGCTATATCGTCACGCCCGAGGTCAACGACATCGATTCCTATATTGTCAACAACAGCCTCGAGGGCAAGCAGGGCATCATGGGCTGCCTGGCCCTGGGCGCACAGGCGCTTCAGTAGCAGACGCACCCACAGGGCGTGGCGCGCTCGGCAAATCCAACCTACGGAACGACGCCACCACGCCTCATATAACCCCTCAAATAAAAAAGGCCGCCTAGGACCAAACAATACGTCCTAGGCGGCTTTTTTGGCGCACATCAGCCACCGTAAGAGATATCGAAGCACAACGCCCGTTGCCGCTCCACAGCAGTCGATCATCACATCGGTGATCATGCCGGCGCGTCCCGGCACAAAGAGCTGAATCGTCTCGTCGATCGAGGGAATCAGCAGCAGGAACACCGCCGTGGGCAGCAGCACGTCAAAGGTGCGCCGGCCCTCAAAATCAAAGGCGTGCGTTGCCAGGATGCCGAGCACCATATACTCGGTAAAATGCGCGCACTTGCGAACAACAAAGTTGGTCACCCATTCATATGGAAGTCCCACGCCGTGCAGGAAACCGCGGATAGCTTCCATGACCGTTAGGCTCAGCGAGCCCGACCCCGAGCCGGGAACCAGCGAATTGCCCCAGATCAAGAGCGCCATCAGGCAGGTAACAACCGCCCATTTTCGATTGATCTTAACCATGCAGAAGTTATGCCTCCGCGCGGAGCGGCGCGAAGCTGGCGGTACCGCCCTCGATAACGCTCAGATAGGCACGGCCCGTACGCTTGGCGGTAGAGGACTGCAGGCGCTCGATCTCTTCCTCGAGGATCTGATTGACGCGCTCGTGACGACGGTTTTCCATAATGCCGGCGGCAATAGCCTCGGCCCGCTCGATGCTCTCGCGCGAGATACGGGCGGTATCCTCGGGGAACACAGCGCTGTGACGGCCGACATAGGCGGGGGCAGCAGGCTGAGGGGCAGCGACGGGAGCGGGCGCTGCAACAGGAGCGGGCTCGTCAATCTCATCCAGAATCGCGGTGGCGGCGGCCCACATGTCCTCGTGGCCCGAGTAATCGGCCATGGGAACATCAACCTCGAGCGAGGCGTCCGGAAGGTCGCCGGTGTCGATGCGATCTTGGGCATCAATCGATGCGGTGATGGCTGCAGGCTCATCGAGGTCATCGAGATCGATGTCCGCGGCACCGGAGATGATAGGCATGCTGGCGAGGTTTGCATTGTACGGCGCAGCCTCAGCCGCCTGCCGCTGGGCAGGAGCGCCCCAAAGCGAGCTTTCGGCGGCACGGCGGGCGGCAACGGCCTCCTCGTCAGCGGCCATGGCTTCATCAACGTACGAATTGTCGGCAGAAGCGTTCGCGTCCGCCGAGGTAGCACTGTAGGCGTTATTGGCTGCCGCGTTGGCAACGAGTGCCACGAAAGCCGCCGTGCTGCCCGCAGGGGCGGCCTGGGAACCAGACACGGCGCGTGCCGCGGCGGCGATGTCGTCGCGATTGAAGGAGCCGGTCTGCCCGCCGTTGGTGAGCTCGTCGATGGCGACTTGATAGACGTCGCGCGAGTGTGCAGGGTCGCAGCTCACCGGCGAATCGTCGTCGAGCATACTGTCGATCATGGACCAAGCCTCGGCCTCGTCCATAGCATCTGCAGCTCGAGCGATGGTAGGGACACCATCATCGGCATGACGGCGCTGGAACGCACCAGTCAGGCCGGAAAGGAATGCCGAGGTAGACTGCTCCGCCTGAGCCTGAGAAGCAGAAGCCGCAGCGTAAGGAGTCACATCCTGCTGCTGAGCTGGAATCGAGGCGGTCTTGAACTCGCTTTGATGCTGATTGAGATTGGCGGCACCGCCCATGGCATCGGGCTGGAACAGACGCTCTTCACGCTGCGCACGGTACTCAGAGATACCCAGCGAGGCGGCATAGATACCCACGCCCGCCACCGCGCCCACGGCGAAGGGAACCGCACCCGCCACGACCGTCTCGTTCACCGACGAAAACGGCAGCGTCGCGGCATACATAACCACGGGAGCGGCAAGGCCGATCCCGCACGAAAGTCCGGCAAGGACTGCTCGTTGTGTTGCATCAGAAGAAGCCATGAGCTCTCCCCATCTTCCAGCACCCAAATCGCATCATTCAGTTGGCTGCGCGAGAGAAGATGAAGCGGGGCTATGCCCCAAAGCAACGGTATATGGTTCGTTTCATCTGCGTTTTCCGTCGCGAAGCTTAAAAGCTATTATGCGAAACCGCCCCGTCGATTGCAAGCGACGATGTCGGATTGAAACGGGAAACCTGCTGCTCGTCGGTCTTATGGTTAAAAATAAGCGCGGAGCGGCGATATGGAAAAGGGCCGAGGCTCAAAGCCCCGACCCTTTATTGCATTGATGACTATCGCTGGGTGTGGATGACAACCTAGAACGTCTGCTCGTAGTCGCTGTGTTTTTTGGCCGAACGCACCAGGAACTCCTGGTTGGTGTTGGTGCCCTTAAGACCCTTGATAAACGACGCGGCTGCGCGCTCGGTGTTGTTCATGCCGGCAAGAATGCGACGCAGACCAAAGACAAACGGACGCATCTGCTCGTCGACCAACAGGTCCTCGTTACGCGTACCGGAGGCAACGGGGTCGATAGCTGGGAAGATACGGCGGTCGGCCAGGTCGCGGTCGAGCTTAAGCTCCATGTTGCCGGTGCCCTTGAACTCCTCAAAGATGACCTCGTCCATCTTGGAACCAGTGTCGATGAGGGCAGAGGCCAGGATGGTGAGCGAGCCACCGTTCTCGATATTACGGGCTGCGCCCAGGAAGCGCTTGGGCGGATACAGGGCCGCCGAATCGACGCCGCCCGAAAGGATGCGGCCTGAGGCGGGCGCCGCCAAGTTGTAGGCGCGGGCAAGACGCGTGATGGAGTCGAGCACCACCACGACATCGCCGCCCAGCTCCACGATGCGCTTGGCGCGCTCGATGACGAGCTCTGCCACACGAGTGTGGTTGTCGGCGGGCATATCGAAGGTCGACGCCACAACCTCGCCCTTGATGGAACGCTGCATATCGGTAACCTCTTCGGGGCGCTCGTCGACGAGCAGGCAGATGAGGTGCACCTCGGGGTTGTTAATCGAGATAGACTGGCAGATCTTCTTGAGGATTGTGGTCTTGCCGGCCTTGGGCGGGGACACGATCAGGCCACGCTGACCCTTGCCGATCGGCGACACGATGTCGATGGCGCGACCGGTAATGGAGTCTTTGCCGTGCTCCATGCGCAGCGGCTCGTTGGGATAGACCGGGGTGAGGTCGCCGAACTTGGGACGGTTGCGAATCTGCTCGGGGTCCAGACCGTTGACGGTCGTGATTTTGGCGAGGCCGGCGCGCTTGTCGCCGCCGCGCGAAGGACGCAGCGAGCCCTCGATGACGTCGCCCGTGCGCAGGCGCGCGGAGCGGATGAGGTAGGCGGGCACGAAGGCGTCGTCGTTGGACTTCATGTAGCCATGGGCATGGATGATACCGGAGCTGTCCGGACGAATCTGCAGGATGCCCTTGATGTCGCGGAAGCCCTCGGCCTTCGCGGCGGTGACGTAGATCTCCTCGACGAGCTCGGCTTTCTTCTTGCCGGTCGTCTCGATCTCGAACTCCTTGGCCTTCTCGCGCAGCTCGGCGACCTTCATGGCCGCGAGTTCCTCACGCGAAAGCGTGGGCTCGGTGGGGGCGGCGTTGCGCTCCTTGTTGCGCTGTTTGCGATCGCGCTGGCGGTTGCGGCGGTCGTTGTTGCGGTCGTCCTTGCGCTCGTTGCGTTCCTCGTTGCGCTTGTGCTGGCGACGGTTGGAACGAGTGCCGTCTTCGGCCTCGGCGGGCGCGGCAGCATCGGTTGCGGCGGCGTCGGCATTGACCGCAGCGGCTTCATTGGCCTCGGCGCCAGAATCGACCTGCGCTTCGACATCAGCCTGATGCTCGGACGCCTTGGCCTTAGCGGACTTCTTACGACCGCGCTTGGGCTTCTCGGACGCAGGCTGTTCGACGTCTTGGGGCTCGGCGGCATCAGTCGATGCATCGGCGGTCGTCTCGTCGGAATCCTCGGACGCACCCTTCTTGGCAGCCTTAGCCTTGGACGTGCGCTTAACAGCAGTGCGACGGCTGCGACCAGGACGGACGTCGGCGGGCTCGGCATCGGCGGGAGCGGCCTCGGAAGTCGCAGCATCCTGAACGGGTGCATCGGCAGCGGTTGCAGACTCGGCGGTCGCCGCAGCATCCCGAGCAGCTGCAGCTGCGGCTGCGGCCTTCTCTGCCTCGACGAAGGCCTTGGGCTTGCGACCGCGACGGTGCGGGCGCAAAGCCGGATCGACAACGGGAACTTCGCTGGCCTCGACAGGCGCAGCGGGCTCAGTTGGCGATGCGCCCTCCCCTGCCGCGGAACGGACCGAAGCCTCAGTGAGCTCGGGGGTTACCTGTTCAGCAACCTGCTCGGCCTTAGCAGCCGTGCGACGGCGTGTGCGCGGTGCCGGCTTCTCGGTCGGTTGGTCGGCGGCAGGGGTCTCGGGCACAGACGGGGCTGCAAACTCGGTCAGAGCCGCGGCCTCGCGCTCGGCAGCACGACGGCGGGCGCGCACCACCTGAGCCTCGCTAATCTGCGCCACCGCACGTGCCTGCGCGACCTCATCGGAAATCGGCGCCGAGGAGTCAGCTGCAACGGTGCGCTTGGCGCGCGTCGTGCGCGTGGTACGGCGCTTGGGCTTGGTGACCTCCTCGCCGTCAGCAGCAGGCTTGGTCGTGCGGCGCGTACGCTTGGGCTTTGCCGGAGCAGCCTCCTCACCAGTTGCAGGCACGGCCTTCTCAGCCGCTGCAGGCGTAGGCGTCGAAGCAGCCTTAGGCGTCTCAGGAGCCGAGGCTTGCGCGGGCGCCGCGACCTGGTCCGACGCAACCGGTGCAGCGGGAGCGGTCTGCGTCGTCGTTATTTCGTTTTCTTGCTGTTGATCAGACACAGTGTTTGCTCAACTTTCTTTTCAAGCCCTGTGATCACATGCTCCCTGCATAAACCTTCAGGGCGGCTAAACAGTCTAGCTCCGTCAAATACCGACGGACATCATTGATCTGTATCGAGATATTTGCGTCATATACGCAGCGTTAGTGTAACACAACCGCCGCCACCTGCAACTTAGTCATTGGGGACGTTCTTAAACGACTAGTCAAAAGGGACAATCTTTGGTTTAACACCCACAAATCTGACTGCCTCCGCTAAAACTATGGCGGTTTACTACGATGAATCGCTCAACCGCGATCACTCCGAAACTTGTTGAACTAAAACCGCAGGTAGATGCCTTGCACTTTTTTGCGAAAAGCCGGCGTAGTTGGAATTTCTCATTTCATCGTAGTAAACCGGCATAGTTTCGTATTTCCAGCAGTTCCAAATTCGTCAATACGTCGGCGTTTGCAAAAAGCCCGACCTCCGCATGGAGATCGGGCTTATAGGGCTCAGCAAAGCCGAACCTACACGGTCAAATGACTCGCAGATTACATCTGCTCGGGCGCGGAAACGCCAACAAGGGTGAGCACCAGAGCGAGCGTCACGCGGACGGCGTCGCAAGCGGCCAGACGGGCACGCGAAAGCTCGGGGTCGACGGGACGGCCCTCGCTCGGCAGAACCTGGCAGGCAGCGTAGAAGCTGTGGAAGTCGCCGGCGAGTTCCTCAGCAAAGTGCGTCAGACGGAACGGGGCGCGGTCGCGAGCGCAGCTGGCGATGAGGTCGGTGAGCTCGTTGAGCTTACGCGAAAGGGCGAGCTCGGTCGGGTCGGTCAGCAGCGAGTAATCGACGTTCTCACCGATGGCCTTGGCGGCGACGGCCTTCATGCCCATCTCGTCAGCCTGCTCGGGCGTAACGTCGGCGGCACGGCGCAGGATGGAGCACACGCGGGCGTGAGCGTACTGCACGTAGTACACCGGGTTGGAGTTGTCGCGCTTCTTGACGGCCTCGATATCGAAGTCGACCATCTGGTTGGAGCTCTTGGAGATGAGCGTGTAGCGAGCGGCATCGGAGCCGACCTCGTCGACGAGCTCCTGCAGGGTCACCATGGTGCCCTTACGCTTGGACATACGGACGGGCTTGCCGTTGCGCAGCAGGTTGACGAGCTGGCCCAGCAGAACCTCAAACTTGCCGGGGTAACCCAAGGCATCGCAGACGCAGCGGACGCGCTCGATGTAGCCGTGGTGGTCGGCGCCCCAGATGTCGATGACGTGGTCGACGCGCTGGAACTTATCCCAGTGATAGGCAACGTCGGAGGCGAAGTAGGTGTACTCGCCGTCGGACTTGATCAGAACGCGGTCCTTGTCATCGCCCAGGTCGGTGGAGCGGAACCACAGGGCGCCGTCCTTGGTGTAGAGATAGCCCATCTTGTCGAGCTTCTCAAAAGCGCGGTCGACGGCGGAGGTGCCGGCGGTCTCGCCCTCGGTGTCCTTCACATACAGCGAGCGCTCGGAGAACCAACGATCGAAGTCGCAGTTAACGGCATGGCAAAGGTCGCGCATGTTGTCGACCATCTTTACATAGCCGCGCTCGCGGAAGCTCTCCATGCGCTCCTGCGGATCGGCGTTGACCCACTTATCGCCGTCGGTGCGCCAGAACTCGGCGGCCTCGTCTATGATGTAGTCGCCGCCGTAGGAGTCCTTGCCCAGGGTCTCGGCAAAGTTGTCCTGATACGGATGGGTCTCGGGATGCTCGTCGTTCTCGTCGGCAACAAAGGCGTCGCGGTCGGCGATCAGCAGCTTGTGAGCCTCGTCGATATCCACGCCCTGCTTGGCGATGATGTCGGCAAGCTGCATATAGCGCGTGCTGATGGAGTTGCCGAAGGTGTTCATCTGAGAGCCGTGGTCGTTGATGTAGAACTCACGCTGGATGTCGTAACCGGCGTGATCCATAACGCGGCAGAGCGAGTCGCCCAGCGCGGCCCAGCGGCCGTGGCCGATGTGCATGGGGCCGACGGGGTTGGCGGAAACGAACTCGACCTGGGTCTTCAGGCCACCACCGACGTTGGACTTAGCGAAGTCCATACCCTTCTCGCGAGCCTCGCCAAAGATGGCATTCTTGACGGCAACGGAGAGGTAGAAGTTGATGAAGCCGGGGCCTGCGATCTCGACCTTCTCGATCGCGGGGTCCTCGGGCATATGGGCAACGATGGCCTCGGCGATCTTGCGCGGGGCGCAGTGGGCCAGCTTGGCGGACTTCAGGGCCATGGTAGAGGTCCACTCGCCATGAGAAGTGTCAGCCGGTCGCTCGATAGCGCAATCGTCAAGTTCAAATGCGGAAAGGTCGCCGGCCTCCTGGGCCGCAGCAAGCGCAGCGCGTACCAGCTCTTCAATCTTCTCGGGCATAGATCCTCCTTGTGTTAAAGCCCCCGAGCTCTTGGTCACTCGTAGGGCAAAAGCCAGAGTTTGTAGCACTCTATCACAAGCGACGGGCACTGTCGCAGGGTAAAGCTAATAGATATTGCATATGCACAAAAATGACTACAGCTTGTATGGAGTCACTCAAAGATGCCGGTCTGCCTGCAGATTATGCAGGCGTTGAAAATGCATAAAGGTGTGAATGAGCTGCGTCTGTTATCGAATACTCTTACCTATCAGAGTTGTGTGCTTTTCCTGCATAAAGTACGGGTTTGCGCACGTCAGCGTGTTATTCTAGACATACGTAAATTCGTATAAGTTGGAGGTAGCATGTTCTCAATCGGTCAACACGTCATTCATCCGGGCCAGGGAGTCTGCACCGTCGTCGGTTTTAGGGACGACACACCGCAGCCCATGCTGCTGCTCGAGACCAAGCAGGGACATGCGCAGACGATCCTCATGTACCCCGTGGCGCAGGCCGACCGTCTGCACGCCGCCATCTCGCAGCAAGATGCCGAGCACCTGCTGAGCCACTATGACGAGCTGGAGTGCGACACCTTTACCGAGCGCAACAGCTCGCTTGAGGAGACACACTTTAAGCAGCAGCTCAAGCTGGGCGCGCCCGAGACGGTCCGCGTGGCAAAGACCATGATGCACCGCATTCGCCAGGCCGAGGAAGCTGATAAAAAACCCAGCTCCTACTACATGCGCGTACTCAAGGAGGCCAAACGCCGCTCCATCGAGGAGTTCGCCGTGGCCCTTGGCGTCACCGAGGAGGCCGCCGAAGCCCGCCTAGCCCAAGCCGCCCTCAACTAACCCATCCGCGCCAAAAACCACCACAAAGGGAACAGGCACCTTTGTGGTGGTTTTCTTGTTCTAGTAGTATTCATTCTTATCGATACCCACGAGCACAAGGAGTCTCTTATGGCAGAGCCGCTTACCGCTGGAATCACCCGCGACCGCGCGTTCGAACTGCTCAATGAGCACAACAAGGACCCGTTCCATATCACCCATGGCGAGACGGTCGAGGGCACTATGCGCTACTTTGCGCGCGAGTTCGACCCCGAGAACGAGGAGTTTTGGGGCATCGTCGGTCTGCTGCACGACCTGGATTGGGAGGAGCATGAGGACGACCCCATTAACCACACCATCTATGCTGCCGAGATTCTTGAGGGCGAAGGTGCGTCTCCCGAGCTCATTCGCGCCATCCAGACGCACACGTCGGACTTCAACACCTCACTACCCAAGCCCGAGCTGCAGATGGAAAAGATCCTGTTTGCCTGCGATGAGCTCACCGGCCTGATCGGCGCCGCCGTCATCATGCGCCCGAGCAAGAGCGTTATGGACTTTACGACCAAGTCGCTCAAGAAGAAGTTCAAGGACAAACGCTTTGCCGCCGGCTGCTCGCGCGACGTGATTACGCAGGGCGCCGAGATGCTGGGTTGGGAGCTCCCCGAGCTCTTTGACCGCACCATCGCGGCCATGCAGTCCTTCGCCCCCGACCGCGATACCTTCCAGGCCTAACCGCCCACGCCACCTAAAACCACCACAAAGGAGAAAGGCACCTTTGTGGTGGTTTTTCTTGCGCGGGCGTTAGGGGCGGACCTGGCCGGTGCCGCGGAGCTTGTATTTGTAGGTGGTGAGGGCCTCGGCGGCAAAGGGGCCACGGGCGTGGAGCTTTTGGGTCGAGATGCCGATCTCGGCGCCCAGGCCAAACTCGCCGCCGTCGGTGAAGCGCGTGCTGGCGTTGGCGTACACGGCCGAGGCATCGACCGCATCCAGGAAGCGCTCGCAAGCATCCGTGTCCTCGGCAACGATGGCCTCGGAGTGCATCGTGCCGTAGCGGTTGATGTGTGCGATGGCCTCGTCCTCGTTTGCCACGACCTTCACGCTCATCTCGAGCGCCAGGTACTCGCGACCCCAGTCCTCCTCAGTCGCGGCGACGTAGTCATCGCCCTCCACAAAGCCGGCGTCGGCGCACGCGGCGCACGTGGCCTCGTCGCCGTGAATCAGCACGCCGTGGTCATGCAGCACGGTCACGACCGCGGGCAAAAACGCATCGGCCACAGCACGGTCGACCAGCAGCGACTCGGCGGCATTGCACACGCCTACGCGCTGGGTCTTGGCATTAACGATAATGTTGAGCGCCTTATCAAAGTCGGCGGATTCATGCACGTAGATGTGGCAGTTGCCCGTGCCCGTCTCGATCACCGGCACAAGCGACTCGCGCACGCAGCGCTGGATCAGGCCTGCACCTCCGCGCGGAATGAGTACGTCGACAATACTGCGGAGCTTCATGAGCTCGCCGGTGGCCTCGCGGTCGGTGGACTCGATCATCGACACGGCCTCGCGCGGGAAGCCCTTGGCCTCGAGCGCATCGGCCAGCAGCTCAGAAATCATGGCACACGAGTGATAGGCCAGCGAGCCGCCGCGTAGAATGCAGGCGTTGCCGGTACGGATGCAGATGCCTGCGGCGTCGGCCGTCACGTTGGGGCGCGCCTCGTAGACCATGGCGACCAGGCCCAACGGCACGCTCACGCGGGTCAGGTCCACACCGCTCGCAAGCACGCGGTGGTCGAGCACGCGGCCGACAGGATCGGGCAGCTCGGCGAGCTTTTCCAGGCCGGCGGCCATGCCCTCGACGCGCTCAGGCGTCAGCAGCAGACGGTCGAGCAGACCGGCCGAAGTGCCCGCATCGCGCGCGGCGGACATATCGAGCTCGTTGGCGGCGACGATGGAGTCGACACCGTTGCGCAGTGCTGCGGCCATGGCGCGCACGGCCTCCTGGCGCTGCTCATCGCTCGCCGTGGCAAGCGAGGCCGACGCTGCCTTGGCGGCAACGGCAAGATCGTGGACATACGTGGCTATATCGACCGACATGGGCGGCCCTTTCTCCTAGAAGTTTGCAACCATGGTAGCCGATTTGCGCATGGCCTCGCCCGCGGCGGTAGAATTGGTCAACCCGAAACACCGCAACGAACGGAAGACTCACATGGCCCTCATCACTTCGTACCACGTCCCCGGCCTTTACGTCGAGGACCACAGCATCGACGTCCCCCTTGACTGGCGCGGCCTGGAGCCGATGCTCCTGGCCGTCGGCAGTACCATGCGCCGCGGCGCTATGCCGGCACCCATCGCCGGCGCGCCCGAGAGCATCAAGCTCTTCTACCGCGTGGTTTGCGCGCCCGACCGCATCAACGACGATCTGCCGCTGCTCCTGTTTTTGCAGGGCGGCCCCGGCGGCGAGAGCCCACGTCCGCTGTCGCCCACAAGCGACGGCTGGATCGAGGAGGCCGTCAAGCACTTCCGCGTGGTCCTTCCCGACCAGCGCGGCACCGGACGCAGTAGCTGCGTGGACGGACGCACGATCAAGGCACTGGGTGATCGCGCAACGGCCGCCGGCGCCGATACAGCACGCTCGCAGGCGGACTTCCTCAAGCGCCACCTCGCCAGCTCCATCGTGCGCGATTTTGAGTACCTGCGCCTAGTGGGCTTTGGCGGCAAGCCGTGGGTCACGCTCGGCCAAAGCTACGGCGGTTTTTTGACGCTGAGCTACCTGTCGCTCTTCCCCGAGGGCGTGGCGGCGAGCTTTACCTGCGGCGGCATCCCCCACGTACCGGCGAGCGCAAGCGAGGTCTACGCGCACACCTTCCCGCGCATGGCCGCCAAGACGCAGCAGTATTATGACCGCTATCCCGCTGACGTCGAGCGCGTGGCAGCCCTGGCCGATGCGCTCGAGGCTCAGAAGCCCGTGCTGCCCGACGGCTCGCCGATGACGGTCGAGCGCCTACAGCTCATGGGCAGCGACTTTGGCATGAAGCCGAGCTTTGAGCGCATGCATTGGACTATCGATCACGCTTTTGTTACTGGCGACGGTACGCTGAGCTGCGGCTCCTCGGTATCCGACAGCTTTTTGATGCGCGCCTTCGAGCGCACCAACACACGCACGAACCCGCTGTACTGGACACTGCAGGAGTTTATCTACGCCAACGGCGACACCATGCCCATTCGCTGGGCCGCAGCAGAGGAGAAAGCCCATCGTGCCGAGTTCGACACACTCGCGCGCCCGCTCATGTTTACCGGCGAGGCCATGTTCCCGTGGATGTTCGAGCAGATGCCCGAGCTCAAGCCCTTCAAGCCCGCCATGGACCTGCTGATGGAAGACACCAGCTGGGACAAGATCTACGACCCGCAGCGACTGGCGTGCAACGAGGTGCCCCTGCAGGCCGCGGTGTATTTCGACGACATGTACGTGGATTCGGGCCTGCAGCTTGATACGCTCAGCCGCGTGGGCAAATCGCATGCCTGGGTGACCAACGAGTTCGAGCACGACGGCCTGCACGGCAGCGTGGTATTCAAGCACCTCTTCGACGAGGCCCTCAACCGCGGAGACCTGCGCCGAATCTTCTAGCAAAGGAGTGTCCCCCACCTGCCGGCACAAAAGAAACGTCCCCAGGTGCCGGCACGAGAAAGACAGCGCTGCGGGAAACGATCCGCAGCGCTGTCTTTCTTTATGCAAATACGATCAAGTTATCCCTGTGTATCGCCGGCTTCTCGGCCAGGTCTGCCAGCAGGCGGTTGCTGGCAATCTGGTCTTGGCGGCGACCGGCAGCAAGTTCCAGCACGTCCGAATCGGCCTCGGCGATACCGCGGGCGACAACCATACCGCTCGGGTCGCACACGTCGAGCACATCGCCCTCGGCAAACTGGCCATCGACCTCGCGAATACCCACCGCAAGCAGGGAAGAGCCACGGCTGACCAGCGCCTTCGCAGCACCATCATCGACCGTCACCGAGCCATGCGCCTTGTCGCCCAGTGCGATCCACAGCTTGCGGGGTGCGATGTCCAGACGCTCCGCCGGCGGATCGAACAGCGTACCCACGCTCTCGCCGCGGGCGAGGCGCACGAGCGCATCGGGCTCCTCGCCCGAGCAAATCACGCTCTGAATGCCCGCCGTCATCAGGATGCGGCTCGCGCGAATCTTGGTAATCATGCCGCCCGTGCCCACCGATGTGGAAGAATCGCCCGCCGAGGCAATAATCTTGGCATCGATCTTATGCACGACCGGAACGAACTCGGCCGTGGGGTCCTCATGCGGATTGGCAGTATAGAGGCCATCGATGTCCGAGAGCGTCACGCACAGATCGGCAGAAACCAGGCAGCTCACAAGCGCCGCCAGTGTGTCGTTGTCGCCGAACTTGATCTCATCGACGGTAACGGTATCGTTCTCGTTGACGACCGGCACCACGCCAAGCTCCACGAGGCGCAGCAGGGCGTCGCGCGCGTGCAGGTAGGACGTGCGGCGGGCCGTATCGTGGCGCGTGAGCAGCACGAGCGAGGTGAGCAGGTCGCGCGCATGGAACTCCTCGTCGTAGGCCGACGAGATGATGCACTGACCAGCCGAGGCGCAGGCCTGCAGGCTCGGAAGGTCGCCGACCGGCTTGCGGTCGAAGCCCAACACGGGATAGCCACAGGCAATAGCGCCTGAGCTCACCACGACCAGACGCCAGCCGAGCTTGCGCAGCGCTGCGGCTTGATCGGCAAGTCCGCCGATAAAGGCGCGGTTGACCTTGCCATCGGTGCCCACCACCGTGGACGAACCGATCTTTACCACCATCGTTTTATAAGAAGTCGTCATACGTCAAACCAATCAACTGTTCAGCGAACGGCCGAGCTGGCGGCCAAGGGAGCGTGACTCGCCCCTACCGCCCAAGGAATCATTTTGCCCAGGGGAAAGCCGAGGCCGCGGCCATGTTCTTGCGCACGAGCTCGTCGCGCACCTGAGCTAGGCCCTGCTCCATGCCCACCACATAGGTCTGCGGGTACAGGAAGCGCTTGAAAGCCGCATCCAGATGATCGAGCGCCCAAGCACAGCGCTCGCGCGCGTCCTGGATGCTCTCACGCGGAGCCACCGCACTGCCATCGCGCACGATCGGCACCAGCAGCTCGCGATACTCAAGTTCGGACACGTCGGTCACCAGGGCGGCATCATTCACGGC
This sequence comes from uncultured Collinsella sp., assembly GCA_900544645.1. Lineage (GTDB taxonomy): Bacteria > Actinomycetota > Coriobacteriia > Coriobacteriales > Coriobacteriaceae > Collinsella. Next base: position 15,893 of record UQWG01000030.1, read on the forward strand.
TACGAGGGTATTGCCGCGCGCGGCGCCCTCCCCCGCCAGATGGTCCTCGTCGTAGATCATGTCGCAGACCGGGCCGCCAAAGCCGTCGTAATAACGGCGCACGCGTTGCACACCCGGGATCGTGCGCTTGTAGGGCTGCTCGGAGAGCTTGACCACCGGCGTCCATGGATCTGCCTCGCTCGCACGGCGGGCGGAAAGCTTGTACACGCCGCCCAGCGCCGGCTGGTCATAGCAGGTCGCAAGCTTGGTACCCACGCCAAAGCTGTCGATGGGCGCGCCCTGGTCGAGCAGCGACTGAATCGTGTACTCATCCAGATCGTTAGAAACCGAGATCCCCACATAGGGCAGGCCCTCGGCATCAAAACGGCCGCGAACATACTTGGAGAGCTTGGCGAGGTCGCCGGAGTCAATGCGAATGGCCGACAAGCGCTCGCCCACCGCTTCCATCTCCTTGGCAACCGTAATGGCATGCTCGCAGCCCTCGCGCACGTCATAGGTGTCGATGAGCAGCGTGCAGTTCTTGGGGCTCGATTTGGCAAAGGCACGGAAGGCCTCGAGCTCGGAATCGAAGCTCATCACCCAGCTGTGCGCATGCGTGCCAAAGACGGGAATACCGTAGCGGCGGCCGGCGAGCACATTGGACGTAGAGGAGCAGCCGGCGACGTAGCTCGCGCGCGCGACGGCCAGGCCGCCATCGGGACCCTGGGCTCGGCGCAGGCCAAACTCCGCCACAGGGCGACCGTCGGCGGCGAGCACCACGCGCGCCGTCTTGGTGGCGACAAGCGTCTGGAACCCGACGATGTTGAGCAGCGCCGTCTCGAGCAGCTGGCACTCCAGCGCGGGGCCGGTGACGCGCACCATGGGCTCGCGCGGAAAGACGAGCTCGCCCTCGGGCACGGCGTCGATGTTTACATGCGCACGAAAATCGCGCAGGTAGTCGAGGAATCCAGGCTTGAACATCGCGCCGCCGGCAGGGGCCTGGAGCGAAGCGAGATAGTCGATGTCCTCGGGCGTAAAGCGCAGGTTCTCGACCAGCTCGGGCAGTTCGGCGGTGCCGCACATGACGGCATAGGCGCTGCCAAAGGGATGGTCGCGGTAAAACGCGGTAAAACAACCCTGCTCATTGGCCTTGCCGCTCTCCCACAGGCCCTGGGCCATAGTGAGCTCGTACAGATCGGTGAGCATTGCAATGTCGGTGGGATGCGAGATGTCGGTCAAAGCCATGGGGCGACCTTTCGGATGTGTGGTGCAGAATTTGAGGGTTGGACGAGAGCAGAGCATGCGGACATGATGCCCGATGCAAATCGGTTAGAGCAGGCCCATGCTGGTCAGGATCGTGTAGCCCATAAAGATGACAAACGCGATGAGGGCAAGGACAATGATGATTTTTTGAGCCGGCGCCATGCCAGGGATCTCGTTCTCGCCCGTAGGCTCCTTGGAGGTAACCATGCGCTGGGCAAAGGTCATCTCGTCACGGCTCGACTTGGGCTCGACGGACTTGGGACGAGCGGCCTTTTTAGGCTGAGGTTTGGGCGCGGCGGGTACAGGCTTCGCAGCAGCGGGCTTGGGTGCGGGTGCGGGCTTGCGCTCGGATGCGGCGTTCGAGGCGACCTCCTCGGCTTTCGTACGCTCGGCACGCAGGGCAGCCAGCTCCTCGCGCTCGCGACGGGCCTCTTCCTGGGCCTCGCGACGAGCCTTCTCGGCGCGGAGCTCCTCCAACTCGGCGCGCTCCTCGGCAGACAGTGGTTGGGACTCAAGCTCGGCCATGGTATAGCCCTTTCTTTTAAAAAAAGCCGCCGACACAATGTCAGCGGCTTATCAAATCCAAGGGTGGAGACGAAGGGAGTCGAACCCTCGGCCTCTGCCATGCGACGGCAGCGCTCTCCCAACTGAGCTACGTCCCCAGGACAAGTCGATATTTTACCTACGGCTCGCCAACTGTCAACGCCCAATAACCAGTCTTTTTGGAGCGCGGCTATTTTGACAACTTTTCGAACAGGCGATCCTCTCGATGATTTTTTAATCCCCGTCCCAGAAATATCATCGACGAACGCACTACTTTGCGCTGGTAAGAACACCGGTGGTGTCGAAGGCCGGGGTGAAGCTCTCGTCTACCGCGCCGCCCTCTTGCCAGAACATCGTCGTAAAGCCCAGGTCGTCGGCATGGTCGAGCACCCGCTCGTACTCCTCGCGCGTCACGGCGCGCGCCAGATCGCCGCCCTGCTCTCGCATGAGCACATTGGGCGTGTATTGGTTCATGACCGAGATCGGCACGTCGCCCACCGTCTGCCACACTAGGTCCAGTACGCGACACGAATCGTCCGCATGCCCCGGAAGCACCAGGTGGCGCACGATGATGCCGCGCTTCATGAGCCCGCCCTCATCCACCAACTCTCCCCCGCGGCGCTCGATCTCGCGCGCCATCTGGGCCAGACCCGACACGGCCACGCGCGGGTAGTCCTTAATATGAGAAAGCGACTGCGCAAGCCCGGCATCGGCATATTTAAAGTCGGTGAGCCACACATCGACCAGGTCGCCCAGCGCCGCCACGGCACTCGCACGCTCGTAACCACTCGTGTTGTAGACGATCGGGATGACCAGCCCGCGCATCCGTGCCGCGGCAATCGCGGCAGGCAACAGGTGCGCATAGTGCGTCGCCGTCACCAAATTGATGTTGTTGGCACCCTGGTCCTGCAGTTCCAGCATAATCTCGACCAGGCGCTCAGGCGAAATCTCAAGGCCAAAATTGCCGGTCGAGATCTCGTGGTTCTGGCAGTAGATACATTTAAGCGAGCAACCGCTAAAGAAGATCGTGCCCGAACCGGCCTCGCCCGAGATAGGCGGCTCCTCCCACATATGAAGCGCCGCGCGGGCCACCCTGAGCGTGTCGTTAGCACCGCATACGCCGCGCGCGCCCTCATCGCGCGCCGCACCGCAACGGCGCGGACACAAATGGCAGGCGGGCGAAAAAAGTTCGGTCAACGACGTCGGCATAAAAACATGCTCCAAAACAACGATTCAGCAGCTCAAACGTAAAGGGCCAGACCGCGTAGACGGCTCCGTCCCTAAGGCGCCGTAATCGTCCGACACGATTTTTGTAATGTCAAGACTGGAATCGATAAAGTGCCGCTTTATGATGTAGGTATTCCGCCCCCCGCGGAGCAACTGGGTGAACCGTCGCGTTTATTTAGGGAGCCCACACAGTCGTACCTAGTACAGGTATCCTTCGTTGTTAAGGACGCTGGAACAGTCGATGAGGGCACCCACCTGTTTTAGGTGGGTTCATTTTCGTAACGTGGGGGGTGGTTTTCTTTTGCCGAAAATCACCATACAGTCCATATGGATCCCCGCCGGCATCCCGACAAGCCATCGACAACATCCCAATATCTGGTAAGCGCGTGATTATCGCTGCGTGCAATTACATGCACCCCCCTTGGTCGAGTATTATGGTTCGGCTATGCCCTTTGCGCATGGCGTTCTTCTGACCTTTTCCTTCGACGCTTGGCGGTTTTTAGATTCATGGCTTCATCCCCGAGCTACATACCGTACCTATGCGTGGCAGCGGCGGCTTTTATCACGACCTTCCTCGCGGTGCCCCTGGTCAAGCGCTTGGCAATTAAGCTCGATGCCGTCGACTATCCTTCTAAGCGCCGCATCAACACCAAGCCCATCCCGCGTTTGGGCGGAACGGCGGTGTTTTTGGGCCTGGTCGTTGCCTGCATTGTGCAAATCCTAGGCACCTGGTACCTAGGCTGGCCACCCGTCCTGGTACCGCACCCGCGCCTTCACATTAGCTATCCCATGCTGGCGCTCTCCTTTACCGTCATCTTTGCGACCGGCGCTATCGACGACGTCTTCCAGCTCACGCCCAAGCAAAAGCTGGCCGGACAGGTCCTCGCCGCGCTTATCGCCTGCATGGGCGGCCTAAAAATCGGCGTCATCGTCAACCCGTTTGCTCCCGGCGAGATCATGCTCGGATGGCTCGCCTACCCCATTACCGTGATCTATCTGGTGGCATTCACTAACATCATTAACCTCATCGACGGCCTCGACGGCTTGGCCACGGGCATCTGCGGCATCGCGTCGTTCACCATGTTTTCGATGGCCGTTCTCTCGGGCCGCATCGACGCCGCCGCGCTCTCCATTGCGCTCTTTGGCGCCTGTCTGGCCTTTTTGCGCTACAACTTCAACCCCGCAAGCATCTTCTTGGGCGACTCGGGGTCGCTGCTTCTGGGCTTTGCGCTGGGCTCCATCTCGCTGCTCAACGTGAGCCGCACCGCCGCACTCACCTCGCTTATCATTCCGCTCATCGTTGCCGGCGTGCCCATCATCGACACGTTCAGCGCCATCGTGCGCCGCAAGCGCGCCCACATTAGCATCGGGCAGGCCGACAAGGGCCACATCCACCACCGCCTGATCCAAGAAGGCTACAACCAAAAACAGGCCGTGCTGCTCATCTATGCCTGGTGCATCATGCTTTCGGCCGGCGCCGCCGCGATTAACCAGGTCGAAGTGCCCATGCGTGTGCTCATCTTTACCGTGCTCGCCATTGGCTCGGCGGCCTTCGCCAAGCACCTGCACCTGTTTGAACCCGTACTACGCCACCATTACAACAAGCGCACGCACGAGGACGAACTGGTCACCCCCGACGACCCCGCTTTTAAGCAGGAGGAGCAGGCAGCCGAGGAGCGCAAAGAAGAGCGCCACCACAAGCTCTAGGGCAAGCTGCCGAGGATGCGCCAAGGCACCGTTAGCCAAGCGCGGCCGCGCCGCACCCATCGCACATGCCGCAGCACGCGCGTCCCTCTCCCGCCCCTCGCCTACTTACGCACCGCCCCTCCAATAAACGCGCTATCATCTTGACCCATGAACATACGTAAGGAGCAATCATGCCAAACGAGAACAGCTACGAAGTCGCGCTGCAAAAGAGCAACGCCATTCGCGAGGGCCTGGCCAAGACGCCCGAGAAGTTCACCATGCTCACCGGCGACCGCCCCACCGGCCGTCTGCACCTGGGCCACTACTTCGGCACCCTCAAGGGCCGTGTCGAGCTGCAGAACATGGGCGCCAAGACCAACGTGCTCATCGCCGACTACCAGGTCATCACCGATCGCGACACGACCGAGCACATCCAGGACAACGTGTACAACATGGTCATGGACTACCTTGCCTGCGGCATCGACCCCGACAAGACCATGATCTACGCTCACTCCGCCGTGCCCGCCGCCAACCAGCTCATGCTGCCGTTCCTGTCGCTGGTCTCCGAGGCCGAGCTGGCGCGCAATCCCACGGTCAAGGCCGAGATGGAGGCCTCGGGCCACGAGCTTACCGGCCTTCTGCTCACCTACCCGGTGCACCAGGCCTGCGACATTCTGTTCTGCAAGGGCAACGTCGTGCCCGTCGGTCGCGACCAGCTGCCGCACATCGAGCTCACCCGCACCATCGCCCGCCGCTTTAACAACCGCTACGGCAAGGTATTTCCCGAGGTCGACGCATTACTGTCCGAGACCCCGCTGCTTCCCGGCCTTGACGGTCGCAAGATGAGCAAGAGCTACGGCAACGCCATCAATATCTCGATGACCGCCGAGGAGACGGCCAAACGCATCAAGAAGAGCCAGACCGACTCCGAGCGCATGATCACGTTCGATCCCGAGAACCGCCCCGGCGTGTCTGGCCTGCTTTCGACAGCCGCCATCTGCACCGGTCGCTCCGAGGTCGAGATTGCCGAGGAGATCGGCATGGGCGGCTCCGGCCAGCTCAAGAAGTACGTGACCGAGGCCGTCAACGAGTACTTCGCACCGATCCGCGAGCGTCGCCAGCGCTACGAGAACGATCTGGACTATGTGAAGGACGTCCTGCACGAGGGCAACCGTCGCGCCAACGAGATCGCCGATCAGACCCTGGCAGAGGTTCGGGACGCCATGGGCATGGTGTACTAGACCGATCTGCTGGCTTGAGCTTTCGATTGTTATGGGGCGGGCGCTACGGCGTCCGCCTTTTTTGGAGCCCGACCAGCTCGGCTCCGTCCATCGCACCCCCTCGACAAACAGGAACAGGCCCGCCGGCAGCTAGTTGCCAGCGGGCCTGTTCCCGAAGTACACCGTTGAATCGCACAGAGGGGAGGAATGCGAATCAAACTCAACAGGGCAGGCTTTTTCATCGCCTATTGCCTGCTCCGTTGCTGAAACCAATATAGTTCACCGTGGTTTACTTTCTAGCGTCAATATGCGCCACCATAGCTTCTCCATAAGTTAGCCCAAGTAAACTAAACCACCACAAAGGGGACAGGCACCTTTGTGG
>UQWG01000031.1 GCA_900544645.1 uncultured Collinsella sp.
CTGCCGATCAGGCCGCCGGGGTATCGAACCCCGCATTCATCCGTACACACACGGATGAATGCGGGAAGTGTCCGGATGAAGTTGATAATCAAGGAAACAATGCCGTTCTGCCTGGGACGGCTTTGGTCTGGACTTTAACTACAACATCGCGATCGACACTTATCAGCTCGCGCAACGCGCATGGCCAAATCTCGGACGCTGGCGCATGGAGGACCTTCGAGATTTACTGGACATCCAAAACGACGACGCACACCGCGTGCTCGCCGACTGCGAAGACGAGATGGCTGTCTACAATGCGATCAGAAAGGCGTGAAGTCGGGAGAGCTTTCTGTGGAACCGCCGCGCCGTCGCGCGAGCCGACCGGGCAACCCGGGCAATCTGGTCCCGGCTCTCCCGGTCGTATTCCTACGATATCGCCCCTAGATCACCAATGTGTCAGATAAAGAATGAGGCAATGGTTATGATCACGCCTACGGCAGATGCAACGACTACGCCTTTTTTCCTCTCCTTTAGTCCGACGAATAGGGTTGCCGTAAAGTAAAGGGCGGAAATGCAGTCTATGGCAAGCAAAACGAGTTCCTTGGGCGGTTTCAGCAAAAGGTCGCTAGCAAAGAGTAATGCAAGCAGGGCAAAGCCGATTGTGTTCAAGTATCTCGATTGATTTTGCGACAACATGGCAACTTCCTTTCAGAACATGCAAATGAAAAGTCGGTACGATGTCATTGCGGTTGCAAAAAAGCCGCCGCTAGGACCGGTTGTCACGAGACCGGCGATAACTTCAGCGGTGCCAGCAAGGTAGGGATCGCGCAGGCAAGCCTCCTCCTTCGCGTTCAGCTTGACCTTGTGAGGGACGGGGCGGTTATTTGCAGATCCGTGAGAATCGCACCACACCTTGGAATATGAATCCGTGCAGCGTCCGCGCTCAAAAGGGATATATCGTAATTTTCGTCGTAGTTGTCTCCGACGTAGATCTCGCTGCTCTCGGCGGGAGATCCCTCGTCGGCATAGGCTGCCGCAACGGGCACAAATGGTGTCATGACAAGGGAGAGGCAAAGAGCTGCTGAGACGATGGAGGGCAGGCATTTCTTCATGGCTGGCTCCTTAATCTGGCCTTTGATAGTTACTTGATGTCGCCTCCTTCCGCTTTATATCCGTTGTATTTGGCGTATTTCTTTAATAAGGCAAGAGGTTCTTCCTCTCCTTCGGATAAGCCGATGATGTTTCCTTGATCATCCAGTATGAATACGGACGGAATATGCTCAAGTTCATATTGGTCATACACGGTCTTATCTTAATTTTTGCTGATGGCTCAGGCAAGGCGGGGCTTACGTTCGAGGCGACCAACAATGCCCTGGCCCTACAGAGAATAAACGCCACGAACACGCACGCCGGCGGCTGGGAGAAGTCCGAACTCCGCGGCCTCCTCAATACCGGCGACCTCTGGTCGCTTTTGCCTTGCTGTGTTTCGTCAAGAGGATTTGAGCAAAAAGAGCATCGGAAATTGAGCAGCCTGAGCATCGGAAGCGCGCACGCTTTTTGAGCGGCTAGCCCTCCTGCATGAGGGCATGGCGGACGCGGTAGGACTCGCCGCGGAACTGGACGAGCCTCCCGTGGTGGACGATGCGGTCGATCACGGCGGCGGCCATCTGGTCGTCCCCGAACACCGACCCCCACCTGCTGAACTCCAGGTTCGTGGTGATCACCACCGACTGCCTCTCGTATGCGTCGGCGAAGACCTGGAAGAGCAGCCTCGCCCCGTCCGCGTCGAGCGGGAGGAACCCGAGCTCGTCGATGACGAGCAGGCGGGCCTTGCCGATGAGCGCGGCCTCCCGGTCGAGCCTCCCGTCGTCGCGGGCGCGCCTCAGGCGCATCACGAGCGAGGACGCCGTGAAGAAGCGCGCCTCGAGCCTCCTCTCGCACGCCAGCGCGCAGAGGGCCGACGCCATGTGCGTCTTGCCGGTGCCGACGTCGCCCATGAGCACGAGGTCCTCCCTGCGCCCGACGAAGTCGAGCGCGAGCAGCGACTCGCGCCCCATGCCCTCCGGCCACGACACGGCCGACCAGTCGTAGCCGTCGAAGGTCTTGGGCGCCGGCAGCGCGCAGCGCCTGAGCAGCGTCGCGCGCTTCGAGGCCTCGCGGCTGGACCTCTCCGCCTCGAGGTAGCCCGCCAGGTACTCCACCTGTTTCGGGGTGCCGAGCCTCGACCACTCCTCCAGGACGGCGGTGGTGAGCGAGCACGAACGCCCGGCCTCCACGACCCTGCGGGCCAGCTCCTCGCTAGCTGCCATCGGCGACCGCCCCCTTCAGGAACCCGTCGTAGACCGACAGGTCGGCCCCGCCGGCCCCGCCGCCGCCTCCCGCGATGCGTCTCGCCAGCACGTCGACCGTGGCGTCGTCGGGGACGCGGCCGCCCTCGACGACCCTGAGCGCCGCCTCGCAGGCCGCCTCGAAGCCCGAGGACTCGCTCGCCCGGCCGATCGACCTGAGCGTGCGCCTCCTGCCGGCGGAGTCCATCCGGTCGATCCCCTCGACGAGCCCCGGCGGCATGTCGCGCCTGATCGTCGACTCCCCGAAGGCCCTCGGCCTGGCGATGATGGCGGGCACGAGTGAGAGGGGGTTCCGGACCGCGGGCCCCTCCCCGAAGGCCCTGGGGAGGACGGCGACCCGGCGGCCGCGGTCGGCGAGGATCTCCACCGTCGTCGCGCGCATGCCGACGAGCAGGCTCCGCCCGTGCCAGGCGGGCCCGGCGACGTACTCGCGCCCGTCGGCCTCGACGTAGCCGCGCTTGTCGGCGCGGGCGGTGACCCACCTCACCGCGTCGAACTCCACGCCGGGAAGGGCGCGCATGGCGGCGAGGTCCTCCCGGTAGGCCTCCCCGTGCGGCCTGCCGTCGCGGCAGCGCGCCGCCGCGTTGACCCTCGCGCACCCCTCGGCGAGGAACGCGTTGAGCTCGGGGAGCGCGCCGAACGCAGGCACGGGGACGAGGAGGTTGCGCCGGAGGAACCCCACGGCGTTCTCGACGGAGCCCTTCTCGTTTCCCGAATAGGGGTTGCAGTACCGGCTCTCGAAGCGGTAGTGGGCTCTGAACTGCGAGAACAGCCTCGATTCCGTGACCTCGCCGCGTACCATCCTGCCCGCCTCGGTGGCGTTGTCGAGCACCATCGCCGCCGGGGCGCGGCCCCAGCGGCGGAAGATCTCGAGCAGCCCGGCGCACAGGCACTCCGACCTCTGCGACATGAGGGCGACGCACTGCCGGTCGTTCGAGTGCGGAAGCGTCGCGACCAGCAGCTTGAGGTCGAGGGTCCTCCCGCCGACCGCGGCGCGGAAGTTCCCGAAATCGACCTGGCAGGTGCCGGGCGCCCACTCGAGCTCGAGGTACCCCTCTCCGCCCGCCGCCGCCCGGGCGAGCCTGAGCTCGCGGACGAACCTCTGCACGGTGGAGTAAGAGCCGCCGTAGCCGCGCTCGGCGACGAGCCTGTCGTAGATCCGCCTGGCTGTGTGGCGCTGCTTCCTCGGGGCCCCGAGGTCGGCCTCGAGAACGCCCGCGACCCATTCCTCGTTGCCCTCGAGCGCGGGCCTGCCCCTCCTCCGGGGCATCGGCGCGGCGGGCGACATGTCCTCCATGTCGGCGTACTTCGCCACGGTGTTCCGGCTCACGTGGAGCATTCGGGCGATCTCGGACCTCGAGCGCCCGGCGGCATCCATCGACCGTATATCATTCACTGTGTCCAGGGGCACGGTCATCTCCTCCATCCTTCCCGGGCGGGCTCGCCAAAGTAACCGCCCGGGGAAACCATACGGCGAGGGCCGCGCCCCCGGTCCCCGGGGCGCGGCCCTCTTGCTTAAACTGCTCAATTTTTCGTGCTCACGGTGCTTATTTCCCAGTGATCACTCGGACCACTTCTTAGTGAACATCAACAGCCTTGCGAACTCCAGTCCAAGGTGAAGTCCGTCACGAAGATGACCGACAACCTGGGCGACGGCAAGGCAGGCACCCCCTCGGCCACGACTGACAAGGTCTTCCTGCTCTCGATGACTGAAGTCTACGGTGACCTCCAGTCTGACGGCGCCCAGTACGAGTACTACAAATCCAAGGGCGTGACAACATCGAACTATTCCAGTGCTTCGTCGAGCAGCTATCACTGGACTCGCTCCGTGCATCCGAGCAACTCCGCGTCCTTCCGCTGTGTCCACAGCAACGGCAGCTATGACTACTACAGCGCGACGAACATCTACTGCGTGTTCCCCGCCTTCTGCTTTTAGCCTCATCTGCAACCAATGAAAAGCCCGTGCGATTCTGCGCGGGCTTTTCATTTGGCAACCAAACGAACGATTCTCGTCTTGAAGCATAGTTATCGGGTTGAGGAGAAATGGGGTCGTACAGCGGCTCTCAGAGCGTCTGCCGCACTCCCCCGTCATTACCTTCGTAGCGCCCTCGTATAGAGCTCATCCCGCTTGACGTTTCGTTGCAACCTCTCACTTGTCCACCGATCATGTGAACTACTGGAATAAATACAGCGACACGCTTGTTCGTTACAGTCGCTATATCTGCGTAAATCGCCGCGATAAATACAGCCTGTACTCGTCTGTATACCAGCTACGCGTATGTAGATTCATATCGCGTTAATAAATCGGCTCAAGCGCGTGCAAAACGCGCAAGTAGGCGCAAAAAGTGGTTATCGCGTAGGTAGATTTTTGGCACCCTGTTGCTTAATCAAAATTAAGCAATTGCTTAAAACAAAAAAGGTCAGGCACGAGGTGCCTGACCTTTAAACTTCTGGTCGGGACGACTGGATTCGAACCAGCGACCCCTTGACCCCCAGTCAAGTGCGCTACCAAGCTGCGCCACGTCCCGAAGCTTTTGTTTGTTGCTCTGCTCTCGCTCGCAACAGGGAGTATATTAACCCGAAACTTTGTCCTTGTGCAAGAACTTTTTTACAAATTTTGAAGCAAGTCCAAAATTGTATCTGCGAGCTGGGGTTTTGTAAGTACGGGAAGTTCTTGCGTACCCGCTGAGCTTACGATCCAGGCCTTGTTGGTATCGGTTCCAAAGCCCGAATCGGCGCGCGAGACATCGTTGGCGATAATGGCATCGCAACCCTTGCGCGCGAGCTTTCGCTGCGCGTACTCCACGACGTTATCGGTCTCGGCCGCAAAGCCGATCACGCACCGCTCCCCCTTCTGACGCGAGAGCTCGGCCAAAATATCGACCGTCTCGACCAGTTCGATGCGATCCAAGCGCTCGCTGGCCTTTTTGAGCTTATGGTCGGCAGGGGCTGCGGGGGTGTAGTCGGCGACGGCAGCCGCACAAATGGCCGCATCGGCCGTCTGAAAGGCATCCAGCGCCGCCTGCAGCATCTCTGCGGCGGTCTGCACGCGCACGCACTCCACGTCGCGGGGAGCGTCGAGCGATGTCGGTCCCAGCACAAGCTTGACCGCAGCACCGCGGCGAGCGGCCTCCCCTGCCAGGGCGATGCCCATCTTGCCCGACGACCGGTTGCCAATAAAGCGCACGGGGTCGATCGGCTCGTGCGTGGGGCCGGCGGTGATCACGATGCGCTTGCCCGCAAGGTCCTGGGGTACGGGGCTGAGCACCTCGCAGATGGCCTCAACGATGTCCTCGGGCTCGCTCATGCGTCCCGTGTCCACGTCGCCACAGGCAAGGTAGCCGCTGCCGGGCCCCACCACATGGACGCCACGGTCGCGCAGCGTGGCCATATTGGCCTGCGTCGCCGGCGCCTTCCACATACCGTTGTTCATGGCGGGGGCGATCACGATGGGTCGCGGCGTGGCAAGCAGCGTGGTGGAGATGAGGTCATCGGCGATACCGTTTGCCATCTTGGCGATGATATTGGCCGTCGCGGGCGCCACGACCACCAGATCGGGCTCTTTCGCAAGCGAAATGTGGTGGATGGGGTCGGAGGGGTCGTCGAATAGGCCCACGGCAACGGGCTCGTTGGTGAGCGCACGGAAGGTGAGCGGGCCCACAAATTCGGTGGCATGCTCGCTCATAACGACCTTGACACGCGCGCCGCGCTTTTGAAGCAGGCGTACGATATTGCACGACTTATAGGCGGCGATCCCGCCGGTAATGCCCAGCAGGATCGTTTTTCCCTCAAGTTGAATTGAATTGTTGGGTGCCGCCGTCATCGTTAGGCTTCCTTGCTGGGGAGCACGAGCAGGCGGTGGCAGTACGGGCAGTGCGTAATCTCGCTACCGTCGTGGTTGAGGTCGCTCATGGACGACGCCTGCAGCGCGGTGTGGCAGACCGTGGGGATGTTGCCCTTGATGGTCTCGACGGCCAGACCACGGAACTGCTTGAGCAGGCGCTCGTAATCGGTGAGCACGTCAGTCGGCAGCGTGGCGGCAAGCGCGGTGCGCTCCTTGGTCGCGGCGTCAATCTGAGCCTGGAGGTCGGCGGCCTTGGCGCGGGCGGCCTTGGTATCGGCCTTCACGCCCTCCTCGAATTTGGCGATGATGGCCTGCGCGCGAGCCTCGCGGTCGAGTGCCTCCTTGTGGGCGATGACGACATCCTTGCGGGTGTGCTCGATCTTGTCCAGGCGCTTGGCCAGGGTGGCGAGCTCGTTCTCCAGGTCCTGAACCTCGCGGTAGTCAGAGCCGTCAACGTGGCGCTTCTTGGCGGCCTCGATGGCGTTATTGGTCTGAATCTCGGTGGTGTTGAGGTCGTCGAGCTCAATGTCCAGGTCCTTGCGCTGGGCGTAGAGCTTGGTCATCTCGGCCTTGAGCTTAACGTAGGTCTTGCGCTTGGAAGCGAGCTCCTTGAGCTCCGGCATATTGGCAAGTTCGCTCTTGTTGCGGGCGAGCTCCAAATCGATCTGTTGCAGCTTGAGTAGCGTAGCGCCGGCGCTCATAAGTTCTCTCCTTTTGTCACAGTCCACCATTGGCAAGGGTTCAGTATTTTAATCGCATGACGGGGGTCGACCCCGGCGTCAACTGCAGAGTTCATCAATATATCAACGAACGGCTCCTCGGAGCGGTCATGACCGAGCAGGATGATGCCCAGACCGCGCAGAGCGAGGTCCTGCGCCACGTGATAGCCCGCCTCACCCGTCACGATAACGTCCGCGCCAGCGGCGATGGCAAGCTCGCCAAAGTCGCCGAGGGAGCCACCCAAAATGGCGACCGTGCGGCATGGGTGATCGGCCTCGCCCCACACGCGCGGGTCGCTGCCAAACGCCGTGGCGGCGCGATTGGCAAGGTCGCGCAGGCTGCAGGGGTCGTTGAGCGTTGCAAGCGCGCCCAGGCCGGTCGCTTCGGGGTCGTCCACGTGCTCCAGCGAGCTTGCGGGCGCGGCGTCCAACAGCGTACTTAGGCAAACGCGAGCCTCATGCGAGCGGTCCAGATTGGTGTGGAGCGAGATGATACTCACCCCGCAGCGGGCGGCCTCAAACAGCGCTGCGCTGCACTGGGGGCGTGCGGAATCCGACGGACAAAACGCCTCGGGCGCCTTGATATAGACAGGATGATGCGTCAGCAGCACGTTTGCGCCGGCTTCTTGGGCGCGGCGAACATTAGCTTCGGTCGCATCGAGTGCGCAGGCAACACCGGTGATCTCTGCAGCGGGATCTCCCACAGATAGCCCAACATGATCCCAGCCCTCGGCGTCCGCCTTGGGGTATCGCTCCAGCAGCGCACGTTCAAGCTCGGCGACGATCATGCGGCACCCACGATCGAGAGCAGCGTCTGGGCAAAGTCGTCCAGGTCGGCAGGGTTCACACGGTCATCAAACGAGATACGCAGTGCACCCAGGGCCTGTTCGCGGCCAATACCCATGGCGCTGAGAACATGGCTCGGGTCCATGCTGCCGCTCGAGCAGGCGGAACCGCCCGATACCTCAAAGCCGGCGGCGTCGAGCTTGATGATGAGCTCCTCGGAGTCCATGCCGTCAATGTAGATCGATACCATGCCGGGCAGACGGTCGGCATGCGCATAGTCGCCCATGGTGGCGTGAATGCGCGGATGGGCCGTAAGCTTGGCGTAGAGCTTGTCGGAAAGGGCTTGCAGCTTCTCGCGCTCCTCGGCCACATAGAGCGTCAGCGTGCGGGCGGCAGCGGCAAAGGCGAGCTGCGTGCGCAGATCCTGCGTGCCGGCGCGACGTCCGGCTTCCTGTCCGCCGCCAAAGATGCGCGGGCGCAGCGGCGTGCGGTTCTTAAGGTAGAGCGCGCCGGATGCCACGGGGCCACCGATCTTGTGCGCGGCAACGGTCATGGCGTCAACTCCCAGCTCGGTGACATCGAGTGGAATGTGCAGATAGCCTTGGATGGCATCGGTGTGGAACAGGGCGCCAACGGTATGCGCGGCCGCGGCAAGCTCGCGGATTGGCTGCACCACGCCGGTCTCGTTGTTGGCGACCATAATGCTTACGAGCGCCACGTCGTCGCCTAGCAGCTCGACAAGCGTGGCAGGCTCAATGTAGCCCGCGCGGCAGGGCTGCACCAGGTCGACGGTAAAGCCGGCGGCACGCAGCAGCGGCAGGTTGTCCAGAATCGAATCGTGCTCGATGGCCGAAACGATTACACGATCGCGCTTGCGATCGCGCTGACGAGCGCCCTCGGCAAGACCGAGCAGCGCCAGCTGGTTGGCTTCGGTGCCGCCGTTGGTCAGAACAATCTCAGACGGGCGGACGCGTGCGCCAAAGCTACGGGCTATCTCGCGACGTGCCACTTCAAGGCGCGCAGCGGCCTTGCGGCCGAGCGAATGTAGCGAGTTGGGGTTGACGCCGGCAAGCTCGCTGTCGTCGTATTCGCGCTGCGCAAGGAGCGCCTCGGCGCGCATGGGCGTCGAGGCGGCATAGTCAAGATTCACGGGTATGCGGTTTTGACCTGCGGTCATAAGGGTTTATGCCTCCTGTGCGGCCTCGTTGCCCAGCTTCTGCAGCAGCGCAACCTCGGCAGCGGGATCTTCGGACTTAAATACGGCAGAACCGGCCACGAGCACATTGGCACCGGCCTTGACGACCTCAGCAATGTTCTTGGAAGAAATGCCGCCGTCGACCTCGATGAGGGGCGAAACGCCGTGACGCTCGCACATGGCCTTGAGCTCGTGCAGTTTTGCGATGGTACCGGGGATAAAGCTCTGGCCGCCAAAGCCGGGGTTCACGCTCATGAGCAGCACCATGTCGACAACGTCGATGATGCTCTCGAGCACGCAGACGGGCGTGGCGGGGTTGAGCACCACGCCGGCCTTGACACCGCGCTGCTGCAGATGCGTGAGCGTGCGGTGCAGGTGCGTGGAGGCTTCGTAGTGCACGGTGATCATATCGGCACCGGCATCGGCATCGGCGTACCAATCGACCGTCTCGTCGGGGTTCGACACCATCAGGTGCGCGTCGACCGGCACGTTGGTGGAGCGCTTGACGGCCTTGAGGATGTCAACGCCAAAGGTGAGGTTGCCGGTAAAGTGGCCGTCCATAACGTCGAAGTGCACGTAGTCGGCACCGGCGATCTTGTCGAGCTCGTCCTTGAGGTTGGCCATATCGGCCGAAAGGATGGACGGAGCGATTTTGATGGAACCCATGGTAGTAGCCTTTCTGCGCTAGTCGGTGAGTCCGTAGAACTCTTGAGAGGGGACGCGGTCGGTGAGAATCCTGAGCGCCCTATCCAAAGTAACACCGTTGTAGAGCGTTTGCTCCACGGCAAAGGTGAGCGGAATGTCTACGCCCAGTGAACGGGCAAGCTCGCTCACGCTGCGGGCCGCGACGGCACCCTCAACAACCATATGCGTGCGCGTCTGATACTCGTCGAGCGACACGCCGTGGGCAAACTCGTAGCCAAAGGTGCGGTTGCGCGAATGCTCCGAGGTGCAGGTGGCAATGAGGTCGCCCATGCCGGCAAGTCCCATGCAGGTCATAGCTTGACCGCCGCGGGCGTGCACCAGACGGCTGATCTCTGCCAGGCCGCGCGTCATGATGAGGGCGAGCGTGTTGTCGCCCGCACCGGTGCCGGCGGAGATTCCGCATACGATCGCGATGACATTTTTCATGGCGCCGCAAACCTCGACGCCGGTCATGTCCTGCGACAGGTAGATGCGGAAGGCCGTGGATAGGAGCAGGTTCTTAAAGGTCTCCCCTACCTGCGCGTCTTTGCTGGCGATGACGGCGGCAGAAAGTCCGCCGCGGCAGATCTCCTCGGCATGGTTGGGGCCCGAGAGCGCCGCCACGCGCGTCTCGTTGCCAATCTCGCTGGCGATGACCTCGCTCATGAGCAGGCCGGACTCGGGCTCAATGCCCTTGGTGAGGCAGAGCACCGGGGTATCGGCGGCGATAAAGGGCGCGGCCTGGTGGCACACGCTGCGAAGGTGCGTCGAAGGAACGGCGAAGATGATGGCCTCGGCGCCGTCGAGTGCCTGCACCAGGTCCGTGGTGGCGACGACGTTGCCGGGCAGCTTGTAGCCCACAAGGTAGCGGGGGTTGCGGTGCTCGCCATTGATGCCGGCGGCCGTCTGCTCGCTGTGGGCCCACATGGTCACGCGCTCGGCTCGCGCGGCGGCAAGGCCGGCGACGGCGGTTCCCCAGGAGCCGGAGCCAATCAGCGCAACATTCATGACTCTCTCCTACTTATCGTCGGGCTCGGTGACGCGCTTGGTAAACGAGAGCTTGGACTCCTTACCGGTCATGAGCTTTTTGATGTTCGCACGATGGGCCCACACCACGGTGATGCCGATTATCGCCATGCAGAACTTGAGGCCCAGGCTGCTGTACGGAATGACCGCGCAAGCAGCGATGGGAAGACCGATGGCCGCGGCAAGCGAGCCCACCGACACAAACTTGGTGATGGCGACGGCCACGATAAACATGCCCAGCAGCGACAGGCCAATTGGCCAATACCAGGCGAGGATGACGCCCAGACCAACTGCGATTCCCTTGCCGCCATGGAAATTGAGGTAGGGCGAGAAGATGTGGCCCCACACCGCTGCCAGGCAGATGACGCCGAGCATCCAGTCGCCGGCGGCGCCGGGGGCCATAATGCTCACGGGGAAGCCATAGCCCAAGTCGGCAATGAGCGGACGCGCGATAAGGACGCAGATGGCGCCCTTAAGGCAGTCGAGCAGCAGCGTGAGCGCGGCCACCTTGGGGCCGGCCACGCGCAGCGCGTTGGTGGTGCCGATGTTGCCGGAGCCCGCCTTGCGAATGTCCGTGTGGTTGAACACGCGGCCCAAGATCAGGCCAAACGGAATCGCTCCGATAAAGAACGAGACCACGGCGCAGATGGCGGTCAGAAGAATCGGATTATGCATCCTTTTGCTCCTTCTTCCTAAAGAAGAGTCGAATGGGCGTGCCGGCAAAGTCGAAGGTCGAGCGCATACGGTTCTCCACGTAGCGCTGGTAGGTGTCGTTGACCAGGTCGCTGTGGTTGACGAAGAACGTAAACGTCGGCGGATTGACGCCCGTCTGGGTCACGTAGTGCATGCGCAGGCGACGCTTGCCGTCCACCACGGTATGACCGAACTCGCGCAGATCGGTGAGGAACGTGTTGAGGCGCGAGGTGCTGATCTTTTGCGAGCGCGTCTTCTCGGCAGCGTCTACCATTGCCCAGATCTTCTCGACGCTGCGGCCGGTCAGGGCCGAAATGCGCAGGTACTGGGCCCAGGGAGCCATAACGCCCAGACGGCGGTCGATGGTCTCCATGCAGGCCTCGCGCTTGCGATCGTCGTCGAGCAGGTCCCACTTGTTGAGCAGCACCACGATGGCGCAGCCGCGCTCGATGGCCAAGCCCATGACCTTCTGGTCCTGCTCGGTAACGCCCACGGAGGCGTCGACGACGAGCAGCGCCACGTCGGCACGGTCGATGGCGCGCAGGCCGCGGACCATGGAGTAGTACTCGATGTTCTCGTACACGGTGCTCTTCTTACGGATACCCGCAGTGTCGACCATGCGGTAGTGCTTGCCGTTGCGCTCGACGACCGTGTCGATGGCGTCGCGCGTGGTGCCGGCAATGTTGGACACGATGGAGCGGTCGGCGCCCAGGATGCGGTTGAACAGCGACGACTTACCGGCATTGGGGCGGCCGATGATGGCGACGTTCAGCGCGTCGGGGAACTCATCGGCGACCTCGTCCTCTTCCTCCGGAAGCAGGGCCACGATATCGTCGAGCAGGTCGCCGGTGCCGTGGCCGTGCAGCGCCGAGAGCGGCGTGGGCTCGCCGATACCGAGCGAATAGAACTCCCAGATGCTGTCGTTCTCGCGATCGGGGTTGTCGAGCTTGTTCACCAGCAGAAAGACCGGCTTGTCGCAGCGCTTGAGCATGCGGGCGACCGACTCGTCCTCCTCGGTAACGCCGGTGCGGCCGTCGACCACAAACAGGATGACGGCGGCTTCCTCGGCGGCGGCGAGCGCCTGGTCGCGGATGGACGTGGCAAAGACGTCATCGCTCTTGAGCGGTTCGATACCGCCCGTGTCGACGATGGTGAACTCACGACCGTTCCAATCGGCCGTGTGATACGAGCGGTCGCGCGTGACGCCGCGGGACTCGTGGACGATGGCGTCCGAGGTCTGGGCCAGGCGGTTAACGAGCGTGGACTTGCCCACGTTGGGGCGTCCGACGACGGCGACGATAGGTTTCATCTGCTCTCCTTTAATGGGTAGGGTTAGCGGAATTAGTAGAGTCGGCAGGCACAATGCCAAGGATGTGCTCCAGGGTATCGAGCAGCTCATGCGGCATGGTCGACACCACATGAACCTCAGCGCCGCGACTGGTAAGGCTTGCGAGTAAATCGTCACGATGATACTCGTCAAGCGTCATGCCGTCAGCGTTGAACATGAGCTTAGGCACAAAGAGCATAACCCCAGAGAGATCCTGCGGCAGCTGCTCCAGAATGTCACACGCGACGATGAGGCCGGTCACGTCCACGTTGCCGCCAAAATAGCGGTTCTTGATGGCCGTGACAGTGCCGGCGAGCCCCTGGGGCGACTCCACAAAGCGGGCCACCGTGTCGCGTGCGCTGGCGCCCGAGAGACACAGAAGCCGCTGGTTGCGGGCGGCGACGGCCTCGCGGACGCGGGCCAGACGCTCGGCGTCGGTAGCCAGCACGTCGTCGGTCTCGTCCAGATACGAGCGGATCATGCCAATGCCGTCGTAGTACTGCGGGTACCCGTCGTAAAAGTCTGCCTCGGGAGGATCGATGCCGGCGTCCAGATAGAACTCATCGCTCATCTGGAAGGTGTGGCGGCCAAAGCGTTCGTAGGCACGATCCTGGTAGGGACGGATCATGGCAATGGTCTCGCGCGCTAGCTCGGGCTTGTCGCTGTAGGACCAGCTAAAACGGTTCTGATGCTTGGTAAAACCGAGCGGCACAATGCCCAGGCTTGTGATTTGCTCGTGCTCCTCGCAAAAGCGCAGGGTCTTTTCCAGCTCCTCGCCGTCGTTCATGCCGGGGCACAACACGATCTGCGCGTGAATCTCGATGCCGGCGGCCATGATGGCCTCGAGCACATCCATGCCGCGCTGGGCGTTGCGGCCCATCATGCGTCGGCGGACATCGGGGCTCACGGCGTGGACCGACACGTTCATGGGGCTCATGTTGCGTTGGATGACGTTTTGCACGTCCTCGTCGGTGAGGTTCGTAAGCGTGACAAAGTTGCCCTGCAAAAAGCTCAGGCGGTAGTCGTCGTCGCGAATATAGAGCGTGGAGCGGCCGCCCTTGGGGAGCATCGTCATAAAGCAGAACACGCAGGCGTTCACACAGGTACGCATGCCGTCGAAGATGGGGCCGTCGAACTCCAGACCCCAATCCTCTCCGGGAAATCGATCGAGCTCCACGGGGGTGACGGTGCCATCGCGCGGGTCGAAAACCTCGAGGTCGACCGTGTCGTCGTCTGCCTCCCAGAGCCACACGATCATGTCGGTAAGCTGCTCGCCGTTGACCGTGAGCACGCGCATGCCCGGCTCGATACCCACATCCCATGCGGGCGATTCGGGACGCACGTTCTTAACGAGCGCGCCCTCACCCGGCTCGGGGTCGCGGCTGCGCCCGTAATCGGCCACCTCGGCGGCGTATGCGGGTACGGTCTGGTCCATGGTTAGCAGCAAAGCTCCTTGATGCGCGTGACGGCGCGTTCGATGTGTTCTTGCGGGGTGGAGGCTCCGGCGGTGATACCGATGTGGTGAGCGTCGGTAAACCACGCGGCCTGGAGCTCGGAAGTTTCCTCGATGTGATACGTGCGCTCGCAGGCGTCTGCGCAAATCTGCGCCAGGCGGCGGGTGTTGCCCGAGTTCTTGCCGCCCACGACTACCATGCAGTCGCAGCGGTTGGCAAGTGCGGCTGCTGCCTGTTGACGCTCACTCGTGGCGGCGCAGATGGTGTTGATCACACGCAGCTCCTGCACGCGCGGGGTGATAGCTGCCACGACCTCGGCGAGGTTCTGCGCGGTCTGGGTGGTCTGCACGACGAGGCCTACCTTGCCCTTGAGCGACAAGGCATTGGCGTCGGCGGCACAGCTCACGACCTGTGCATCTTTGCCGGCGTGGCCAAGAATGCCCTCGACCTCGGGGTGACCCGGCTCGCCTACGACCACCACGCGGTAGCCCTCGCGCACCAGGCGCTCGGCTGCCATATGGACTTTCTTCACGTAGGGGCAGGTGGCGTCGACCACGTTTAGGCCGCGCTTGCGGGCAGCATCGATTACCTGCGGCACCACGCCGTGGGCGCGGATGATCACGGTGCCGGTTGCGGCGTCATCCAGGGTTTCGGCCAAGCCAACGCCTGCCTCAGCGAGCTCGCGTACCACGATGGGGTTATGGATGAGCGGACCCAAGGTATGAACCTGAGTGCACTCCCCTGCCTGCGGCGCGGCGGCCAGCGCCATATCGAGCGCACGCTGTACGCCGTAGCAAGTGCCGGCGTGTGCTGCGATCTCGATGGTAGGCGCTGTTGCCTGGTCGGACGCGGTCGCGGCAGTGTTCGTAACGTTCTCGCTCATGGCTAGAACCTGCCCGGATGCTCGGCGCACAGCTCGTCTCGCATAGCGTAGACGCGGTTCATGGCCTCGGACTCAAACCATTCCAGGCGCTCCGTGCGCTTAAGCCCAGCCGGTGCGTCGGAAAGCGAGACGGCCTTGCCGGCGCGGATCCAGCACTTCTTGGGACGCATGAGCTTTTTGCCTGCGGGCGTGATGTCGGACCAGCCGCAGATGGCGAGCGGGTTGACGGGCGCCTTGCCCATCTGGGCGATGAGCGCAAAGCCGCCGTGGACCTCGGGCTTGATCTCGCGCGAGCGGATGCGTGTGCCCTCGGGGAAGATCAGGACGTCCTCGCCGCGCTGCAGCGCATGCTGGGCGGTGCGCAGGCACTTCATATCGGCAGTACCACGCTCGACGGGGATGCCGCCAACGTGGCTAAAGGCCCAGCGCACAATCTTGTTCTTGGCGAACTCGGACTTAAAGATGGGACGAATGCGGCGGCCCCCAAAGAACAGCGCCGTCTCCACGGCCAAGAGCTCGGCCATCGAGGTGTGGTTGCAGATGACCACGCTGCCGCGGCCTTCCTGGCGCTCAAACAGAAGATCGGCGTCCTCGACCTTCCAGCGCCACATGAGCTTGGAGAAGGCCCAAAGGATGGCCATGACTACGACGACGGTGCCGCGGATGAGCGCTGGAAACTCGGCGTAGGGGGCGTTGTAATAGTCCTCGGGCGTCTGCTGAAACAGGCGCATGGGCTACCTCCTTTGGTTGATAAGGTCCTCGATTATCGAGACGACCTCGTCGATGGTGTGGGCGGTGGAGTCGACGTGCACGGCGTCCTCGGCGGGCACGAGCGGGGCGACCTCGCGGCTGCTGTCAAGCTTGTCGCGCTGCTTAAGGGCGTCGAGGGTCTCGTCGACCTCGGCCTCGAGCTGCGCTGAGCTGAGCGGCTGGGCGTCGTTTTGGTGACGCTGCAGCACGCGGCGGCGGGCGCGCTCACGCGGGTCGGCGGTCAGGAAGACCTTGACCTGCGCGTTAGGGAACACGACGGTGCCGATGTCGCGACCCTCGGCCACGATATCGCGGTCCTCGGCGGCGCGGCGCTGGTGGATGAGCATGGCGGCGCGCACGCCCGGATAGGCCGAGACCTTGGACACGTTGGCGTCGACCTGCGGGGTGCGGATGGCGGCCGAAGCGTCTTGGCCGTCGATGGTCAGGCGCGTGTCCTCGCCGGTGCCGTTGGTAAAGCGGATCTCAATCTGCTCGGCGAGAGCGTCGATGGCCGCCTCGTTATCCAGATCGATGCCGCGGTCGAGCGCGGCGAAGGTGACGGCGCGATACATGGCGCCCGTGTCGAGCTTGTTAAAGCCAAGCTGACGGGCGATCTCCTTGGCGATGGTGGACTTGCCGGATCCGGCGGGGCCGTCGATGGCGACGATCATGCAATGCTTCCTTTCGATGGTTGACGTGCTGGTATGGTTCGCGGGCGTTGGGGCGCGGCGGGTTTGCCTAGCCCGTGTAGCGCTCGCGGTAGGTGTTGCGCTTGGGTGCTGAGCCATGGCTGCCGTGGTGACGCGTGCGGCTGGCAGGCGTGTCTTGGGGCTTGCCGCCGTTGCGCTTGGAGCTCGCCTGCTTGGGCGGGATGCCGCCGGCCTTGAGGATCTGCACCTCGCGGTCGGTGAGCTCGCGCCACGAGCCCTTGGCCACGTCCTTGAGCTCCAGGCCGGCAAAGTTGCAGCGGTGCAGGCGGATCACCGGGTGGTGGATCTTGCTCAGCATACGCTTGACCTGGTTCTTGCGGCCTTCGCGGATGATGACCTCCACGGCGGTGGTACCGGGCTTCACACCCTGCGGGGCCACGGCTTCAGCCTCGCGCGCGTTGATGATGCGACAGATTGCCGGCTGGCACGGGCCGTCGTCGAGCTCGATGCCGCGGCGGAGTGGTTCCAAGTCTCGATCGGTCAGTTGGCCATCCACGAGTGCCTGGTAGGTCTTATAGACATGCTTGCTGGGATGCAGCAGGTCCTGCGAAAGGTCGCCGTCGGTCGTGAAGAGCAACAGTCCCGTGGTGTCGCGGTCCAGGCGGCCCACCGGAAAGAGCCCCGGAAAGCGGTCGCGCGGGACCAGGTCGGCCACACAAGGGCGCTCCTGCGGGTCGCTCATGGTGGTGAGGTAGCCGGTCGGCTTGTAGAGCATCAGGTATACGGCGCCCTGGTCGAGCTTGACGGGCATGCCGTCGACCTCAATGTGATCGTGGTCGACATCGACCTTGGTGCCCAGCTCGGTCGCGACCTGGCCGTTGACGGTCACGCGGCCAGCGGTCATCAGGTCCTCTGAGCCGCGACGGCTCGCCACGCCCGCGCGTGCCAAAAAGCGCTGCAGGCGCATGGTGTGCGGATAGACAGGCTGGGCGTCGGTTGCGGGTGCTGCGTTGCCCATGGCGCGCGTCTCCCCTACTTCGTTAGTCCTCGTCATGCAAATCCTCCGAGGTCTCGTCGACGACCAGGGTCTCCAAGTCCTCGACTGCCTCAACATCTTCAACATCGGTATCGAGCAGTTCACGCTCTTCGTCCAGGTCCTCGGCCTGCTCCTCGAGCGTAGACTGAATGCTGCGGCCGCTCAGGCGCTCGCGGATAAACTGGCGCGACTGCTCGTCGGGGGCAAACTGCTCCAGATCGGGCAGGTCGCGGGTGGAGCGCAGACCGAACTTTTCCAAGAAGGCGTTGGTCGTGCCGTAAATGATGGCCTGACCGCGCTGGGGGTCACGGCCGAGCTCGCGCACCAGACCCTTGTCCACGAGCGACGCGATGACGCCGTCTGAGTTGACGCCGCGGATGCCCTTGACCACCTCGCGCGTTACGGGCTGGTGGTATGCGATGACGGCCAGGGTTTCGAGCGCCGCCTGGGACAGCTTTTGCGTGTCCCAGCTCAACACATAGGCCTCGACCACGTCGTGGTAGGCGGGGTGCGTGAACAGGCGCCAGCCGCCGGCGACCTCGCGCAGCTGAAAGCCGCGGTTGGCCTCCTCGTACTCAACCTTGAGCTCGGCGAGCAGCGACGCGCACTCGCCGGGGGCGATATCCAGTGCGCCGGCCAGCGCGGGCGCACTCACTGGGTCGCTTGACACCAGCAGCAGCGCCTCGAGGGCGCCTTTGAGGCTGTTTGCCTCCAGCGTGGAAAGGGTTGACATGGTTGCGGCTCCTATTCGGTGAGCTCGGGGCCCTCGCCGGGCACATAGGCCTCGGCGCCTTCGACGCGGTTGATACGGATGGTTCCAAAGATCTCGTCCTGGCTCAGCGTGAGCGAGCCGCGCTTGGCGAGCTCAAGCATAGCTAGGAAGGTGACGACGAGCTGCTCGGTGGTGGCATCGCCGTCCAGTAGCTCGCGGAAGGTGCAGGTTTGGTGCGCCATGGTAAAGCGGTCGACTGAGGCCACCGTCAGGTCGAGCGGAACGCGATGGGGTGCCACGTGCTCGGCCTCCAGCAAGAAGGTCTGTCGCTTCCCGTCCAGGTCGGCGCAGATGACGGCGAGACCGCGCAGCGTGATGCCGGCAAGGTAGTCGGGCATAAGGCCTAGGAACTCGGGGTCGGGGCCGGCCACACGCGGGTGCATGCGGCTTTCGGCCTGCATGCGGGCACCGAGGGCTGCAGCCGCGCCTTTAAACTGCTTGTAGGCAATCAGGCGCTGGATCAGGACCTCGCGCAGGGCGTCGCCGTCAAGCGTGCTGAGCTCCTCGAGGTCTTCGTCGAACTCGTCATCGTCGTCATCGACTTTGCGCGGGGCCTCCTGCGGCACCAGAGAGGCAGCCTTGATGTCCAAAAGGGTTGCCGCGACCAGCAAAAAGTCGCTCGCCACGTCCAGGTCCAGCGCCTCGATGCGCTCGGCCTCGGCAAGGTACTGCTCGGCCACCTCGCTGATGGAGATGGCGCCGATATCTACTTTTTGGCGGGTTACCAGCTGCAGCAGCAGGTCGAACGGTCCGCTGTAGACCTGCGTCGACACGCGATACGACATCTTCGACCTCCTTTGACGGCGCCTTCGCGGCGCGGTTTGGGTGCATGTTGCGACCGTTTTGCACGGTCGACCTGTTAGTTTACCTTAGATGGCGGCGATTGCGAAGTTAAGCAGCTGCTCAGCGAGCGGATACACGGTAACGTCGAAATAGCGACCGATTACGTCGATGCCGGTCCACATGGGCAGCAGGTACAGCACCAGGATGAGGATGGGCATGGCGTATTGCTGCAGGCGGTAGTAGTTGGCGAGCGCCTTGCCCTTGAGGAAGGGCACGATGATCGACGAGCCGTCGAGCGGCGGGATCGGGATGAGGTTGAAGAACGCGAGTGACAGGTTGACTACGATGAACGTAGCGCCAAAGTTCATGATTTGCGACGCTACGGCAAAGGACATACTGGTGTAGAGGTTGCCGTAGGTCAGGTGCATGAGGGCTGCGGCCAGGCACGCGAGCGCGATGTTCGATGTGGGGCCGGCTACGCTCACCAGAACCTCGTCGCGCTTGGGGTGCTTGAGGTTGTTGAGATAGACGGGCACGGGCTTGGCGAAGGCGAACACGGGACCGCCTGCGGCGAGCATGAGCAGCGGCAGGATGATGGTGCCAAACGGGTCGATATGGTTGAGCGGGTTGAGCGAGACGCGGCCGCGCGAGCGAGCCGTTTTGTCGCCGAGCGCCCAGGCTGCGGCGGCGTGCGCGCTCTCGTGGATCACGATGCCAACGATGACGGCAACGGCACTGGCGAGCAGGTTCATGATGTAGCTGCTGGACATAACGCTCCCCTAGCGGACGCGGCGCGAGGCGCGCGTGAGCAGGTAGTCAATTACAAACAGGATCACAGCGACGATAGCATAATCCAGGCGGAACACACCGCCAAAAGGCGACGTGATGACGCCGTAGCCGGCGATGGCGCTCGGCAGTGCACGCGAAAGCTCAACGACAAAGCCAACGATCTGCAGCTTGGCGGTGAGGCCGCTAAAGCACAGCAGAACGGTCATTGCGCTCATAAAGATGCCGCAGATGCGACAGGCGATGGCGATGATGATCATCGCAACGGCGGCGGCCTTACGAGAGTTCACGCGCGGTCTCCTCTTCGATCTGGGTGGAAAGCTCCAGCCATTCGTCCTCGAGCTTGGGCAGCTCCTGCTTAAGGCCGTTATATTCCCCCAGCGCGGCGTTGAACTTGTCCTGATCGGCATAAAGCTCTTCACTTGCCATCAATTCCATAAGCTCGTCATAGCGGGCACGCTTTTTGTCGAGCTCTGCCTCGATCTTCTTGAGCTGGTTGCGCACGCCCTTGAGTTTTTTGTTGAGCGCAGCGCGGGCCTGGGCCTCGGCACGCTTTTGCTCCTTGGTCTTTTTGCCCTCGGCAGGTTTGGAAGCGGCGGCGGGCGCATCGGGCTGGGCCGCGGTGACCTTGGCGGACTTGGCCGCGACAGGCACGCTCTCCCCTGCTGTCTCGGCGGCGGCGCGGGCCGCGAGGTCCTCGCGCTTGTAGAGGTAGTAGTCGTAGTCGCCGTCGTAGACCGTGACCTTGCCGTCGCGGATGTCGATCACACGATTGGCCACGGCGCGTACCAGGTGCTCGTCGTGGCTGATCAGCACGATGGTGCCGGGGAAGTTTTGCAGGGCGTTCTCGAGCATGTCCACCGAGTCGATGTCCAGGTGGTTGGTGGGCTCGTCCAGGCACAGGAGCGCCTCGGGGGCCACAAGCATCTTGGCCAGTGCCAGACGCGCCTTTTCGCCGCCGGAGAGGACGCGGACCTGCTTCTCGATGGAATCGTTGTCGCTAAACAGGAAGGCGCCCAGCAGGCTGCGCTGCTGCGGCACGGTCCATTTGGGCGTGACGGTGTCGATCTCTTGCAGGACGGTATTGGACTCGGTCATGCCCTCGAGTGCGTGCTGGGCGTAGTAGGCCACGCCCACGTTGGTGCCCAGATCACGCGTGCCGGTAGTTGGCGGCTCCAGACCGGCGAGGATCTTCATGAGGGTAGACTTGCCGGCGCCGTTGGGGCCGACGAGCGCCACATGCTCGCCGCGGTAGAGCTTGAGGTCGATATCGCTGTAGATGTGCTTTTTGCCGTAGGACTTGGAGACGCCCTCGAGCCCCACGACCATGTCGCCGGAGCGCGGCGGGTCGGGGAACTTAAAGTCGATGTGCTTGTGGCCCTCGGGCAGGATGACAAGCTCCTTTTTGATCTGCTCGATCTTGCGGATGCGCTCCTGAGCCTGGGCAGCCTTGGTGGGCTTGTAGCGGAACTTGTCGACGAAGACCTGCATGTGGGCGATGTCGCGCTCCTGAGCGGCACGCTTGGCGCGCATCTGCTCCAGGTTGTCCTCGCGCTGCTTGAGGTAGCTGCTGTAGTTGCCGGTGTAGGTGGTCACGCGACGGTTTTCGAGAGCGGCGACGTGGTCGACGCAGGCGTCCATAAAGGCGCGGTCGTGGCTGACGATGAGGACGGCGCCGTCGTAGTTGGCGATAAAGCCGCGCAGCCATTGGACGCTCTCGAGGTCCAGGTGGTTAGTAGGCTCGTCCAGAAGCAGCAGGTCGGGGTGGCGCAGGAATAGCTTGGCGAGTGCGATGCGCATCTGCCAGCCACCCGAGAACTCGGAGCACGGGCGCTCAAAGTCGGTGACCTTAAAGCCCAGGCCGGAAAGGATCTTGCGGGCGTTGCTCTCGAGCTCGTAGCCGCCCAGGTGCTCAAAGCGGTCCTGGACCTGGCCATACTCGTTGAGGAGTGCGTCGACGTCCTTGCCCTGATCGGAGAGCTCGGTGATCTGGGCCTGCAGCTCGTTGGCGCGCTCGCCCATGCGGCGGATTTCCTTGGCGGCGGCCATGACCTCGGCAAGGATGGTGGTGTCCTTTTGCTCCAGATTAGTTTCCTGCTCTAGGTAGCCTACCTGGCAGTTCTTGGCGTACTGGACCTGGCCGGCATCGGGACTGTCGATGCCCATGATGATCTTGAGCATGGTGGTTTTGCCAGCGCCGTTGGGGCCCACGAGCGCGAAGCGCTCGCCGGGGTTGATCTGGAAGGATGCGCCGCTAAAGAGGACGCGCGCGCCGAAGCTTTTTTCGATCTTGTCGACCAGGAGGATCATGGTGCCGCCTTTGACCTTGTTTTCCTATATGAAAAAAGGCCCCAACTTGCGTTGGAGCCTCATTCAATGCTCGGGTGGAGACGAGGGGGATCGAACCCCTGACCTCTTGACTGCCAGTCAAGCGCTCT
>UQWG01000032.1 GCA_900544645.1 uncultured Collinsella sp.
GCTCTTAGTAGTCGAACTGGTGGTAGTAGCGGCGGTACTTGAGGTTGTGCTTGGTGACCAGCTCGTAGTTGCGCGAGAGGCGGTCGGTGGTCAGCACGGACAGGATCCAGGGGGACACGATGACGCGGAAGTCGTCGTCCAGGCCCGGGATCGCGTACTCGGCGGTGTCGATGATGACGTAGTCCTCGTCGCCGGTCACGCCGCTGGTGAGGAAGGCGCGGACGCGCTCGTCGAGGGCGCGGCACTCGTCCTCTCCCATGAACAGGAACACCGGGACGCCGGGCTCGAGCAGCTCGAGCGTGCCGTGGAAGAAGTCGTGCGAGGTGATGTGGCGGATGCGCTTCCACTGCATCTCCTCGAGCAGGCACATGGAGTACAGGATGGTCTCGCCCCACAGCGCGCCCGAGCCGATGAACATGGTGTAGTCGGCCAGCGCGTACTTCCTGGCGAGCTCCTCGGCGCGCGGCTCGAAGCGCTTGCGGATGTCGAGCATGTCCTTCCAGACGTCCTTCGTCTGCTCGATGAACAGGTCGAACTTGGGGAAGCAGCCGCGGCGGTTGAGCAGGCGCAGGCCGAAGCAGTCGGCGAGGTAGTAGCCCTTCTCGCAGCCGCCGGCGCCGTGGTCGGAGGCCATCATGACGCAGTTCTCGGCGCCCACGGCCCGCCCGATCTTGCCCTCGGGGTTGGTCATGGCGAAGACGCGCACGCCCATCTCCCTCATCTTGCCGACGGCCTCGAGCACCTCGGGGGTGGTGCCGGACTCGGAGGCGGTCAGCACGACGGACCTGTCGGTCATGCGCTTGTGGCCCATGACGTTCCACTCGGCGGCGTGGATCAGGTAGACCTCGAGGTCGCGGTCGCCGAACTTGTTCATGAGGTACTCGAGCTGCATGAACTCGTCCCAGGTGCCGCCGACGCCCATCAGGAAGACGGCGTCGTAGCCCTCCTCGTGCACGCGGTCGGCCAGGGCGGTCATCTTCTTGCCGGCCTCGTAGACGTTCCTGCCGTCCTCGAGGTAGCCCTCCTGGTCGAAGTGCATGATCTCGATCTTCTCGGTCTCCTTCATGTGTGTCCTCCCATCACATGTGCGCAATTCTATACATCGCGCTTCTTGCTGATACCAATTATAGCCATACGATTGCTTGTTATTTAATACCAATCCAAACTCACGGAGATTTGCGGCGAACGGTCGGTTTCCTCGCCCGAGTGGTATTACAACGCCAATAGTTGTCTATTTCGAGCGCTACTGCCAACGGGTTCCCCACAACTCGCCAGCTATAAAAGCGTTGCGCCAGACCCGCCCAAGCGTTTCCGGCGCAACCGCGCAGTTTAGTTATTCGGCTTCCATCTCCGCTGTCACACGGCGATACATCTCGATAACCTGAGTCGTCGCCTTGGACGGATCCTGATAGTAGCGGCCATCACACGTCTCGGCCGAGACATAGCCCGTATAGCCGTGGCGCATGAGTGCCTCGAGGTCGGCACGCATATCACGCTCGCCGTCGCCCCAGGCAAGATGCGTCGTGCCGCCGCCCACATCTACAAAGTGGGTGTGAACGATCTTGTCGCCCAAAACCTCAAAGTAGCCGTCGATCGTGTCGCCGGCAACTTCCATGGCGCCAAAGTCGATACAGGCCTTCAGGTTGGGACGATCGACCGCCTCGAGGATGCGCGCGACATCCTGTGCCGTATTGACCAACACGGACTCCGACGGCTGCAGGGCCTCGAGCGCGACGCGAATACCGCGCGTATCGGCGTAGTCGCACACCGAGCGCAGCATGGCAACGCTGCGGGCCCAGGCGTCCTCAGCCGGCTCGTCCAGATAGGCCCAACCACTCGTCACCAGAATCTGCGGCACGCCCAACTCAACGGCAACGTCGATCACATTCTTAAAGTACGAGAGGATGCGTTTTTGGCCCGCCTCACCGCGCACCGCGACGTTCCATGGCTTGGGGTTGTTCTGCTCGGGGCACACGCACACGATCTTGATACCGTATTGGGCGGCAAGATCGCGAATCTTATCCACCGAATCGTGCTCATGGCAATCCACATACAGGTGCATCGAGCCGGTCCACAGCTCGATATTGCGATAGCCGGCCTCACCTGCAGCCTTAAAAAACGTCTCGATGCTGTAGTAACGATGGTTGATGTTCATGAGCGAAAGCTCGGGTACGACCATAGCCCTCCCCTTTCGTACGGAGTTTTAAAAAACAGGGGGCCGCCGCAGATGCGACAAGCCCCCCAAAGATCGACGCAACCGTTAGACGCGATGGAAGCGCGATTCGAACATATTAGGCAAGCACGCCAAAGTAAGCGCCGATGATGCCCACGACCATGGTGCAGAGGATCAGGACCATCGGGTTGATCTTCTTGGAGAGCAGCCAGTAGTAGAGCCAGAAGGCGGCCATACCGAGCATACCGGGCATGATGCCGTCCAGGATGTCCTGGAGAGTCTGGGCGGAGTCGCCCTGACCAATGGCGATGGGCAACGAAGCCCAGAACATGTCCTTGCTCATGGCGCCGACGACCATAACGCCGACAATGCCGACGCAGGCCATGATCTTTTGCATCAGGCCGGTCTTCTGAGCCTCGTCGAGGAAACCAATGCCTAGCTCATAACCCTTGATAGCGCCAAAGATACGAATCAGGAACGCCGGGATGTTGTAGACGAGCAGGAAGGCGATGGGGCCAAAGACGTTGCCGGCCTGGCACAGGCTGATGCCCACGGCAGCGGCGACGACGCGCAGGGTGGACAGGAAGAAGGAGTCACCCAGGCCGGAAAGCGGACCCATGAGGGCGGCCTTGATGTCGTTGACGCTCTCGGGCTCAACCTCGCCACGAGCGACCTTTTCTTCCATGGCCATCGCGATGCCACCCACGAAGGGAGCGAGCTGCGGGGTGATGTTGAAGAATGCGCTGTGACGGTGCAAGGCCTCGGCGTAATCATCGGGACGGCCGGCATAGATCTTCTTGAGCATGTTGGCGACCATCAGGCAGAAGGCAATGTTCATCTGCTTGTAGTAGGTCCAGGAGAATTCCATGCCCAGGGCGCCGGTGTTCACGGCGCTCTTAATGAGGTCGGAGCGAGTAATCTGGTTCTCGGAATTAGAAGTCATCGTCCTCATCCCCTTCCACAGAAAGCTGGGACTGGGCGCCACCAAGGCCCAGCAGGTCGTACTTATCGATGCCGATGATGATTGCGATCAGGGCGACGCCGAGGACGGGCACGTTGGCATAGGAGCACAGCAGGAAGCCCAGGAAGTAGAACGGCACGAGCTGCTTGGTAAGCACCAGACGGCCGAGCATGGCGAAGCCCATGGCAGGCAGGATGTTGGCTGCGACGCCAAAGCCATCGAGGACGAACGTCGGGATGAAGTCGAGCAGGCCCTGAACAGCGTCGGCACCCAGATAGAAGGAGACCGAGCACAGGATAAAGGCCAGGACGACAATCACGAGACCGATAATCCAGTGCATAGCGTAGATACCCTTGAGGTTACCCTTGCTGGCAAAGACGTCGGCACGGTCGACCAGAAGGGGCATACCGGCGTTGACGACGTTCTTAATGGCCAGGCACAGAGTGGCGATGGGCATCGCGAGCGCGATAGCGGCCTCGGTGCTCTGACCCAGCTGAATAGCGAAGGCGCAGGCGAGCACACCGCCAATCGTCTCATCGGGCGGCACGTAAGCGCCGATGGAGATAGAACCCATGAAGAGCAGCTCGAGGCTCGCACCGATGGCGAGGCCGGACTGCAGGTCCCCGAGGACTATGCCGACGAGCGGGCACAGAACGATCGGGCGGAACGCATAGAGCGTACCGAGCTGATAATCGAGCTTACCGAAGGCAGCGATAAGTCCGATGAGGATCGCTTGAACAAGCATTGTTCCTCCCTTTGATCCCTCTTGGATCCGCGCGGCGATTCCCGACTTGTCAGCGCGCCCTTTTCCATGCCGACAATCGCCCAGACAGATCCAGCTTGTACCGGTGTGCTGTTAACACCTAAACCGGTGCAAATGATTTGATACCAATTATATAGTCATGCGAAAACTATTTAATACCAATCGCTCAACGGGCGTGTACTCCCGGTGAACGGTAGATGGGGGTAACGGGTAAAGCGTTTATCCGGTACGCCCACGAATAGGGGCGGCGCCGTGCGCGCCGCCCGCGGTTCCCAATTAGAGGGCGCTTAGGGCATCGACCTTGGGGTCGTCGGCCAGAGCGCGAATCTCGACCTCGACACCGCGGCCGACGAGCTCGCGAATGTCCTCTTCCTCGGCAGCAGTCACAAAGATCTGGCGGGAGATCTTACGGGCATCGGGACGCTGCTCGTCCTTGGACTTGGTGTTGCCCAGGTTGATGGAGGTGATCTGCGGGCAGCCGTCGACAAGCTGCTTGGCCTCGGCGATGCTGGCGACGCAGATGATCATCTTGTACTTATCGGTAACACCGGAGTTGATGGCCTCGATGGCGTGCTCCATGTCCTTAATGACGAGCTTGACGTTGGCCGGCTTTCCCATCTTGAGCGTAGTCTTCCAGACGGGATCGTTGGCAACCTTGTCGCCAACGCAGAAGATGCAGTCAGAGCCCAAGCCCTGGACCCAAGAGACGGCCACCTGGCCATGAAGCAGACGATGGTCGACGCGAAGCAGTTGAATCATGATTGACCCCCAAAGGTCTCATGCCGGAAACCCGGCCCCATTAATAGCAGGCGGTGACTAGAACTCTTCCTCGTCATCCGCATCGGTCAGCAGGTCGTTGACAAACTTGACGCGCGTGTCGCCAGCCGCGAGGATCTCGCGGATAACCTGATCGGCGGGAGCCTCCTGGTCCGAAAAGAGCAGCTGGATCAGCAGCGGCAGATTCATGTTGGCAACCAGGTAGGTGTTGGGGCGCGTCTGGACGATCTTGGTGAACTCGTTGTTGACGCTGCCGCCAAACAGGTCGGTGCACACGATTACATCGTCGGCGGGGTCGAAGGTCGCCAGGAGCTTGGCGGCCTCCTCGGCGACGTCGGTGCGGCCGTCGACAAACATCGACAGGTCGTGGACGTTATCGCGCGCGCCCGAGAGCAGCTCGGTGCTCTCTTTGATGCCGGTCGCAAAATGCGCGTGGCTGGCAAAGATGTATTGCCTCATTGCGGTTTCCCCCAAATGAAATTAGTAGTCGAACTGGTGGTAGTAGCGGCGGTACTTGAGGTTGTGCTTGGTGACCAGCTCGTAGTTGCGCGAGAGGCGGTCGGTGGTCAGCACGGACAGGATCCAGGGGGACACGATGACGCGGAAGTCGTCGTCCAGGCCCGGGATCGCGTACTCGGCGGTGTCGATGATGACGTAGTCCTCGTCGCCGGTCACGCCGCTGGTGAGGAAGGCGCGGACGCGCTCGTCGAGGGCGCGGCACTCGTCCTCTCCCATGAACAGGAACACCGGGACGCCGGGCTCGAGCAGCTCGAGCGTGCCGTGGAAGAAGTCGTGCGAGGTGATGTGGCGGATGCGCTTCCACTGCATCTCCTCGAGCAGGCACATGGAGTACAGGATGGTCTCGCCCCACAGCGCGCCCGAGCCGATGAACATGGTGTAGTCGGCCAGCGCGTACTTCCTGGCGAGCTCCTCGGCGCGCGGCTCGAAGCGCTTGCGGATGTCGAGCATGTCCTTCCAGACGTCCTTCGTCTGCTCGATGAACAGGTCGAACTTGGGGAAGCAGCCGCGGCGGTTGAGCAGGCGCAGGCCGAAGCAGTCGGCGAGGTAGTAGCCCTTCTCGCAGCCGCCGGCGCCGTGGTCGGAGGCCATCATGACGCAGTTCTCGGCGCCCACGGCCCGCCCGATCTTGCCCTCGGGGTTGGTCATGGCGAAGACGCGCACGCCCATCTCCCTCATCTTGCCGACGGCCTCGAGCACCTCGGGGGTGGTGCCGGACTCGGAGGCGGTCAGCACGACGGACCTGTCGGTCATGCGCTTGTGGCCCATGACGTTCCACTCGGCGGCGTGGATCAGGTAGACCTCGAGGTCGCGGTCGCCGAACTTGTTCATGAGGTACTCGAGCTGCATGAACTCGTCCCAGGTGCCGCCGACGCCCATCAGGAAGACGGCGTCGTAGCCCTCCTCGTGCACGCGGTCGGCCAGGGCGGTCATCTTCTTGCCGGCCTCGTAGACGTTCCTGCCGTCCTCGAGGTAGCCCTCCTGGTCGAAGTGCATGATCTCGATCTTCTCGGTCTCCTTCATTCCCGCTCCTTTCACGAGCAGTTTGAATTGTCGCACGGATTGGACGGGCTTGCCGCCCCGTCGCACCGCTTAACCTTGTGGACATCTTGTCCCAAGCTCAACAATTCAAAGGTTCTTAATACCAGTGAACGATTACAGGTTAGCCGTTTTTAATACCGATTTTTTGATTTCATCCTCCCCTCTCGGTAGACGGTCAGTTTTTGCCGCTCATCGGTCAAGCGACATATATCCGTAAAAACGAGCGCCCCCGCCGTGCGCAGGGACGCTCTAGACGCTAATAGTTGTAGGTATATCCGCCGGCGTCGCCGCGGGTAAAAGACTTGGCATGCTCGATTGCCTGCCCACTCGAGTCATAGGTCAGGCCTTCCAGCACGAGCGCAAGATCGCCCGGCTCAAGATTAAGCAAGCTCGCATCGCGTGCGCCCAGCGCCTCGATATCGAGTTTCTCTACCGACTGATCTGGCTTGCGTCCCAACATATCGTAGGTCTCGAACAGGCTGAAGACCGAAATGTCCACGCCTTCGATGCCCGGAAACAGCAGGCACGGAATCAGTGTCATCTCGATCGATACGGGCTCACCATCGATGCAGTTGAGGCGGCGCACCGAGTAAAGCAGATCGTCCTCGGCGATGCCAAACAAGTCGGCATAATACGGGCCGGCGTAGCGTTTGGAGCGCGCCAGGATGCGCACCGACGGCGTCGCGCCCGATGCCAGAACCGACTGACGGAAGCCGCCCTTGCGTTCGTGCTCGTCAAACCACTTGTGTCCCACAAAGGCGCCTTTGCCCTGCACGCGACGAATCTGGCCGCTTTTGACCAGCTCGTCCATGGCGCTTCGGATTGTCAAGCGCGTCGTGCCAAACTCCTCGGCCAGCTCGTTTTCGGACGGAATCATCGAGCCCGTCGGGTAGTCGCCGCGCTCGATTCGCTCAGCAATGCAGCGGCGAATTTGCTTGTAAACCGGCAAGTCTTCTACTGCATCAGCCATTCGACACCTACCTTCGTCGCAACGCCGTCTGCCTCGCCGTTATCGGCAAAACGATACTTGGTCGGCAGAATCACGGACTTGCAATACTCGACAAAGCCATCGTTCTCGTCACGCTCGTGCGAAGCCTTGTAAAACACCGGCGTGCCCTCCTGGGCATCCAGCAACTTGGCCTCGTCGGCGTTCAGACGGCTGATAGAAATATGCTCCTTGCCGTGCGTCACATGGACATTCCCCTCTTTGAGCAAAACGTCGTAGAGGCTCTCCTGCTCAAAATCGTGATCGGGAAGCGAGGGGCACAAAGACAGATTGACGTAAGCCGTCTCGATCGATGCCGGGGAACCGTTGACCACACGCACGCGCCGAATGCAGAAGAGTGGCATGCCCAAGTCGATCTGGGCTTTTTGGGCAAAATCGATATCGGCATACACGACCTTGGACCAAACCAGGCGTGCGGTCGACTTTGAGCCAACCCTCTCCACCGCCTGCGTATAGTTCCATGTTTCCTGAAAGATGTTCAACGGCTTGGGAGGGCACACATAGGTACCCGAACCGCGGCGGCTTTCCAAAGTTCCGCACGAAATAAGACGCGTGATCGCAGCACGCAACGCCGTGCGCGACACGCCCAGCTCTTCACAGAGCACACGCTCGGCGGGCAGCCGGTCACCACCCTGCAGGTCATAATGTTTGATATACCAAAGAATGCCCTCAAAGGCGCGATCTTTGGGCGGAATCGCATATGGTTCACTCGACATGGGCAAGGCTCCTCAACCGCTTGATGCTGCGGGCATCATTGCTCCGGACGCCCCATGGCGTCGAAGGCTTCTTTGATCTGCTCCGCAACGTTCCGATACGATCGATATAGGCCGGAGTCTCGCTTGACTTCGCCCGCGGTCACCGGAATCTCAAGCTTCGAAATCTCATCCTCGCCGGTTTGCACGGCAACGATGACACCCATACCAAGGCACATATTACGCTTGGCAGCGTTGTTTTTGGTAGCCTGAGCTGGATTAATCAAAATCTGCTGAGCTAGTTCGCGCTTGCTAACCTCCGGCACATCCTCGGGATTTCCGGTCTCGACAATCTCGCACTGCAACACGTCCGCATAGTCAAAAATCTTCGGCTCGCCACCGCGTTGATGCACAGCCCACTTGCGGCGCGTGGCATCCTGGTAGATAGCCGGCAAAAATGTAAACCGCGGCGGGTCCAAAATCGTATCCGTGATGGTAAACACATCGGGATCAAAGGCATCCTGCGGGTTTTTCTTCTTGAACAGCCCCATATCAGCCTCCCGTACTAGCATTAAACAACTCATGCTGAATATAGCACCAATTTCAAGCCACTGCTTTATCGCATCGGTGCGCGGCGTCTATGGCTCGCCCAGCGGAAGAGTTAACGGACGAGGGCCGGGGTGTCTGCCTTGTTTTGAGAAGTGGGCTTCGCGAACTTCTCAAAACAAGGCAGACACCCCGGCCCCGCCGGCAAATAGCGGACACTCCGCATGCAATCTATGCAAACAAACAAGTACGCTTAGCTACATTCGGTAAGTTCGAGCACGCTGCCCTTAACGATAAGCGCCGGCTCCAGGACGACCTCTTCGGCACGCCTGCCGCCCCTACCGGCAAGACGCTTGGACATGCAGCCAAAAGCATGCTCCGCAAGGACACCAGGATCCTGCTCAATCGCGGTCAGCGCCGGCTCAAAGAGAACGTCGGCCGCCGAGTTGTCATAGCTTACGACCGAAATGTCACCCGGAATGCTCTTCCCCATCTCGTGCAAGCGCTTGAGCAAACCGAGGGCAATGTTATCCGAGCTTGCAAATACGGCGGTGGCGTCGGTCGCGAGCACTGCCTCCGAGGCCTCGTAGGCGCTCGGAATGTAGTACTCGCTCTCAAACTCCAAACGTGCGTCGATAGGCAAGCCAACCTCGCGCAGCGCGCGCTCATAGCCGGCAAGTCGTTTACGCCCCGTATTGGAACGGCGTGCGTTAACCAAGCAGGCAATGCGACGGTGGCCCTGCTCGATCAGATAGCGGGTGGCCATGTAGCCACCCATCTCGTGGTCGAACATCACCTTGTCGCACTCGAGCCCCTCAATGGCACGGTCGACCATCACGGCAGGGATAGGCAGATGGCTGACTTCTTCGCGCAGGGCGCGGTCGTCGGAGAACTCGTCACCCACCACCAGAAAGACACCGTCGACGCCGCGCGTCACCAGCTGGCGCAGCAGCTCCAGATCGTCATCGGCGCTTCCACCAGAGCTGGTAATGAAGAGCGCATAGCCGTCCTCGCGACAGCGCTTTTCCAGGCTACCGGCGAGCGAGGCAAAAAAGCGGCTCTCAATGTTAGGGACGATAAGGCCCAGCGTGCGCGACTCGCGCATGACCAGACTACGCGCAATCTGGTTAGGAACATAGTGGTTGCGCGCCGCGACCTCCTTGATGAGTTTGCGGTTTTCTTCCGAGATACGACAAGGCCGATTATTGAGCACAAGCGAG
The DNA here is from genome assembly GCA_900544645.1 of uncultured Collinsella sp. GTDB lineage: Bacteria > Actinomycetota > Coriobacteriia > Coriobacteriales > Coriobacteriaceae > Collinsella. The sequence goes on from UQWG01000032.1 coordinate 9,699, forward strand.
ACCGACGAGGGGGAAAGCCCCACCTCCTGGGCGATCTGCTTGAGGGTGACTTTGTTGGCCATCTCGCTCCTTCCGGGTTTACGCGCAATCTCTTGAAAGTATAGCGACTACCCCTCTACCTCGGTGATAAACACTTTACCAATCCGGTAGACGGCTGTTTTATCGCCGCCAGCGCACCAAATCCGTCCGGGTGGGGTATATTGCAATCGATTGATGACAACGACCACCAAAAGGCGGATATTCGTATGCACGAGAACGACTTTTTTAACGAGGACCTGCTGTGCGCGCTTGCTGGCGTTGCCGGCGAGGACAACGTGCTGATGAGCGAGCCCATGCGCGAGCACACCACGTTTAAGATCGGCGGCCCGGCCGACGTCTTTGTCACGCCCGATACCGAGCAGGGCCTCGTCGCCACGCTCGATACCTGCTATCGCTGCGGTCTGCCCCTCACCATCGTGGGCAACGGCTCCGACCTGCTCGTCGGCGACAAGGGCATCCGCGGCGTCGTCGTGGCGCTGGGCGAGGGACTCTCCGACATTACGGTCGACGGCACGCACGTCACGGCGGCAGCCGGCGCCTTGCTTTCCGATGTCGCCGCTGCGGCAGCCGAGGCCGGTCTCACCGGCATGGAGCCCATCTCGGGCATCCCCGGATCGGTCGGCGGCGCCTGCTACATGAACGCCGGCGCCTACGGCGCCTGCATGGCAGACGTGCTGGAGTCTGTGCGCGTCTACAAGCCCGCCCGCATGCTCGACGACGGCACCCGCGGCAGCGGCAACATCATCGAGTTCGATGCCGACGAGCTCAACCTGGGCTATCGCAAGAGTCGCATCGCCGACGACGGCTTTATCGTTCTTTCTGCCACCTTCAACCTCGCACCGGGCAACGCCGCGATGATCAAGGCCGACATGGACGACTACCGCCAGCGCCGCGAGGAAAAGCAGCCGCTCGACATGCCGAGTGCCGGTTCCACCTTCAAGCGCCCCGAGGGTTACTTTGCCGGCAAGCTCATCATGGATGCCGGCCTGCGAGGACACGCCGTTGGCGGCGCGCAGGTGAGCGAGAAGCACTGCGGCTTCATCGTCAACGCCGACCACGCCACCGCCGCCGATGTCGACGAACTCATCCGCCACATCCAGGCAACCGTCAAAGACCAATTCAACGTAGACCTAGAACCCGAAGTCCACCGAGTCGGCGAATTCCTCTAAAAGAGAAGGCCCCGAAAGGGGCCTTCACCATATTTATTCAGATAACCCAGTCCGGTGTGTCGCGCCCCGAATCCGAGAGGGCCGGGACAGTCCGAGAGGCATAAGGTTGATCGCGAGTTCCGCACGAGCCGGAGAGCACTTAATGTGCTCTCCGTGCGAGCAGGACTGCCCGAGCAGGCAACCTTATGCCTCTCGGACTGTCCCGGACCAAGCCGCAGCTACGACAGCGCAATACCGCCGAGCCAGCCCCAACGCACGCCAGAGCCAGTGCCATAGAAGCTAATAAACGAGTCAAGCGACTTAGACGTAATGGCGCCCTCGTTGCTCATAACGATGCCGCCGCCAACGTAGATACCCACATGACCGTAGATAAGGCCCGGAGCACCCGTGCCGCTGTGCGAGGAATCGGCCACGATCATGCCCACCTGCAGCGCCGAGCGATCGGAGCTATAGCACCAGGCGTTGAACATGTCACACGCGTTGCCGCCAAAATAGCCCACGCCGGCGTTACGGAAGACATTGGTAACCCACGCCGCGCACCAGTTCTGACCCGGCGAAGGCGTGGAGTAGCACGCGTTGACGACGGCCTGCTGTTTGCCCGAGCCGGCATTCTGTTGCGGGGTTCCGGGCGCATACGATCCGCCACCCGAGCTTGAACCACCCGAGTAGGAATTGTTCTTGTTCGCGGCGGCGGCGGCAGCGGCGGCCTTCCTGGCAGCCTCCTCAGCCTGGGCGGCAGCGAGAATCTCGGAATCACGCTGAGCCATGAGCTCCTTGACATCGTCAGAGAGGCCGTTCAAAACCGTCTGGACTTCCTGCTGCTTGGCCTGCATGTCCTGCATCTGGGCAGTCTGCTGGTCCTTGAGCTTCTCTAAGTCGGCCTTCTGCGACTCGAGCTCGGTCTTTTGCGCATCGAGCTCTTCCTGGATGGTCTGAATGTCCTCGATGGCGTCGCGGTCGCTCTTGTTGATCTTCTCAACGTAATGCGCGTTGGCGACGAGTTCCTCAAACGAGCCAGAGGCCAGCAGCAGCGACAGGATGTTCGTGCCGCCGGACTTGTAGCTGGCGGCCACGCGATCGGAAAGGTCGTTGCGCTTCTTCTTGAGCTCGGCCTTCTTTTCATCGATCTGGGCCTGCGTGTCGTCAATCTTGCCCTGGACATTCTCGATGTCGTTGAGGGTCTGGGCATTCTTGTTGGCCAGCGCCGCATACTCATTTGCGATGCTGTCGAGCTGGACCTGAACCTCGTCGAGCTGGGCCTGGGCGGCATTCAGTTTATCGGTGGTTTCTTTGGAAGCCTCCGCCGCATGGGCGCGAGCGGGCAGGCCAAAAAGAACTGCCGCAGAAGCGGCGCCGAACAGGGCCTTGAGGGCAGTGCGGCGCGAGAGCTCCTGGGAAAGGATAGAATCGCTGTTTGGTGACATATGTACTCCGTTACATGCTTATTTATATGTCGCTCAACTCATACATATTAGCGTACATATGGCGCGTCCCAACGATTTCCACGAACGGCAGGAAACTACAAGGTCAGCGGCTCGTAAGCAAATGTCAAAGATCAGGTTATGCGTACGCAAGCTCTTCTATGAGTACGTTAGCACAATCCTCTGCTTTTCCTACAGCGCACGATTTGGGCGTCCCTGCCTGCGCTATACTCCCCTGAAGAAGTGTTCCTGATTCGATAGGAGACTACATGTCCAAAGCACTCGGCCCCAAAGACACCTGCGTCCTCGTTACCGGTGGCGCCGGCTTTATCGGCTCGCACACCGTCGTTCAGCTGCTCGAGGGTGGCTACCAGGTCGTCATCGTCGATGATCTCTCCAACTCCAGCGCCGTCGCCGTCGACCGCGTCAAGACCATCGTGGGCGACGAGGCCGCCAAGAACCTCACCTTCTACGAGGCCAACGTGCTCGACCGCGATGCAATGAACAAGATCTTCGATACCCATCAGATCGACCGCGTCATCCACTTCGCCGGTTTTAAGGCCGTCGGCGAGTCGGTGAGCAAGCCCGTCGAGTACTACCACAACAACATCGAGAACACCCTGGTGCTCATCGACGTCATGCGCAGCCATGGCTGCAAGTCCATCATCTTCTCGAGCTCCTCGACCGTCTACGGCGACCCGGACAACCCGCCCGTCACCGAGGAGGATCCTAAGAAGCCCGCGACCAACCCCTATGGTTGGACCAAGTGGATGATCGAGCAGATCCTTATGGACGTCCACACCGCCGACCCCGAGTGGGACGTCGTGCTGCTCCGTTACTTCAACCCCATCGGCGCTCATCCGTCAGGCCTGATCGGCGAGGACCCCAAGGGCATCCCCAACAACCTGGTGCCCTATGTCGCCCAGGTTGCCGTGGGCAAGCTCGAGGCCGTTCAGGTCTTTGGCAACGATTACCCCACCCCCGACGGCACCGGCGTGCGCGACTACATCCACGTGTGCGATCTGGCCTCTGGTCACGTTGCCGCCCTTAACTGGATGAACGGCAAGACCGGCGTCGAGATCTTTAACCTGGGCACCGGCACCGGCACCTCGGTACTCGAGGTCGTCGCCGCCTTCTCCAAGGCTTGTGGCAAGGAGCTGCCCTACGTGATCCGCGAGCGCCGCGCCGGCGACATCGCTGCCAACTGGTGCGATGCCTCCAAGGCCGAGCGTATGATGGGCTGGAAGGCCCAGTACGACATCGCGGACATGTGCCGCGATAGCTGGAACTGGCAGAGCCACAACCCCAACGGCTTCGCCGACGCCGAGTAGCAAAACCTACATACCGCTCTTGCCCCGATCTCACGTTGTGAGGTCGGGGCTTTTTCATGGCATGTAACCATTCGCCGAAAATCGACCAACTTTTTTATCTTGCCTGTACATGTTTAAACAACATGTTTTACAATAGGCGTATCGAATCAGAACATCGGAGGCGGACTGCACACCCATCGGCAGGCCGACCCCACAACAAGAAGGTTGGTGAGCGCATTCATGGAGCGTGCAAGCGGCGTCCTCATGCCCGTCTCATCTCTGCCCGGACCATACGGAATCGGCGGCTTTGGCTGGAATGCCTACGACTTCGTCGATTTTCTCGCCTCGTGCAAACAACATTACTGGCAGATTCTGCCCCTTACGACGACCAGCTATGGCGATTCGCCCTATCAGTCGTTCTCGGCCCGCGCAGGCAACCCCAACTTTATCGACTTTGCCGAGCTTATCGAGGCAGGGTATCTGGAGCAGCGCGATATCGATGGCGTGTATCTGGGATCCGACCCCAGCAATGTCGACTACGGTGCTATCTTTGGCGGCCGCCGTCAGATTCTCGACCGCGCCGCTGAGCGCTTTGCTGCCGACAAGCCGGCCGATTTCGATGACTTTATCCAGGCCAACGAGGACTGGCTCATCCCCTACTGTGAGTTCATGACCGTCAAAGAGGAGTGCGGTCTCAAGGCGTTTTGGGAGTGGCCCGCGGAGCTCCGCACCCGCGGCGAGGCTTCCGCCAAGGTCTGCGCCGACCATCCGGCGCGTATGCTCTACCACCAGATGACGCAGTACTTCTTCGATCGCCAGTGGAGCCGCCTCAAGGCCTATGCCAACGAGCGCGACATTCTCATCATCGGCGACCTGCCCATCTATGTCTCGCGTGACTCCGTCGAGATGTGGGCGACGCCTGAGCTCTTTAAGATCGACGCCGCCGGCAATCCCGTGAGCGTCGCCGGCACGCCGCCCGACCAGTTCTCGGCCACCGGCCAGTACTGGGGCAACCCCATCTACGACTGGGACGCCATGGAGTCCGACGGCTTCTCCTGGTGGGAGGGCCGCATTCGCGCCGCCCTCGACATGTACGACGTCATCCGCCTGGATCACTTCCGCGGCTTCGAGGCCTATTGGGAGGTGCCGTTCTCCTCGCCCGATTCGTCCTACGGTTCGTGGACGCAGGGTCCCGGCCTCAAGTTCTTCAAGACGCTCGAGGAAAAGCTCGGCACGCTGCCCATCATCGCCGAGGACCTGGGCTTCCTCACCCCCGGCGTCATCGACATGCGCGACAACTCGGGCTTCCCCGGCATGAAGATCCTGCAGTTTGCCTTTGAGGGCACCAACTCGTACTACCTGCCGCATAACTACATCGCCAACACCGTCGCCTATGTGGGCACCCACGACAACGAGACGGCGCGCGGTTGGTTTGAGGGAACGGCCACCCCCCGTCAGCGCGAGCAGGCAGCCCTGTACACCCATCAGCAGGCCGGCGAACCCATGGCAGATGCACTCAACCGCACCATCGCCGCCAGCGTGAGCGACACGTGCATCTACACCATGCAGGACCTGCTCAACTTGGGCAACGAGGCGCGCATCAACACCCCTGCCACGCTGGGCGGCAACTGGACCTGGCGCATGCTCGACGGCGCCATCACCCGCGAGCTCGAGCACAAACTCACCGACTGGACCGAGACCTACTTCCGCATCCCGTCGGAAGCCGAAATCGAGCTTCCTCAATAGGAGCTACCGCGCCCGACCCCTCCCCACCGTGCGGACGCGCTTGCTTTTCCCGCGCGAGGCCACCCCAATCCCCTCGCGCGGGCTTCTTATGAATTGCAGACATGAAACAACCCATCACAGGAGAAAACATGCCCCAAATTAACCTCATGGAACTCGCCGAGCAGTCTTTTGGCACCTCGCTCGAGCAGCTCGACGACCGTCGCATTTACAAGCTGCTGGTCAAACTCGTGCAGGAGCGCTCCGCCGCCTGCCCGCTCAACAACGGCAAGAAAAAGCTCTATTACATTTCCGCCGAATTTTTGATCGGCAAGCTGCTCATCAACAACATGATCGACCTCGGCATCTACGACGAGGTTAAGGACCAGCTCACCGCCGCAGGTCACGACCTCAACAAGATCGAGGAATTCGAGGTCGAGCCGTCACTCGGCAACGGCGGCCTGGGCCGCTTGGCCGCATGCTTCCTGGATTCCATCGCCACGCTGGGCTTGACCGGCGATGGCGTGGGCCTCAACTATCACTACGGTCTGTTCCGTCAGCGCTTTGTCGACAACCAGCAGAAGGCCGTCCCCGACGAGTGGCTCGGTGAGCAGGACATCCTAGTCGACGATGACCGCTCCTACACCGTCGAGTTCGGCGATTTTGCCGTTACTTCCAAGCTCGTCAACATCGATGTGCCCGGTTACGGCCAGCCCACCAAGAACCGCCTGCGCCTGTTCGACCTGGCAAGCGTCGACGACGGCCTGGTCCCCGGCAGCTCCATCGACTTCGACAAGACCGAGATCGCCAAGAACCTCACCTTGTTCCTCTACCCCGACGATTCCGACGAGCAGGGCCGCCTACTTCGCATCTATCAGGAGTACTTCATGGTGAGCAACGCCGCCCAGCTCCTGATCGACGAGGCCGTCGAGCGCGGCAGCAACCTGCACGATCTGGCCGACTACGCCGTGGTCCAAATTAACGACACGCACCCCACCATGGTCATCCCCGAGCTCATTCGCTTGCTCACCACCGAGCATGACATCGAGTTTGACGAGGCCGTGACCATCGTACGCTCCATGGTCGCCTACACTAACCACACGATTCTTGCCGAGGCGCTCGAGAAGTGGCCGCTCGCCAGCCTGCAGAAGGTCTCCCCTGCCATCGCCGACATTATCGTCAAGCTCGATGAGATCGCGAAGGCCGAGCACGATGACCCGCGCGTCGCCATCATCGACGAGCACGACACCGTCCACATGGCCCACATGGACATCCACTTTGGCTTCTCCATCAACGGCGTAGCCGCCCTCCACACCAAGATCCTGGAGGACACCGAGCTTCATCCGTTCTACGAGATCTATCCCAAGAAGTTCTCCAACAAGACCAACGGCATCACCTTCCGCCGCTGGATCCATGGGGCCAACCCCGCGCTCGCCAGCCTGCTCGACGATGTGATCGGCACCGACTGGCGCAGCACCGGCGATCTGAGCAAACTCGCCAAGTTCGCCGACGACAAGGACGTTCTTGAGCGCCTGGCCGCCACCAAGGTCGAAGCCAAGGCCATCATGCGCCAGTTCATGGCGCTCGAGCAGGGCGTGACCATTCCCTCCAACGCCATCATCGACGTCCAGGTCAAGCGCATCCACGAGTACAAGCGTCAGCAGATGCTCGCGCTCTACATCATCTGGAAGTACCTCGATATCAAGAACGGCAACAGACCTAAGCACCCCGTCACCATCATCTTTGGCGGCAAGGCGGCGCCTGCCTACACTATCGCGCAGGACATCATCCATCTGATCTTGACGCTGTCGCAGTGGATTGCAAACGACCCCGACGTAGCTCCCTACCTGCAGGTTGTCATGATCGAGAACTACAACGTCACCGCCGCCGAGCGCGTGATCCCCGCCGCTGATATCTCCGAGCAGATCAGCCTGGCCTCCAAGGAGGCGAGCGGCACATCCAACATGAAGTTCATGCTCAACGGCGCCCTAACCCTGTGCACGCTCGACGGCGCCAACGTGGAGATTGCCGAGCTCGTGGGCGACGAGAACATCTATACCTTTGGTGCCTCGTCCAAACAGGTCGAGCAGCTCTATGCCGACGGCACCTATGACGCCGGTGTGCTCTACCGCAAGCCCGGTATCAAGCTGCTGGTGGACTTTATCACCAACCCCGCCTTTATGGCGACCGGCAACGCCGAGCGCCTGCAGCGCCTGCACGACGACATTAAGGGCAAGGACTGGTTTATGGCCCTGCTCGACATCGAGGAGTACATCCAGACCAAGGAGCGCGTGCTGGCCGACTATGAGGACCAGGACACCTGGATGCGCAAGACGCTCATCAATATCGCCAACGCCGGCACCTTCTCGTCCGACCGCACCATCTCCCAGTACAACGACGAGATTTGGCACCTGAGCTAATTTCGTTTCCTTTACCCATCCTCTTGAAAGCGGAGTCGTGGCAACGCGGCTCCGCTTTTTGTGCCCGCACGCTACCCTGTGACCCGACTCGACCGAAGAATCTCGATCTGTAACAGCTACTCGGTAGAAACGGCCCCAGCTGTTACAGATTGAGACATACCGGCCCCTCCCCTTGGGTTTATCTCGATCTGTAACATCTAGCAGCTGAAATTCACCTTTGGTGTTACAGATTTAGATGAAATGGTTAGCTCAGCGGAACCGTCTCGATCTGTAACATCTAACGTCCGAAATCAGCCTCACCCGTTACAGATCGAGACAAACGACCGGTCAGACAGCCCCAACACAAAGAAAGGCTCCCCTCTCGCCCAGTGGACGGGAGGGGAGCCTTATATGTGACCGCGGCAAAAGGATGGCAATACCGCAGTCGCCCAAAGGGAGGGCCCGGATGCACCAGGCCTAGATAAGGTTCTTGCCAGAGACCTTATCGAAGAGGTGGGTCGCGTTCTTCTCGAACTTGAACCAGATGGGGTCGCCCGCCTTGAGCGCGCCCTTGGCCTCGAGGTCGACAACGGGAATGATCAGGACGAACTGGCCATCGGGAGCGGTCACGTGGACATGCTCGGTCGAACCCATGAGCTCGGTCACCTCGACGGTACCCTGGAGCGCGCCCTCCTCGTCCTTGTCGGCAAGCAGAATCTGCTCGGGGCGCACGCCGGCCGTGATCTCCTTCACGTCGCCGCCGTCCCAGTTGAGAGCAAGCTGAGCGCAGGTCTCGGGAGCGAGCGCCACGTTCATATCCTCGGTCTTGACGGTAAAGCCGTTGCCCGAGCGCACCAGCTGGGCATCGAAGAAGTTCATCTGCGGCACGCCGATAAAGCCGGCGACGAAGATGTTCGCGGGATGATTGAAGACCTCCTGCGGGGTGGCGATCTGCTGGACGACGCCGTCCTTCATGACCACGATACGGTCACCGAGGGTCATAGCCTCGGTCTGGTCGTGAGTAACATAAATGAACGTGCCCTTGATCTCGTGGCGCAGCTTAATGAGCTCGGCACGCATCTGGTTACGAAGCTTGGCGTCCAGGTTGGACAGCGGCTCGTCCATCAGGAAGACCTTGGGGTCACGCACGATGGCGCGGCCGATAGCGACACGCTGGCGCTGGCCGCCGGAGAGCGCCTTGGGCTTACGGTCGAGGTACTCGGTAATGCCCAGAATCTCGGCAGCAGAGCGAACCTTGCGGTCGATCTCGTCCTTGGGAACCTTCTTGAGCTCAAGCGTAAACGCCATGTTCTCGTACACCGTCATATTGGGGTACAGAGCATAGCTCTGGAACACCATGGCGATGTCGCGGTCCTTGGGTGCCACGTCGTTGACGCGCTTGCCATCGATGAGCACATCGCCCGAGGTGATGTCCTCCAGGCCGGCGACCATGCGCATCGTCGTGGACTTGCCGCAGCCAGAGGGGCCAACGAGGACGACGAACTCCTGGTCGTGAACGGTGAGGTTGAAGTCCTCTACAGCGAGCACACCGTCCTCGGTAACCTTGAGGTTGTGCTTCTTCTCCTCGGTCTTCTTCTTTTTGCCAAAGAAGCCCTTCTTTTTTGACTCGTTGTTGGGATACACCTTCTGAACATGTTTGAGAACGATCTCGGCCATGTCTCTACCTTTCGATACGCGGCGCCGCGCTGAGGGGCGCCGCAGAAACTTGCAAAACAGTTACGGCATCAGCCCTTGACGGCACCTGCCACCACGCCGTCGATGATGTACTTCTGACAGAGGATGTACATGATAACGATAGGGATAACGACCATCATGATGCAGGCCATCATGGGGCCGAGCTCGACGTGGCCGTAGCCGCCGCGGAAGTACTGGATCAAGATAGGAATGGTCTTGTACTTGGTGGAGTCGAGCGTAAGGTAGGGCAGCAGATAGTCGTTCCAGACCCACATGGTCTCGAGGATGCCGACCGAAAGATAGGTGGGCTTCATGATGGGAAGGACGATCTTAAAGAACACCTGGACCGGGTTGCAGCCGTCGATCATGGCCGCCTCCTCGATCTCGAGCGGGATGTTCTTTACAAAACCGGCGAACATAAAGACCGCCAGGCCCGCGCCAAAGCCGAGGTAGATAAAGCAGATGTTGAACGGCGTGTTGAAGCCGATGCGGTCCGCCAAATTGGACAGCGTGAACATGAGCATCTGGAAGGGCACGACCATCGAGAACACGAATAGGTAATAGAAGAAGTTCGAGATCTTGTTGTTGACACGAACCACGTACCAAGCGCACATGGAGCAGCACACCAAGATCAGCACGACCGACGTGACCGTGATGATGAGCGAGTACATAAATGCCGAGGCAAAGCCCTGCTCGTTAAGGGCGTGCATGTAGTTTGCGAGGCCGTTGAACGTCTCGGGCGTGAGCAGATCGAATGCCGTGGTGGTGCTGATTGCGGTCGCTTTCTTAAAAGAATTAAGCGCAATCATGAACACGGGGTAGATCCACGCGAGCGACAGGATCGTAAAGAAAATCGAGAGCGCGCGGTTGATAACCTTATCGCGTTTCATTACTGCTGTACCTCCTTGGACCTCGTGGCCTTAAGCTGGATCATGGAGATGGCCACGACCAGGATGCAGAAGATAACCGCCTTGGCCTGACCAATGCCCTGCCATGCGATACCGGCACGCGAATAGAACGTGTTGTAGATGTTCAGGGCGAGCATCTCGGTGGAGTGCGCGGGGGCGCCGCCGGTAAGGGCGAGGTTCTGGTCGAACAGCTTAAAGCCGTTGGTGATGGACAGGAACAGGCAGATGGTGATGGTCGGCATCAGGTTAGGAATCTTAACCTTCCAAAACGTCTGCCATGCCGTAGCGCCGTCGACCTTGGCGGCCTCGATGTAGTCGGACGGAATGGACTGCAGACCAGCGATGTAGATGATCATCATGTAGCCGACCTGCTGCCACAGGGTCAGGATGATAAGGCCCCAGAAGCCAGCAGCAGAGTTGAGGGCGATGAGCTGGGCGCCCACGTTGGAGAGCAGGCAGTTGATCAGAATCTGCCAAATGTAGCCCAGCACGATGCCGCCGATCAGGTTAGGCATAAAGAAGATCGTACGGAAGATATTGGTGCCCTTGAGCGCCTTGCGGG
>UQWG01000033.1 GCA_900544645.1 uncultured Collinsella sp.
GCGCGCCAATCTCAACACCCTGCTCACTCGGCTGAATCCAGCGCGGGGCGCTCACGACAAAACTGTTTTGTACGCGCAGCAAGCCCAAGGGGTGCGCCGGGGCGGGTTCACGTTCGCCCGCGGTCAGCGACATGCCAAGCGAACGCGGCGTGGATGTGCCTCCTCCACAGGTCGCGTGCGCGTAGTCGATGGCATAGTTCACCGAGGACCGCACATCCGCCGAACAACCGACGGCGACAAACAGCACCAGCACGGCCTCGGCGCGCTCGGCGGGCATGAGTTCCGCCGCCTGGGACAGGCGATCGAGCGCGTTGCGATAGAGATTCGTGTCCTGGTGGCACTCTTCGAGCGCGCGTACCATCGGTTCACCTGCAGGACCGCACACCATATTGATCACAGCCGTGGAGTCCATGGGATTGCGCTGGCGCAGGGCCAGTTGCGACATAATACGCGCAGCCGAGGTACCGTATTCGGCAAAGTAGCGCTGCTGAAGCGTGCCGACCGGTGCGCGAACGATAAAGCGGGAAACCCAAGAGCGATCGGCGGCTCGGCTCTGCGGGCTGCGGCCGTCGGCGAGCGGACGGGACGAAAGCACCAAGCCGCACAGCTCGATATGGCTCAGATGCGCCGCGCGCTTAAAGATGTCAAACATGGCCCCGCATGGGGTGAGCTCAACTTGAGATGCCATGACCTAGGCCTCCTTGGTCGTAGAAATAGAATCGGACGATACTTCGACAGGTCCGCCAAAAGTACGGGCAGCTGCGGCTCCACCGGCAAGCGGAGTCGCCATCTGGACTTTTGTGCGTCGCGGTGCCGAAACGGGAAGTTCAAAGGCAAAGCCCATCGCAAGCAAAAACCACGTAAGCGTATAGGTTGCAACCAGAGCGGCAACAAGGCCGCCCATCACGGCGCGTTGGGAAAATACGCTACATGCAGCCACAACCAGCACCGGAACCTCGCAGGCAGAAAGCGCAAGCACACCCTGCAGGAAGCCCGAGCGCCGATCGCGCGCAAGTGCCCCCGCGGTAACGCCGGCTATGCCTGGCAGCGCCAACGCCAGTGCGGCAATAATACCCGGTAGCGACCCAGACCACACGAGCGATCCCAAAGTCGCCGTCACGCGAGCGCCCGACGCCAGCAGCGCGGCCGAAACCACGACCACAGCCCAAACCACGCCACAGACGACCGTCGCGCCGACCATCAGCGCGCGACGAACCGCGCGGCCGGACGCATCCATGGGGCACGGCGTGAGCGGCTCGCCGCGGAGCGAACGACCGACATTTTGCGCATAGTGGTCACAAAACGCCGAGAGCGCCGCCTCGACCGCCGCCGGCTCGGGACGATCTTTTTGATGGCTGGACAGACAGGCCATCACCACGTCGAACAGCTGGGCATCGACAAACGCCAGCGCATCGCGTAGCTCTTCGGAATCCGGCTCAAGCCCTAGCTGCTGGGCCTGCTCGGCCGCGGCGAGCGCCACATCGGGCTCACGACGAAGCAGCTGAGTCAAATCGCAACCGGGCGCATGGGCGCCAATGGGATAGTCGGGCCGCGTGTCCATCTTGAGACGGTAGGGGCTCGCGATGTCGCGCGTCTTTTTGCGCGAACCCGAGGCGCCCGAAGTGCTCGGCGCGGCTTCGTATGGCGCGACGCCGGCAATGAGCTCGTAAACCGTGCTTGCCGCGGCATAGACGTCGATCGCCGGCGACATACGCAAAGCGCGCAGGTCGGGAATATCGTCGGTGAGCATCTCGGGCGGGGCATAGGCAACCGTCGCGCGACGCAGCGTGGCATAGCGCTCGGTAAAGGATGCCTTGCCGCCGGTACCGACCACGGCCGACGCAGGCTCAAGCGCCAGCGGCGAGCCAAAGTCGATCAGGCACAGGTCAAAGGTGCCCTCGGCAAGCTGCCGGTCAAGCGGTAGACGCGCCGTGCGCACCATAATATTAGCGGGCGAGATATCGCGATGGACAAAGCCCTCGCCCACCAGGCTCATACGGCAGAGCAGATCGAACAGGTCGCGACCCAGACGCGCCGCCACAAGTGGCGACAGGCGTCCGGCATCGTCCACGGCAAGTCGCGAACGCAAGCGGGCAAGCGTCTCGCCCTCGACCCATTCCATGACAATTGCAGGCACGCCGTCGACCTCGCCCCAGCCATAGAGGCGGGGAAAGTCCTTAAGGCCCGAAAGGGCGCGGTGGCATTCATATTCCTCACGAAACGCTGCCTTGAACTTGGCGACCAGCGCCTCGTGAGCGGCATCGTCGTCGAACTCATCGCGCGCCGGCAAGATGAGCTGCTTGAGCGCCACGGCCTCGCCTTGGGCGTTGACGGCACGCGTCACGCGGCCGATACCGCCACGGCGCATGGTGGCATCGTCGGCAAACAGCATCGTAAAACGACGCAGATAGGCAGGCAGTTCGTCCTGACCGAGCGCAATGGCCGGCTCAAACCCGTCGACACGCGCCAGGCGCAGGCCGACCATGGGATCGCGACCGAGCGATTGTGGTGTGGTGGATGCAAGATCGGTCATCATAGGGCAAGCGCCGCCACGTTATTGTTGAAGTTACCGAGTGCGACGTCATCATCGCCGTAATGGCCGACCCATTGACATAGGTTGGTATAACAGCCCCACAGATTGGCATACTGCTGATACCACTTAGACCGGGGCGAGAATGTCTGACGACCGAACTCGGCTCGAATGACAAACATCTCCCCGACCAGGCTGTCGCACGGCCTGGGATCTCCCGTAGAGTTATAGGTCGAGACCACGTCATTGGCACGAGAAACATAGCCGTCGAGCATGTTGTACTTGGTCACAAGCCAACTGTGAATGCTCTCTTCCTCAGCAGCGGAAAGGCCACCGGAGTTTGCATCGTTGTCAGTGTTGCCGCCCGTCGAGCCGCCGTTTCCAGACCCTCCGGTAGAGGAACCCGACCCAGAGCCGCCGCCCGAACTCGATGAATCCGAGCCGGAGCCAGAAGTATCCGAGCTACCGGGCTTTCCGGACTGTTGGGCGTCCTGCTCCTTCTGCTGCTCGACCTTATTCACCGTTGCCGCCACGCTATTGTTGGACAATCGATCGATGATCTTGGTGTTGGTGAGCACGATGGTTTTGCCATTGGCAAGCGTGACTTCGTTGTCCGGGGCCTCGGCGCCGTCCGCATCGTCGGTGCCAAACACAATATGCCCGACCACACTTGCCCAAGCATATCCAGTCGTGGTGCCCAGATCGCTTTTGACCTCATGCCCCATGCGCGGTTCGCGTGCGGCATGCGCCTGCATCATGGACGGCACGGTCATGCCATAGGCAGAAACGCCAGCTATGACCAGCACCAGCGAGCACGATAGCAGTGCGTACGCCCGCGGCGCCAAGCCCAGTCGGCGTCGTATGCGCACCGCGGCGCCGCGCTTTGTCTGAGTGCCACCGGGCCGCATGCGTTCTCCTCCAACAAAAACACGCCGCTCGGGAGCGGCGCATTCATTCGAATCCATATTTGAGTGTATCAGCGAACCAAAAAGGTTGCGCAACGAATGGACAAATTAAGGATGCGAGCGGAAGCATCCATGCGATAAGCGGATACGAAGCATCTTTGTTGCACAACAAACTCACAGTCGCACGGGGAAATTATGACTACCCCGTGCGTCGCGAGGAAAACATACGGCAGGAGCAGGCTCGCCACCTAAATCGCGCGGCGGGCCTCGATGGCGCGGCCAAGCGTAAGCTCGTCGGCATACTCCAAGTCGCCGCCCACGGGAAGGCCGCTTGCCAGACGCGACACCTCGACGCCCAACGGCTTGATGGTACGGGCCAGATAGCTCGCCGTGGTCTCGCCCTCAATATTGGGGTTGGTGGCGATGATGACCTCGTGGATGTCCTCGTGGCCCAAGCGTGCCAGCAGCTCTCGAATGTGCAGCTGCTCGGGGCCAATCTTGTCCATGGGACTGATCACGCCGCCCAATACGTGGTAGAGGCCGTGGTAGCTGCCCGTGCGCTCGATCGCCTGGACATCGCGCGGCTCGCCCACCACGCAAATGCGAGTGGTATCGCGCATCGGGTCCTGGCAGATGGAGCACTCGTCGGCCGTGGCGTAGTTAAAGCAGCGGCTGCAAAAGTGGACCTCCTGCTTGACCTCCAGGATGGCCTCGGCCAGGCGGCGCGCCTCCTCGGCGTCGGCCTCCAACAGGTAATAGGCGATGCGCTGGGCCGACTTGGGACCAATGCCCGGCAGACGGCCCAGCTCATCGAGCAGTTTTTGCAGACTGTGGTTGGCACTCATATATATGCGTGTCTTAGAACGGCATGCCCGGGATGTTGAGGCCGCCGGTGATGGCGCCCATCTGCTTGTTGGCGAGCTCGTTGACGCCGCGGACGGCCTCGTTGACGGCAGCCATGATCATATCCTGCAGCATATCGACGTCCTCGGGATCGAGCGCATCGGGATCGATGGTGAGGTTGACGAGCTCCATCTCGCCGTTAACGGTCACCTTGACCATGCCGCCGCCGGCAGAGGCGTCGACGGTCTGGGACTTGAGGTTCTCCTGCGCGGCGGCAAGCTGCTCCTGCATCTTGCGAGCCTGCTTCATCATCTGCTGCATGTTCATACCGGCCATGATGGCTCCTTTACGTGCGGCCGCACGCCGAGCTGCAAGGGCAGCCGGAGCACGGCGAGACTTTCAAACTCAAAAATCGTACCACGGCGCGAGGCCAGCGAACGGGGCGGACACGCTACCTCAGTCGATATACATGTCCTGGAGTGCAAGCCGCCCCCAAAAATTATGCAAAGTTGAATAATTTGCATCTGCATAATATTGAAAGCTAAATCCTGTAGAGCCGGAATCCGACATTTTATGCGTCCCACTAAATGGCTAAATGCCGAGCCACTACTCGAGGCGGCGCACATGGCGGCAGGGTATAATTTGATTGCCATGGATAGCAATTTGGAGGTGCCCCATGAATGCCCCCGACGTGCTCCAAAACATCCGCTCAAAACACCCCGCTGCATATGTGGTTCTCTATCTCTTTGTCGGCTGGGCATTGCTGGTTATCATCACCCATGCTATAGCCTTTGGAGCAGAGCTGCTGATAGCCAGCTCGGACCAGCCCGTCGTCAAATGGGAAGCGACCGATGAGTGCACCGACGGAACTCGAACCATTTACTACAACAGCCCGTCCCTCTACCAAGAGTTCAAGGTCAAGATAAAGGACTCCAAGATTGTCGATGCCGAACTAGGCTCTTTATCGACAATCGGAGCAACCGTCAACGCCGAGCAAGTCGAGTACACGGACAGCCATGCGACGTATCGTATCGACCTCAGCATCCTAGGCCGACCGTCACGCACCTGTCTGCTCGAATGCGATGTACACGGCACCACACTACACATGTCCGAAATACAGATGCGCCCGGGCAAAGAGATCTCTTCTTGAGCAGTATACCCGCCCGTACAGCTACTCCACCGGCTTGAAGATGGTGGACTGGCCGAAGACGCTGCGGATGAGGGCTTTGGCCTCGTCCTCGGTCTGCGGGATGCTCGGGGCTGCACCCTGATGGCCGAAGGGGCTGCCCGCACCGGGGTTGGACTCCCAAGGAGCTGCAGGAGCGTCCTCCTCTTTGGGGGCAGTTGCAGCGGACTTGGGCGCGGGCGCCGCACCCGGCACGTCGAACGGAGGCAGATCGTCCCCACCAGCATCGGCAGCAAAACCGCCGACCATGGCATCGTCGTAGGGAACCTGCTCGGATTCCCACGGCGCAGACTGCGCAGACGGTTGTGCCTTGGGGGCAGCCGAGCGCTCGGGCGCGCGGGGTGCGGGCTCGGTCGGGAGCTTACCCGTGGCAGGAGCGCCAGCGGGGTTGTCGGAGCGTAGCCAGGGGGCTTTGCCCAGGTCAGACGACTTGGGCGCGGGCGAGACGGGCTTGGGCGCGGGCGTCGGAGCAGCCGGTTTGGACGCCGCGGGCTTAGGCGCCGACGGGGTCGATGCCGCTACCGGCGCCGCTTGCTGCTGCGGCGCGCTGGCGCTCGAGGATACAGGGGCCGCCGAGGACACGGGTTGCGGGTCCGCAGATGCCGCAGCCCGTGCAGATGGAGAATGCTCCTCATGTTGAGGAGCCGGCGTGCCACCCCCATCCAGGATATAGTCGACGGTACGACGACCGAAGACCGCGCAGACCGTCGGCAGGACCACCGACTGCGTATCGGCGCGACCGAGCATCTTAATGGCAAAAGTCGAACCCGCGGGGAACGAGACCGTGAGCTTGGAGCCGTCGTCGGCCGTGGCACGGGCGTTGAGCAAAAGCCCTGCGTAGGAAGCCTGACGTGCCTTGACACGCTCGACAACCTCGGCCCATTTGCGCTGCAGCTCTCCGGCATCCTCGACCGCGGGCGTCTCGGCAGCACCGGCGGCGGCAACCTGGGCGGCATTGTTGGGCTTGGACACCGGCACGGTCGATGCAGCAGGCGCGGGAGCCGGAGCCGCAACGGGCTGAGGTGCAGGCGTTACAGGTTTAGGCGCCGGCGCAGGAGCCGCGGACTTGGGCGCAGGCTGGGCAGCCGGAACAGCAGCACCACGGTCCCAAGGCATACCGCCCTGATGCGCGGACGTAGCAGCGGGGGCGGCGGTCGCCGCAGGAGTAGCAGCTCGGGCACCCGAGATCAGCGTCGGCTGCTGGGCAGCAGCGGGTACGGATGCTGCAGGCGCGGCGGCCTGAGCAGCCGCCACGCTCGCCGGCACGGCGGCATTGGCAACCATGGCCTCCAGGCGTGCCACGCGCTCGGCCAATGCCTCAATCGTTAAATCAGCCTCGGGACGTGCCAGGCGCGTGCAGGCGATCTCGAGCACCAGGCGCACGTCGCTCGCGCCCCTCATCTCCAGTGCGGCATCATCGAGCACCGTCAGCACACGGGCCAGGCGGTCGGCAGGATGCTCGCCAAAGGCAGCGGCCTCGGCAGCAAGCGCCTCGGCCTGCTCAGCACCGCCCTCAAACAACTCGGCACGGGCACCGGCAACGCAGGCAACGTACACGTCACGCACATGCGCCACCAGGTCGCGCGTCAGCTCCAGCAGGTCGTTTCCTTCCTCGACCTGCGCACGGATCAGTCCATAGAGCTCGGCAACATCGCGATCGGCGATGGCGCGGGCAAACTCGCCCAGGATCTGGTCCGAAACCTCGCCCAAAAGCGAGCGGGCGTCGTCCGCATGCACAGAACCGTTGCCAAAGACGCTCAGCTGCTCCAGCGTGGACAACGCGTCGCGCATGCCGCCCTTGGCATGGCGCGCCACGATAGCCAGCGCCTCATCGTCGTAATCGAAGCCCTCCTGCTCGCACACGTATGCCAGGCGATGCTCGATATCCTCGTTGCCGATGCGATGGAAATCGAAACGCTGGCAGCGCGAGAGGATGGTCTCCAGAATCTTTTGCGGGTCGGTGGTGCACAGCACAAAGATCACGTGTGCCGGCGGCTCCTCAAGAGTCTTGAGCAGCGCGTTGAACGCCGCCGTCGTGAGCATGTGGACCTCGTCGATGATATAGATCTTGTACTTGCCGCGCACCGGGGCATAGTTGACGGAGTTGATGATCTCCTCGCGCACGTTGTCCACGCCGGTACGGCTTGCGGCATCGAGCTCGTAGACATCCGGGTGGTTGCCCTCGGCGATGAGCTCGCACTCCTCGCAAGTACCGTCGGGCATGCAGCCGCTTGCACCCTCGGCGCGCGCCGCCTCGGCATTGCGGCACAGCAGCGCCTTGGCCAGAATGCGCGCCATAGTGGTCTTGCCCGTGCCGCGCGGTCCGCAGAACAGGTAGGCGTGGGACAGGCGCCCCTCGGTGATGGCGTGCTCGAGCGTCGAGACGATATGCTGCTGGCCCACCACGGAGTCGAAGGTGAGCGGGCGATACTTTCGGTACAACGATTCCATGGGTGCTCCCCCGGGTATACTGAGTCTTGTTGCCGCGGCGGCCATGCGGTCGCACGGCATACTGCATTCATAATAACCCGTACGGCGAGCCCGCCGCGATAGGAGTCCAAAGAGCATGGCAGACGCAGAGAGTAACCTCGTTCCCTCCGAAGCAGCCGACCAGGTCGAGGTCGCACTCGAGGAGCAGGCCGCAGCCGACGACGGCATCCTGTACCTCAACGAGTACCAGTATGAAAACGACCTGGTCACCGACTTCGCCCGCCTGGTCGCCTCGCCCAGGCGTCGCGGCTCGCTGTATGTCGCCGCGGCAATTGCCGCGCTCATCGGTATCGGCATGCTGGTTGCCGGCGGCAACTGGATCAAGTTCGGCGTCGTCCTGATCGTATTCGGCGCCTTTTTGGCCTGGTGGAGCAAAAACCTGCACCACACCCTCGCCCGCGACTATATCGACGCCGTTGAGGCCGACGAGTCCATGGGTGGCCGCTATCGCCGCGTCGCCGCCAACGAGGACGGCCTGATGGTTTGGGGCAAGAGCGGCAAGTCGCAGTTCTTCCCGTTTGAGAAGCTCGACCACGTGCTCGACGGCGAGCGCATCTTTGTGGCCATGTTCGCCGACCAGGGCGTGACGATCCCCAAGGACACCTTTATTCGCGGCGATGCCGAACAGTTCGGCCCCTTCCTTAAGGCGCGCATCAACAAAAAACTCCGCATCGAGACCAAACGCAAGAAGATGAAGGCAGAAAAGGCCGCCGTCGAGGCCAAGCAGGGCGACAAGCCCCAGGAGACCAAGGGCAAGCAGCGCAAGCAGAAGAAGAACAAGAAGAAGCGCTAGGCCGGACGCAAGGTCCAGACCCCAGACGGAGCTTAAATTGAATGTCGCCCACCTGCGCGTGCTACACTAGCAGCATCTATGCCACCGCGAACGGCTCGGCTCCGCGCCCGCCGCTCGCAAACGAACTTTAAACGCACGAGGGTTGGCCATGCCGCTTTTCTCGCAACATACCGCCCGGTTCTCGCCGGACGTTCCTTTGGAGGGCACCAGCTCTCGCGAGCTGCTCAAGCGGTACCAGCCGCTCGAGACACTTGCGACCGGCGGTTTTGGCTCCATCGAGATCTGCCGCGACACGCACCTGCGCCGCCGCGTCGCCATTAAGCGCATCCCCCTTATCAACGGTGCCGGCATGCCCGCCAGCGACATCATGGATGTCCTGCGCGAGGCGCACACTGCCGCTATGCTTCAACATCCCAACATCGTGCAGGTCATCGACTTTACGCACGACACAGCCTATGCCTACCTGGTTATGGAATATGTCGATGGCATGTCGCTGGCCGAGTTTTTGCATCGCGTGGACGGCCACTCACTTACCTTTGACGAGGCCGCAGCCATTGCCGATGCCCTGGGCCAGGCGCTCACCTTCGCCCATAGTAATGGCGTACTCCACCTGGACATTAAGCCCGCCAACGTGCTCATCGACCACTCGGGCAATGTAAAGCTCACCGACTTTGGCATGGCGCGACTGTCGTCCGCCGGTGGCTTTGGCGGCTCGCGCGGCGGCACCATCGGCTACATGCCGCCCGAGCAGCTCGATATCGAGACCGGCACGGTCGATGAGCGCGCCGATGTCTTTGCCCTCGCCTGCGTTATCTACGAGGGCCTGTGCGGCAGCGCTCCCTTTATGGCGGCCACGCCCGCCGACTCGCTCGACCGCATCATCGGCGGCGCCACCTATCCCAGCGAGCTGATACCACACTTTCCCCCGGGAGCCGAGGCCGCGCTCATGAGCGCGCTCTCCCCCATGCCGCAGGACCGCCCCAACAGCATCGAGGCATTTTGCGACCAGCTCCTTGCCGGTCTGGGCAGCGTACGCGAGGGCCGTCGCAGCCTGGAGCAAATGGTTGGCGAGCTTTCGGATGACGAGCAGGAGCTCGACGATATCGAGCCGTCGCACTACGAGGACGACGCCATCGAGGTCGACCCCGCACTCGGCTGGGCGGGCACGCGCTGGAGCCATGCGCGCGACTACACCATGCGCGCTATCTCGGCGCTAACGTGCGGCACCTTTAGCTTTTTGCTGATGCAATCGGCCGGGGTCGCGGCGCTTCCCGGCCTGGTCATTGCGGCCATCGCGATCGGAGCGGCGGCTGGCCTGGCCCCCCAGATTGGCTCGGCCATCTCGGCTGTGGGCTTTTTGGTGCTCATGGCCAACGCCACCATGCAGGCACAGGGCATCCTGTCGATGCTGCCCGTCGCGGTGATCTTTGCCGCCGCCATGTCCGGTTGGTGGATCGCCTGGGGTCGCACCGAGACTGCCGCGAGCGCCACGCTCACCTGTGCACTCGCGCTTGGCTGTCTGACCGGCAATACCTTCCTGGCAGCTGGGGTCGCCGCCGGCGTCGCGTCATTTTGGCTCGGCCCGGCAAGCGCCGCCGCGGCAACGGGCATGGGCGCGCTTTTTGCCCGTCTGGCCACGGTCGCGCTTTCAGCCGGAGGCGTGCTGGGGCTCGGTAACGTTGCCGCAGCGCTGGGAGACCCGCTCCTTTGGGCTGCCTTTGTGCTGGTCGCGGCAACTGCCGCAGCGTCATCCGCGCTGCTCAATGCCCATGCCAAGCGTGTCGATCAGGGCTCAAACCTTGCCGCAATCGCCGCCATAGCTGTCACCGGCATCGGCTGCGCAGCGGCGTCCTGTCTTGCACACCATATGGAAATTGCCAGCCTTGCAGCCGCGGTCGTCGCCAAGGCGGCGGTTGCGGGAACCCTATCCTCTATAATCGTTGGGATATGCCTATATTTGCTCGGATACCAAAGAACCTATACGGAGAGTGATCTTTCGTGAACTTCCTGAACATCTTCGAGGACCACGTGGCCGGCATCTTCGGTGCCACCCGTGCCCCGTTCTCCTTTAAGAAGCTTGCCAAGCAGGCCGCTCGCGACATGGAGGATCAGACTCTGGTGATCAACGGCGTCAACACGGCGCCGGCACTCTATACCATCCTTATCGCCGCCGACGACGATCCCATGCTCGCCCCGTTCTACCCCGAGCTTTCGCGCGAGGTCCGCGAGTTTGTGAAGGCACAGGCCGAAAAGCGCCGCTATGTGTTTGTCGGCGAGCCCCTCGTGCGCTTTATGATCGATCCGCAGCTGCGTGCCGGCAAGTTCTCGGTCTTTGCCGAGAACGTCGATGCCCCCACGCTCGGCCGCCTGTACGAAGAAGAGCGCGCCTATCAAAACGGCCTGGGCCAGAACAACTCCGCGGCAAGCCGTGCCGCCAGCGCCCCGCGCGCCGGCCAGCAGCAGTTTGCCGCCCCGCAGCAGCAGCGCCCCGCCGCCATGCCCCAGCAGCAGCCGACGCCTCGCGCCGCCGCTCCCGACCCGCTTGCCGTGGCAGACCCCTTCGCGCCTAGCGTCCCCGACCCCGCCGCTCCCATCCCGGTGCCGCAGACCGTCTCGCGTGACGCGCTTGCCGGCATGGGCGGAGCCGCCGCGACCGGTGCCGCCGTGGGCCTAGGCGCCGCAGCCGGCATCGCCTCCAACATGGCGAGCACTCGCGCCCCGCAGCGCCCGCTCGCCCAGCTCGTCGACGTCGTGAGCGGCGAGAGCCATAGCATCACCTCCGCACAGGTGACCATCGGTCGCGAGCGCTCAGTTTCCGACATTGCCCTGCGCGACCCCAACGTGTCGCGCCGCCACGCCCAGCTCACCTTTACGGGCTCGGATTGGTCGATCGAGGACCTCAATTCCACCAACGGCACGCTCGTCAACAACCGCCGCATTACGCGCTGCCCGCTGCGCAACGGCGATCTGCTGACGTTTGGCCTGAGCACCTTTGAATTTAGGGGATAGTCGCTTATGAACATCGATATCGTCCTTTTTGCAGGCCGCATCGTCCTGGTCGCCCTGCTCTATATCTTCTTGTTCGCCGTCATGAAGACCGGCGTGGGACTTGTGCGTGGACAGCGCCGCGACTCGGCTATCTGGACGATTGATGTGGACAAGGGTCCGCGCGGTATCCGCGGCATCCACGTAGACATGCTCGGCCCCGTCATCGTCGGTCGCTCGCCGTCTTCGGACATCTGCATCAACGAACCGTTCGTCTCGGCCTCGCATGCGCGCTTTTCGCTGCAGGGCCCGGCGCTCATCATCGAGGACCTCAACTCGCTTAACGGCACGCTCGTCAACGGCCGCCAGCTCGTGGAGCCCGCGACGCTGCGTGAGGGCGACGAAGTCCAGATTGGCGACGTGGTCATGAAGGTGAACCGTCGATGATCGACGAGGAGAACAAGTCCGCAACTATGACCGAGGCACCGGCCACCGCCACAGCTGCGCCGGCCCACGCCGCTCCGGCGGGCTCCGCACCCGTGGAGCCCGAGGACACCGTGTTCTCCCTGCCTCTTTCGCATGTAACGCATGATATTTCGGATCTCGCCGATAACGAGGACGAAGAGGATGCCGTAGCGGCGCCCATCGGCGCACATGCTGCGGAACAGCCCACAGCGCCCGAAGCAACCCCGGCGCCGGCTCACTTTGCAGAGCCCGTCGCCGCGGCAATCAACGAGAGCGCTGCGGTGTTTGCGGCACCTGAGCCCGCCGCGCCGGCGTTTCCCATAGCCCCGGCATCCGAGGTTGCGCCCGCGTCTACGCCGGTGCCCGAGGCAGGGCCATCCCCCGAGGACGGCCCTGCGCCCGCAAGCGAGTCCGATGCCGTGGCCGAGCCCGCCGCCCAGTCGCAAAACACGCCCGCGCCGTCGCACTTTGCGACGCCCGAGCCTATAGACGTCAGCCCGCAAGATGACGAGTCGACCGCCCGCGTTTCCGAGGAGCCCGACTCCCCGGACACCGGCGATTCCGAATCAAACGCCGAGACCGACACCGTCTCTCCCGGTGACACAGCCGAAATCGACGTTGCCGCCGTTGAGGCCAAACTCAAAGACCCCGGCTCGACCATGAGCTTTGAACCCCTGACCGAGGAGCGCATCGAGACCGACTCGACCTATGATGCCGGCACCACCACGCAGCTCATGTGGGGCGCCCGCTCCGACGTTGGCTGCGTGCGCCCGCACAATGAGGATTCCTACCTGGTGCAGTCGCCGCTCTTTTGCGTATGCGACGGCATGGGTGGTCACGCTGCCGGCGAGGTGGCCTCTTCTATCGCTGTCGAGACCATCGCCAAGACAGCTCCTCAGTCTGCCGACGCCGCACGCCTGGCGGCAGCCGTCGAGGCCGCCAACGCTGCCGTAATCGAGGCCGCCCTCAACGGCCTGGGCAAGCCCGGCATGGGCTGCACAGCCACTTGCGCCTATATCGAAAACGACACGCTCGCCATCGCCCACGTGGGTGACTCTCGCGCCTACCTGCTCCACGAGGGCACACTCATCCGCGTGACCCGCGACCACTCCTACGTGGAGGAGCTCGTGGACGCCGGCGAGATCACGGCAGATGAGGCTCGCGTCCACCCCAACCGTTCGGTCATCACCCGCGCGCTGGGCTCGGACCCCGCTATGTATGCCGACCACTTCACTCTGCATATCGAGGAAGGCGACCGCCTGATCCTGTGCTCCGACGGCCTTTCGAGCATGATTCCCGATAGCGATATCGAGAACATCGCCACGCAGTCCTCAACCGCGCAAATCTGCGTCGACAACCTAGTGGACGCGGCGCTTGCCGCCGGCGGCCACGACAACGTGACCGTAGTAGTCGTTGACCTGGTTGACGATGGCGTTATGCGCGAGGCAAAACGCGTCCGACGCCGAAATGTCACCATCGCCACCGTCTTGGCCCTTGTCTTTGTGCTGGTAGCAGGCATCTGGGCATACACGGGCGTCACCGGCTCCTATTACTTGGGAACCTACCACGGCAATGTCGCCGTCTGGCGCGGCCTGCCCGGCAAGACGCTCGGGGTCGAGCTCCACTGGCTCGAGAGCGAAACCAGCATCAAGCTGTCCGACCTGCCCGAAGACACGCAAAACCGCCTGAAGGCAGGCATTCCGCAAACGAGTGTCGACGATGCGCAGGACACCATTTCCAAGTACCGCCATCAGATTGACGAGGAGCAGACCCGTCAGGTGATTGACGCGCAAACGATTCGCAACAACACCGATCAGGAATCCACCTCCGAGCCAGATTCCGAGAAAACCGCCGAACAGTCAGCCGAGGCCGAAGCCTCTGATAAGAATTAGAAAGGGAGTGCCGCTTATGAGTCGCCGCAACACCGAGCTGCTCTTGCTCATCGCCTCGGCGTTCCCCGTCATCCTGCTGTATGCGATGTACGTCCTCACCGCGGGCGCTGCCATCTCCTTTGAGACGCTCGCCGTACCGATCGGCCTCTTTGCCGCCTTTGCCGCGGCCCACATTGCCGTGCGCATCTTGGCGCCCGGTGCCGACCCCGCCATCCTGCCCATCGTATTTATACTTTCGGGCATCGGCATCACGTTCGTGACGCGTCTCGCCCCCGCTCTCGCCATCTCACAGCTCATCATCCTGTTTGTCTCGGTGGCGCTCATGGTGGGAACGCTTGCACTAGTCAAAAACCTCGACGTGGTCATGCGCTACAAGTACACCTTTGGCATCATCGGCATCATTCTGCTGATGCTGCCTATCTTTATCGGCACCACGATCTCGGGCTCCAAACTGTGGATTCGCATCGCGGGCTTTACCATCCAGCCCGGCGAGTTCGCCAAGGTCTTTATCGTCCTGTTCCTGGCCGGGTACCTGGCCGAGAACCGCGAGCTGCTCTCCATCTCCAACCGCAAGATTCTGGGCTTTAAGATCCCTCGCCTGCGACTGCTGCTGCCGCTGTTTGCCGTGTGGGGTGTGTGCCTGCTCGTCGTCGTCTTCGAACGCGACCTGGGTTCGGCCGTGCTGTTCTACACCATCTTCTTGCTGATGCTCTACGTTGCCACGGGGCGCTTTTCGTATGTCGTTATCGGCCTTGCGCTCTTAGCCGTTGGAGCCGTGGGCGCCTACAAGTTCCTGTCTCACGTTCAGGTGCGTTTCCAGGTTTGGCTCGATCCGTTTAAGGACGCCCAGGGCCAGGGCTACCAGATCGTCCAGTCGCTCTTCTCGCTTGCCGATGGCGGTCTGGTCGGTGTTGGCATCGGCAACGGCATGGCCAACAACATCCCTGTCGTCGAGTCCGACTTTATCTTCTCGGCTATCGGCGAGGAGATGGGCCTTTTGGGCGGCGGCGCCGTGCTCATCCTGTTTATGCTCTTTGCCGTGCGTGGCCTCACCACGGCTGCCCGCGCTAAATCCGACCTCGCCGCCTTTAGTGCCACAGGCCTTACGGCCGCCATCAGCTTCCAGGCCTTCTTGATCGTTGGCGGCGTAACCCGCCTGATCCCGCTGACCGGCGTCACCCTGCCCTTTATGAGCCAGGGCGGCTCCTCTCTGCTGGCGAGCTTTATCATCGTCGCGCTCCTGCTGCGCGCCGGTGACGAGGCGACCGGACGCGAGGCCGAGCTTACCGGCACCGGCACCATGGCCGCCATCACCGATGATCAGGTCGCATCTGCCGCCGCCCCGACGGGCACGCGCTTTGCCACCTCGTCTTCCTACGGCAGCGGCAGCCATTCCGTCGGCTCGCGCATGCGCCGTCGCCTGCTCGACACGCCTGAATCCGGTGTGCTCGGCCGCGTTGCTCTTGCCAACCGTCTAACCCGCGCGGTGCTCGCCTTTACGGCGCTGTTCGCCATCCTTATCGGCAACCTCACCTATGTCCAGGTCATTAAGGCCAAGGACTATCAGGACATGCCGACCAACAACCACACCATCGCCCGCTCCAAGTACATCCAGCGCGGCTCCATCATCACGTCCGACGGCGTGACGCTGGCCGAGTCGCTGCAGCAGGAGGACGGCACCTACGTACGCTCCTACCCCAACGGTAACCTGGCAGCTCACGTGGTTGGCTACGTGAGCCAGCAGTATGGCACCACCGCCATCGAGAGCGTCATGAACGACACGCTCACCGGTTCTAAGGACTACTCCAGCTGGAACAATGCCATCGCGTCGCTCGCGGGCCAGACCCAGCCGGGCAACACCGCCAAGCTCACCATCGACTCGCGTATCCAGACGGCGGCCGAGCAGGCACTCAAGGGCTTTAAGGGCGCTGTAGTGGTCATCGACCCGCGTACCGGCGCGGTGCTCGCATGTGCCAGCTCGCCCACCTACGACAACACCAACATCGATGCCCTGCTGCAGACGGGCGGCGGCGAGGACGGCTCCATGTACAATCGCGCCATGGACGCGCTGTACACGCCGGGCTCCACGTTTAAGGTCGTTACGCTTTCCGCGGCACTCGAGACCGGTACCGCCAGCCTGACCAGCACCTACCAGGCGCCCGGCTCCATGGATATCGGCAACGCACCGGTCACCAACTATGCCAACGAGAGCTACGGCACCATCAGCCTGCAGCAGGCCTTTGCCGTGTCCTCCAACGTCGTCTTTGGCCAGGTGGCAAACGAAGTTGGCGCAAACACGCTCGTGCAGTTTGCCAACGCCTTTGGCTACGGCCAAAAGCTCGGCCAGGACCTGACCTCCGCGGCCTCCATCATGGCCGACCCGTCGCTCATGACCGAGTGGGAGACCGCCTGGGCCGGCGCCGGCCAGCCTGTCGGCATGGACCACACGCCCGGCCCGCAGACCACCGTCATGCAAAACGCCGTGATTGCCGCCGCCATCGCTAACAGCGGCGTGGTCATGGACCCGTACTTTGTAGCCCAGGTACTCGCCCCGGACGGAACCGTGGTCAAGACCACGCAGTCCCGCTCGCTTGGTCAGGCCGTCAGCTCCGCCACGGCCGACCAGGTCAAGCAGGCCATGCTTGCCGTCGTCCAGTCCGGCACCGGCACCGATGCCCAAATCCCCGGCGTCAAGGTCGCCGGCAAGACCGGCTCGGCCGAGACCGGCGGCACCAACGTCAACTCGATGTTCGTTGGCTTTGCACCTTACGATTCACCCACGGTCGCCATCTCGGTGGCCTTGGAGGATTTCGACAAGCATGACGTCAAGGCCGCCAAGATCGCCGGTATCGTCCTGACCGCGGCGCTTGCCGCACAGGGAGCGTGATGCCCATGATCGAATCGGACACCCGAGGCGCGCCGCGGCCTAAGGGTTAGCGGCAACGCGCCACACGGCCCCAGCGGCCACATCATAGGTACTACACACATCGTTGAGCGAATAGTTATGTTAGGAGCAGGAATGGAACAGAGGGTCCTCGGGGGAAGATACCTCCTCAAGGATAAGGTGGGAACAGGCGGCATGGCGACCGTCTACCGTGCACAGGACCAGGTTCTCGACCGCACGGTAGCCGTCAAGATCATGCTGCCGCAGTATGCTGGCGACGCGACCTTCGCCGCACGCTTTAAGCAGGAGGCCCAGGCAGCAGCCGGCCTCTCCTCCCCCTATATCGTGGGCGTCTACGATTGGGGCAAGGACGGCGACACCTATTACATCGTCATGGAGTACCTACGCGGTACCGACCTTAAGAGCGGCATCAAGAGCCACGGCGCCCTCGACCCCAAGAAGGTCGCGCAGATCGGCTCGCAGATCAGCTCCGCGCTTTCGGTCGCCCACAAGCACGAAATCATCCACCGCGACATTAAGCCGCAGAACATCATGGTGCTGCCCGACGGCAACATCAAGGTGATGGACTTTGGCATCGCGCGCGCCAAGAACAGCCACCTCACGCAAGACAACAACGTGCTGGGAACCGCCCACTACGTCAGCCCCGAGCAGACCCGCGGTCAGGACCTCGGCCCCACCTCGGATATCTACTCGCTGGGCGTCGTGATGTACGAGTGCGCCACTGGCCGCGTTCCCTTTGACGGTGACGACGCTATCTCGGTCGCACTCAAGCAGGTCAACGAGCTGCCTATTCCGCCGAGCCAGATCAACTCCGGTGTCGACGCCGACCTTGAGCGCATCATCCTCAAGTGCATGGAGAAGGACCCCGCAAACCGCTTCCAGACCGCCGACGAGCTGCGTCAGGTGCTCAACAGCTACCTGTCGGGCCGTGCCGTCAACGTCTCGGAGCCCACGCGCATCATCGGTGCCCCCGGTGAGCTGGGCGCCACCAAGACTCGCGAGCTTTCCGATCAGACGCGCGCCATGGTGCGTCCCGTCTCGGGCGTGAGCGGCCAAAATACCGCCCGCAGCTCGGTTTCGGGCTCCACCGGCTCCTACGAGGTCGAAAAGCCCAAATCCAACAAGAACAAGATCATCGCCGCCGTGGTGGCAGCCGTTGCCGTCATCGGCATCGTGGTGGCCTTTGCCACAGGACTCTTTGGCGGCGAGCAGGTCACCGTGCCCGATGTGCTGGGCAAGGACCAGCAGACTGCCGTCGAGCTGATCAAGGAAGCCGGCCTCGAGGTCGGCACCATCGACCAAAGCTACAACGACGATGTCGACGAGGGCAAGGTCGCCGAGCAGACGCCCAACGGCAACACCAAGAAGGCCAAGGGCACCAAGGTGAACCTGGTAATCTCCAAGGGTCCCAAGCCCTCCGAGAAGGTTGAGGTTCCCCTGCTTGTCGGCCTGACCAAGGACCAGGCCGAGGCCGCGCTGGCAAGCGTTGGCCTGAAGGGCAACGCCTCCGAGGAGGCCAACGAGGCTGATGAGGGCCAGGTCTTTGAGCAGGGCACCGAAGCCGGTAAGGAAGTCGCGAAGGGCACGACCATCTCGTACAAGGTCTCGAGCGGCCCGGATACCACGTCCGTCCCCGATCTGACCGACATGACCGAGGCCCAGGCGCGCAACGCCCTCGATATGGCAGGCTTTGGCGTCGACGTTAGCTACCAGGAGAACGACTCGGTTACCGAGGGCACCGTGATCAGCTGGAACCCCAGTGGCAAGCAGAAGCCCGGCGCCACGATTACCGTCGTCATTGCCAAGAAGT
Organism: uncultured Collinsella sp.; assembly: GCA_900544645.1. Lineage (GTDB taxonomy): Bacteria > Actinomycetota > Coriobacteriia > Coriobacteriales > Coriobacteriaceae > Collinsella. Next base: position 18,805 of record UQWG01000033.1, read on the forward strand.
CCGGCAAGGCCAGTGTTCCGGGCAACCTGTACGGCAAGAGCATCTCCGCCGCCGTCACCGCGCTCAACAACGCCGGTTTCTATAACATCGGCTTCTGTGACCAGAACGGCAATCCCGTAAGCGGTAACGAGGATGCCACCGTTACGGGCGTCTCCCCCACCGGCAAGCAGTCCACCGACAGCACGATCACGCTGACGGTCGCACTTTCTGGCTCCACCTCGGGTGACGATTCCGGCACGACGACTAACTAGTCGACAACCCATCACCTGCAGCGGCTATGACCGCAAACATATTCGCTCAGAAGCGCCCGCTTGCTCCCCGGCAAGCGGGCGCTTTGTTTATCGACAGGCCAGGGCTCCATAGCAACACAAAGAGGCCCGCAAAAACAAGCCTCCCAGGTGACAACAGAATATGTAATGCAGTAATTACTAGCCGCAGAACTTCACCATGGTCTCGACCACGAGCTTCTCGGAGTTGAGCTGCTGTATCATGATGCCCTGCTGGAACAGCGGGATGTTGGCGCGCGTGCGCTCCGGATCGGAGTGCTCGACGAACTCCTTCTTATCCAAGGTGCAGACCGAGCGCGACAAAACGACTTCGAAGCGACCCATTACGGCATCGCGCATGCGCTACAATCTCGGTTAATCTGTTAACCACCCGAAAGCAGCAGGAGGCCCCATGCCCACACCAGGCAAGCGCCCATCCATGCGCCAGATTGCCGTCGCGGCCGGCGTATCCGTCGCCACGGTCTCCCACGTCATCAACGGCAGCGGCCGTTTTTCCGAAGACACCCGCAAACGCGTGGAAGCCGCCCTAAAGGAATACGGCTACGTCACGAACATGGCGGCGAAGAGCCTCCGTATGGCCCAGTCCCGGACCATCGGCATGATCGTGCCGGACATCTCCAACGACTTCTTTTCCAAGATCGCCCTGCATGTGGAGCGCGAGCTGGCAACCGAGGACTACTCGGTCTTTGTTTGCAACAGCGCCAATGACCCAGCCCGCGAGCGTGACTACTTCCGCACGCTGGCAAGCAAGCAGGCCGACGGTATCATCTGTATCTCCGGCCTGCGCAGGCTCGACGGCGAGTTCGTCCCCCACGGAATCCCCGTGGTCTGCATCGACCGTGCGCCCGAAAACGACCTCGGTTTCCCACACGTGGGCTCCGACAACATCGGCGGTGGCTACATGGCGACCGAGCACCTCATCGAGCGCGGCTGCAAGGACATCCTGAGCATCTCGAGTTTTACCGCCAACTACCCCGGCAACGAGCGCCAGATGGGCTACGAGCGGGCGCTCGCCGCGCACGGAATGCCGCTACGCCGCGACTACCAGCTGTTTGTCTCGGGTAAGCAGCCGAGCATCATCGAGTCGGAAGAGCTCGTGACCGACTTCCTCTCCACGGGCTACCCCGTCGACGGCGTCTTCGCCCATAGCGACCACGCAGCCGTGGGCGCGCTGCGTGCGCTCGTTGCCGCCGGCAAGCGCGTACCCGAAGACGTCCGTCTCATCGGCTTCGACGATTCCGTTTACGCGCAGCTTCCGACGCCGCAAATCAGCACCATCCGCCGCTTCCCCGAGCGCCTCGCGCACGAGGGATGTCAGGCCCTGCTCGCCCTGCTGCGCGGCGAAGAGCCCGAGATGGAGACGCTTGTCCCCGTTAAGCTCGTGCAACGCGCGAGCAGCTAGACAGCGGGCAGCGAATAGCCGCGTTTTTCTCTCGCATGTGCTCTATCCCACGCGCGACATGCAAAAAGCCCGCCACCACATGAACTGCGCCCCAAATCTTGGACGCCCTAAATAGCGACTAGGCCGCAAGGGCCTGATTCCGGAACTCCTCCGGGGTCAGGCCCTTCAATCTTACCTGCCTCC
>UQWG01000034.1 GCA_900544645.1 uncultured Collinsella sp.
TGGACGGCACCGAGCCGTACGCTTGAACTGAGAAGGGGGAGGCCTCGCGGCCTCCCCCTTTTTTGCGTTTACGGGCTTTTGTCTCACATAGTAGCTGTGTTTTATAACCCTCGTTTGTCGCATCTTCTGTGAACGGGCTACAATAACTTAGTCTGTGCGATATGGAGGTGAACATGGCTGAAGCTGGTATCGGCGTTGATATCGTCGAGATTTCCCGCATGAAATCAATTCTTGAAAAGACGCCGTCGTTTGCTCGGCGTGTGTTTACCGAAGAAGAGTGTGCGTATTGCGATGCGTCATCGCGCCCCGCCGCTCACTATGCGAGCCGCTTTGCTTCGCGCGAGGCGGTGCTTAAAGCTCTCGGCACGGGTTTTAGTCAAGGCGTGGGTCGCAAGGATGTTTCGGTAACGCGTGATAAACTCGGCAAACCGAAGGCGCTGCTTTCGGGCCGTGCTCTCGAGATCGCTCAAGAACTGGGTGTTGTTGAGGTCGCTCTTTCCATTACGCTTACAGGAGACTTGGCCGTTGCGAATGCCATCGCGATTACCGAAGATGCTCGGCCTAAGCCAAAAGAGGAAAAGGTGAGCACCAAGAAACGCGTAGCGCAGACATTTAAAGAGGCTCGCTCTGTTTTAGATGAGCTTGAGCAGCTGCAGAATTCAGCATTGACGGAGCACCTGGGCGATGCTTCGCAAGATAAGCTAGGAGCATAGATGAAACCGGTTTTGAGTACCGAAGAAGTCGTTCGTCTCGAGGATATCATCGAACGCGAAGGGACTTCGAAGGCCGAGCTTATGGAGCTAGCGGGTGAGTTTGCCGCCAACGAGGTCTTGAAGCTCAATCCCGATCGGGTTCTCGTTCTGGTCGGTTTTGGTAATAATGGCGGCGACGGTTGGGTTGCCGCCGATATCCTGAGCCATAAGGGTGTGGACGTGGATATCGTTTCTCCGGTTGAGCCGGATGAGATTCCTGCTGCTCTGGCACGTCATGTTGCTCGTCGTACTGCCGGCCGCGATGTGCACGTTTGCGTCGGCCCCTCGCGTGACGAACTCGAGGTTTTGATCGATAAGGCCGATGTTGTTGTCGATGCCATTTTTGGTACCGGTTTCCATGGAAATCTGCGTGCGCCGTTCTCCATCTGGATTCCTACGGTCAATGAATGCGCCGATTGTGTCGTATCCATTGATGTTCCCTCGGGCCTGAATGCCGAGACGGGCGTTGTTGATGACGACTGCATTCGTGCCGAGCATACGGTGACGATGATTGCGCCCAAGATTGGTCTGTATAGCGCTGATGGTCCTGAGTATGCTGGCGATTTGATCTGCGGCAATCTTTACGACCGTCTTGACGAGGTCATCGATGATGTCGACCACGCCGCCGAGATTGTCGAGCCCGGTGACTTAGTTGATTACTTTGCCCCACTACCTACGAATATCGATAAGTATTCCCGTGGCTCTGTGCTTATTGTCGCCGGATCTGCGCAATATCCTGGTGCTGCCATTATGGCGGCCAAGTCTGCAGCTCGCGCGGGTGCTGGTTACGTGGCAGTCGCGGCTCCTGACGCCTGCGCCAATCTTATTCGCATGGCACTTCCTTCGATTCCCGTCTTTGCTATTCCGTCTGATTCCCGCGGCTCCTTTGGCGCCGCTGCGCGCATGACGGTGTGCGAGATTGCAAAGAAGTACAGCTGTGTACTGTGCGGTCCCGGTATGACGACATCTGCCGGCGCTATGCAGGTGGTTTCGGGCTTGCTCGAGCTTGATGTGCCGCTTATCTTGGACGCCGATGCACTCAACTGCCTTGCTAAGATTGCCATTGACGGTATTGATAGTAATCCCGAGATGTATCGTCGCGAGCAGCCGTTGGTTATGACGCCGCACTATCGTGAACTTTCGCGTCTGGTTGCCGGTGACGAGGTGAACGACCTTGGTACTGCGATTGCAGCCGCGCAGAAGGTTGTCTGGGCTGCAGGCTCTGACAATCTGGTGGTCATTGCCAAGGGGCCGACGACGGCTATCTGTGGCGTTGAGCGTGTGCTGCTGCCGCTCTCGGGTCCGGCTTCTCTGGCAACTGCCGGTTCGGGTGATGTCCTCGCGGGTATTTTGGCCGGCACGCTTGCCACCATGCGCGACGAGATGGATCGTTGGGAGTTGCTGTATTCGTACGCCGTCGCACTTCACAGCTACGCCGGTTTTGCCGCGGCGACGGAGTATGGTGAGAAGAGCGTCATCGCGACCGATCTTATCGACTTGATCGGTCCGGCCATGGAACTGGCGGCAAAGGATGCGCTCGAAGATCTGGGAATCATGGATGAAGGGTCGGATGACTAATCATGAATAAAGCCGATTTGACGCGCTGGTCCTGGGTCGAGATCGACCGCGGGGCGCTCCGTCGCAACACGAGGGCCTATAAGAACTTGCTGAATCCACGTCAGCGCCTGTGCTGCGTGGTCAAGGCCGATGCTTATGGCCATGGAGCTGTTGAGTGCGCCAAGATCATGTATTCGGCCGGTGCCGACATGTTTGCCGTGGCGACGGTTAACGAGGGCGTTGAGCTCCGACAGGGCGGGATTACGAAACCCATCCTCATCCTAAGCGAGCCGCCTATCGAGGCCATTCCGACGTTGCTCGAGTTTGATATCATGCCTTCGGTCTATACGTCTGACTTTGCTCTTGCGTATGGCGAATGTGCCGTCGCGGCGGGCAAAGTGGGCAAGTATCATCTCGCCATCGAGACGGGCATGAATCGTATCGGCGTTCACTACACGCAGGTGCTCGACTTTGTCCGCGGTATAAATTTCCATCGCGGTATTCAGTGCGACGGCGTATTTACGCACTTCGCCACGGCCGATGAACCTTCGGGCTGGGACTACAAGCTGCAGTGTCAGCGCTTTACCGAGGCCGTTCAGGCCATTAAGGATGCGGGTTTTGAGTGCGGTATCGTGCACTGCGCCAACACGCCGTCCTCGATGCTCGACCCCTCGATGCATTTTGATATGATCCGCGCCGGCGTTGGCTTGTATGGCATGCAGCCGTGCGAGCTGAGTGGCCGCGTGATGCAGCTTGATCCCGTTATGAGCGTCCATGCGCGTGTGACGCGCGTGGCACACCCTGCGATGGGTGAGGGCGTGGGCTACGGTTTTACCTACCGCGTACCGCGTACGCGCGTTCAGATCTGCACGCTGCCGATCGGTTATGCCGATGGCCTATCGCGTACGCTTTCCAATCGTATGGATGTGCTGTATCGCGGCGAGCGTGTGCATCAGGTTGGCAATATCTGCATGGACCAGTTTATGGTCGCCATTCAGTCCAACCCGGCACACGAGATTCCCGAGGCCGAGTATGGTGACGAGATGATCATTGTCGGCCGCGATGGCGATGCCGAGATCACTATGGACGAGATGGCCCGACTGCGCGGAACGATTAACTACGAGGTCGCCTGCGGCTTTGGCATGCGTCTCGACAAGGTCTACGTGTAGGAGCCGCTATGGGCGTCATGCACATCCCCGGCCATACCCATCAGGCACCACGTGAGGTCGCACTCGAGGAAATTGAGGCCGTTCTGGGCGATTGTCACCTCTGCCAGCTCTACCAGTCGCGTCACAATATCGTGTTTGGCGTGGGAAACCCCCGCGCTCGCGTGATGTTTATTGGTGAGGCGCCGGGCCGCAATGAGGATTTGCAGGGCGAGCCCTTTGTGGGGGCGGCAGGCGAGGACCTCAACGGCATTTTGTCGCTGGCGGGCCTCAAACGCGAAGACGTCTACATTGCCAACGTGCTTAAGTGCCGCCCGCCGGGAAACCGCAATCCGCGTCCCGAGGAAGTGTTGGCTTGCTCGCCGTTTTTGCGTGAGCAGATTCGAAGCATCTGGCCCGATATTATCGTGACGCTCGGCAACCCCGCGACGCACTTTGTGCTTAAGACCGAGATTGGCATTACTAAGCTGCGCGGCAGGTTCCACCAGATGGGGCATTTTGTAGTAATGCCCACGTTCCATCCGGCAGCAGCGCTGCGCAATCCGGCGTGGCAGGAGCTGCTGGAGGAAGACTTTAAGATGCTGGGCGACTATCTGGAGCGACATCCCGCACCAGAGGACGCCTCGGAATAATAAGGAGCATATATGTCCCTGGAGCGCCTGGGGGTAGGTACTTACAAAACGACTTGCGCTGCCGATACGGAGTACTTTGGCGAGCTAATTGCACCGTGCCTTGAGGACGGCGATGTGCTCATCCTGACCGGTGGCCTGGGAGTGGGCAAAACTCACTTTACCAAGGGCGTCTCGCGCGGGCTGGGCGATGAGCATATGGTTACGAGCCCTACGTTTGCGCTCATGGCCGTTCACGATCAAGGTCGTATTCCGCTGTTTCACTTTGATCTATACCGCCTGGAGCATGCCTACGAGCTCGAGGATACGGGCATTTTCGATGTGCTGGGCTATGAGGGTGCTTGCTTGCTGGAATGGGGCGAACAATTCCAGGACGAGCTGACGGATGAGTATCTTTCGGTGACGCTCAAGCGTGATGAGGGCGACAGCGATGTGCGAACGATAACGCTCGAGGCACACGGTGACCGCGCAATGGAGCTTTCCCATTTGATTGATAAGGCTGTACAAGATGAGCTTGCATAACGACAACGCGCTGGTGGTGGCGCTCGATACCTCGACCGACATGCTTGCCTGCGCGGCAAGCTGGATTGATGGGCAGACGGGCGAGACGAAGCTCGTGAGTGGCGACCACATGTGTCGCCGTCACGCCAACGTTGAGCTCGTGAATACCGTTGATGGCGTGCTGGCTCAAGCCGGTCTGGATCGCAGCGATGTTGGTTACTACGTGGTCGGCCGCGGCCCGGGGTCGTTTACGGGTGTGCGCATCGGCATCTCCACTGCCAAGGGCCTCGCGCGCGGTGCCAATGTTCCACTGCTGGGCGTGTCGACGCTCGACGCTTGCGCTTGGACGGCGTGGAAGGCTGGCGTGCGCGGCAAGCTTGGTATCTTGGCCGATGCCATGCGCGGTGAGGTATATCCGGCACTATATATGCTGGGCGATGAGGGTCCCGAGCGTCAATTTGAGCGCGAACACGTGGTCAAGGCCGCCGTGGCGCTCGATGAGTGGCGCCGAGCAGCGGACTGGGACCAGGTTCAGCTGACCGGTGACGGTCTCGTGCGCTATGGCAAGCTGCTGGGTGAGGACGAGACCGCCCGCTGCGTGGAGCGCGACCTGTGGTGGCCTTCGGGCGAGGGCTTGCTGCTCGCGCACGCTGCGGGTGACGGCGATCCGGCTCGCGTCCTGCCGATTTACACGCGCCTTTCGGATGCCGAGGAAAACGAGCGCAAGCGTCTTGGTCTTGCCGAGAGTGCGCAGAGCGAAATTACGGGCGTTGCCGATGAGCTCGCCGGTCGTCATCTGCAGTTCCGTCCCATGGGCGCGGCGGATGCCGAGGGCGCGAGCGCGCTAGAGGCTGCCTGCTTTGAAGGTGCCGGACACGAGGCGTGGACGCCGGGCATGTTCCTGTCCGAACTGGGCGAGGACGTCGCTGCGCCGCGCAGTTGGTGGGTGGCACACGACGACGGCAAGCTGCTGGGCCTTGCCGGCGGTATGGTCGTGGACGGTGATGTGCAGATTCTGGATGTCGCCGTCGACTCGGCACATCGCCGTGAGGGCATTGCCCGCAAGCTGCTGTCGCATGTGAGCTATGATGCCCAGATGCTCGGCTGCACCACGGCTTCGCTCGAGGTCGAGGACGGCAACGAGGGCGCGATTGCGCTCTATGCCGCTCTGGGCTTTACCGAGGTGGGTCGTCGTCGTGGCTACTACGGTGTCGGCAAAGACGCCATCGTCATGACGGCCCCACTTCCCCTCGTACTTCCGGTCGATAACGCCTCGCCCGAGCCGACGGCAGCCGAGCAACGCGTATGGCCGCTGCCTGCGCCTGGGCGCTCCGAGGGGGAGCGCGCCGAAATTGAGCGCCGCCGCCTGGTGCTCGCTATCGAGAGTTCCTGCGACGAGACGGCCGTGGCGATTATCGATGCGGATGGCAATATGCTGGCCAACCAGGTGTCGACACAGATTGATTTTCATGCCCGCTTTGGCGGCGTGGTGCCCGAGATCGCCTCGCGCAAACACGTTGAGGTGATTGTGAGTGTCGTGGATGCGGCGCTCGAGGATGCCGCAGCATCGCTTGGTCTTGAGGGTGGAGCCATTGCTCCCAGCGAGCTTGCCGCCGTGGGCGTGACACAGGGTCCGGGCCTGGTGGGCGCCCTCGTGGTGGGCGTTGCCTTTGCCAAAGGCTTTGCCTACGCTGCCGGTAAGCCGCTCGTATGCGTCAACCATCTGGAGGGGCATCTGTTTGCCAACCTGCTGGCGCAACCCGACCTCAAACCGCCGTTTATCTTCACGCTTGTCTCGGGTGGGCACACCATGCTCGTGCACGTGAAGGCGTGGGGCGACTACGAGGTGCTCGGTGAGACGCTCGACGACGCTGCGGGCGAGGCCTTCGACAAGGTAGCCAAGGCGTTGGGTCTGGGCTATCCCGGTGGCCCCATCATTTCCAAGCTGGCCGAGACGGGCAACCCCAAGGCGATCGATTTCCCCCGTGCGCTTAACAGCAGGGGAGACTATCGCTTCTCGCTTTCGGGCCTTAAAACCGCTGTGACGCTCTACATTGAACAGGAGACCAAGGCCGGGCGCACGATTCACCTGCCCGATCTGGCAGCTTCGTTTGAGGCAGCTGTCTTTGATGTGCAGTACAAGAAGGCCAAAAACGCACTGCACGCTACCGGATGCAAGGAATACTGCATTGGCGGCGGCGTCTCGGCCAACCCGCATCTGCGCGAGATGATGATCAAGAAGCTTGGGCGTCAGGGGATTCGCGTAACGGTGCCGCCCTTGTCTGCCTGTACCGATAACGCAGCCATGATCGCGGAGGTCGCTCGCCGTAAATTCGACCGAGGTGAAATCTCGCCGTTCGATGTCGACGCCGATCCGAACATGACGTTGTAGCTGGTACGACGCGGTCCCCGGACGGAGGGGCCGGATATAAGGTTTCCTGCTCTACAGTCCTGCGCAAGACGAAGGCCACATTAAGTGGCCTTCTTTGCGTGCGGAACTCGCGATAAACCTTATATCCGGCCCCTCCGTCCGGGGGCCTTTCTGTATCGATATAGCTTCTGGGCTGGTTTGGCGTCGACAACGTCCAGCAAGGTTAACAAGCCAGCGTCGAATTTCCGGCGTTCTTTAGCTGAAAGAAAAAGTTGGCGTGCGGAGCTTTGCTCCGCATTTGGGATGGGAGCCCCTGAGAGCCGCGGGAGCCGGGCGGCGCATATGAACTTTATCGCGAGTTCCGCACGCAAAGGAAAGCACTTAATGTGCTTTCCGTCTTGCGCAGGACTGTAGAGCAGGAAAGTTCATATGCGCCGCCCGGCTCCCGCGGCTCTCAGGGGCATCTCTCATGCAAAAACTGTCGTGAGGTAAAGTCCGAGGTCAGTGGCGTTTTATACCGAGAAATCCAAAAAAGTTGAAAATTCATTACAAATTTGCGTTGACTTTAGGTAACTAAAGTTTCATACTCCTTTTCAACCACTGGGGGATGTGAACACGCACGGATCGTTCGCATCATGATTGAAGAGGATTTCTTAGACATGTTCACGCATCAGCTAAACATTATCAGCGTAGTAATTATCTGATGCGGGTTAGCACATACAGCTAGCCCGTACGATAACGGGCGGCTGATGAAGATGAGGGCCGTCGAGCGCAACCGACGGCCCTCATTTTTTATGTCTAGGAAGTTCTTTTTAGAGGAGGAAATGTAATGAACGGAGTTTTGCTCATGGTTGTGGCCGCGGCGGTGCTCGCCTGCGGCTATCTGGGCTACGGCCGATGGCTGGCCAACAAGTGGGGCGTTGACAAAGAGGCCCTCACGCCGGCCAAGCGCATGAAGGACGGCAAGAGCTTCTCGCCCGTCTCCGCCTTCACCGCGTTCTCGCACCAGTTCAGCTCGATCTGCGGTGCTGGCCCTGTCACGGGTACGATCGTCGCCATGGCCTTTGGCTGGCTGCCCGTCGTGCTCTGGGTCCTCGTCGGCGGCATCTTCTTTGGTGCCGTCCACGACTTTGGTGCCCTGTACGCTTCGATGAAGAACAACGGCAAGTCGCTCGCTCAGCTCATCGAGAAGTACATCGGCAAGACCGGCCGTCGCCTGTTCCTGCTGTTCTGCTGGCTGTTCTGCATCATCGTCATCGCCGCTTTCACCGACATGGTCTGCAAGACGTTCATGTTCACCCCGGCCGTTGACGCTTCTGGTGCTGCTACCGGTGCCATCGACTTCACCAAGTCCTATGCCGCCGGCTGCGCTGGTACCATCTCCATCCTGTTCACCTTCGTCGCTATCGCCTTTGGTTGGGCCCAGAAGAAGTTCAACCTCACCGGCGCTGCCGAGTTCGTCACCGGCGTTGTCCTCATGGTTCTCATGTTCGCCGTCGGTATGCAGTTCCCGGTCTACCTGGATAAGTTCCAGTGGTTCGCCGTCGTCATGGTCTACCTGGTCTTCGCTGGCGCTATGCCCATCCAGATGCTCAAGACCCCGCGTGACTACCTCACTTCCATCATGATGATCGTCATGATCGTCTGCGCTGTCCTCGGCATCGTCGTCCTGGGCGTCAACGGTCAGGCCACTATCACCGCTCCGGTCTTCACCGGCTTCTCCACTGCCTCCGGCATGATGTTCCCGGTCCTGTTCGTCTCCGTCGCTTGCGGTGCTCTCTCCGGTTTCCACAGCCTCGTTTCTTCCGGCACCTCTTCTAAGCAGGTCGAGAAGGAGCAGGACGCCGTCAAGGTCGGTTACGGCGCCATGATCGTCGAGTCCTTCGTCGGCATCCTTGCCATCATCGTCGCCGGCATCATGTTCTCCGACATGAATACCGCCGGTACCGGCGCCCTCAACGCCGGTGTCGCTTCCACCCCGTTCCAGATCTTCGCCGCTGGCATCTCCCGCGGTATGCAGGCCTTCGGTGTTGACGGCACGCTCGCTACCGTCTTTATGACCATGAACGTCTCCGCTCTGGCCCTGACCTCGCTCGACGCCGTCGCCCGCATCGCCCGCACTTCGTTCTCCGAGTTCTTTGCCCAGACCAACGATGCCCTGGCCATCGAGTCCAAGGCCGGCTACATGAAGGTCCTCGGCAACCCCTGGTTCGCCACGGTCGTTACCCTGCTTCCCGGTCTCGCCCTCGCTTTTGGTGGCTATGCCAACATCTGGCCGCTCTTTGGTGCTTCCAACCAGCTGCTCGGCGGCATGACCATGATCACCCTCGCCGTGTTCTGCAAGTGTACCGGCCGCAAGGGCTGGATGCTCTACGTGCCCGTCGTCTTCCTGCTCTGCTGCACCTTCACCTCGCTGGTCCAGAGCGCCATGGGCTGCATGGCCGCTGTCCAGGCTTACGGCTTCTTCGGCACCATCCCGGCTACCGCCACCACGGCCGCCGTCTCCGTCGCCGCCACCAAGGGCCTGCAGCTTGTCTTCGCCGTCCTGCTGATGGTCCTGGGCCTCATCGTCGCCGTCAACTGCCTCAAGGAGCTCTTCGGCAAGGAGGCCGGTTCCATGCCCGACGAGGAGCCCGAGTGGTCCGAGATGGGCAAGGCCGAGTACGGCCGCGCCGCTGCCGCTGAGGCTCCTGCCGACGCCGAGGCCGCCAAGGCTTAGTCGACCTGACGAGTTGAACGTCACATCTATATGACTCGGAAAGACCGGGTCCGCGACTTCGCGGGCTCGGTCCTTTTTTCATGCAAAAGCTGGTGACGCTCGAGTGTTCTCGCAGATGTTTTGCGTGGATAAGGGCGTGCGTTGTACCATATAGACGTATATGGTACATATGAAAGGGGCCCCGTGGCCAAGACGGTATATTCCGATAACCAAAATAATGTCGATGCCCTGGCTGAACGTCTGAGCAGCCAGACGTCGCTTTCTGCCGAGCGTGCCAAGCTGGTTGCCTACGACCTGCTCTGCCGCAAGGCGCTCAAGATTAAGTCGAGTGCGCTGGCGCAGATTTTCCGCTCCGTCGATAAGGAATGTGACACCAAGGCGATGCGCGATGAGCTTATCGCGGCAAAAATCGTGACAAAGATCGAGGGTAGCGGCATTAACGGGCGCCCGGCGTTCTATACCATCAATGCCGAGATCAGCGATGTCCAGGAACAACCTACCGAGTCCGTCGAAGACTTTGTCGTCGAGGATTCTGCTGACGTGCCTGCTGTGGAAGAAGTTGCTCCGCGCGAGCATGTCGATACCGATGAGTTGCTCGATGAGAACGTCGTGCGTGCCTTTACGGCCAAGGCAGGACGCGGCGGTTTTGGCGGAGGTGGCAAGCGCGATGCGCAGCGCCGCGCCCAGCAGGAGCGCTTCCGTCGCGCCGTTGCTCGAAAGGGCGAGACGGATGCCGAGGCTGTTGAGACCGAGGTTGCTGCCGAGTCGCAGAAGCCCACGAAGGAGCAAAAGCCCGTGGAGGCCCAAGAGCCCAAGCGCCGTCGCGGTGCTCACTTTAAGGCTGCACAGCAGGATGCCGCGCGTGAGGTCGAAGAGTCTTCTGAGGTTGCAGACGATGTTGAGGAGTCTGCCAAGAAAGCTCCGGGTTCGTGTCGTCCCGGCCGCGGTTTTGCGGGACGCGCGTATCCCGTAAAGCGTCAGGAGAAGGGCGAGTCGGTTTCGACCACCCAGGACGAGAAGGCCGTTGAGCCGGCGGCTCGCGAGCAAAAGCCTGTTGAGCCGCAGCTTGAGGTTGATGCCGAGGCCAAGGGTCAGCAGCCTACTGATGAGCAGACGGAGCGGGGCGCGTCGAGCAAGCCTCGCCGCCGTCGCCATCGTGGGGGCCGCAGTTCCCATGCCGAGACTGCAACCGAGAAGACCACGCCGCAGAACGAGGATGCGAAGGCCGAGGTTTCTTCGGGGCAGCCTAAGCGCCAGCCGGCGAAGGAGAGCAAGTTCGATCGTCCGCAGAAGCAGGCGTCTATGCCGAAGCACGAGCGCAATTCCCAAGGCGATTCTAAGCGCAAGTCTCAGAAGAAGCCGGAGTCTGCCGCAGCAGATACTGCTGCCCAGCAGCCCAAGTCGTCCGTCCACGGCGAGGTCTCGGCGTTTGCCCTTGCCCGCGTTTTAGGCAGGCAGCTGCTCAAGGTTGTCCCTACGCCTACGGCGCTCTCTAAGATCAAGGAGCAGCAGACACAGATCGTAAAGGTCGAGGGCAAGGACGGCAAAAAGGCTCCGCAGCGCACTCAGCACAACGAGATGTCCAACCGCAAGATTGCCGAGGAAATCGCAATCATCCAGGCCTGGATCGAGCAGAACCGAGGCGCCGATACGCCGGTTGCCTCGCGCCGCCAGCGTGCCTACCAGATCTTTAACGACGAGAAGGCTTTTGACGGCAAGCACGGTGAGCGCCTGATCAGGCGTATGACCGAAAAGGGCATCAGCATGCAGGCGATCAAGGTCGCGCCCAATCGCCCCGTGCACTTTACGGGTTTCTTTACGCTGGGCGCCGACAAGCCGTTCATTATGGTCGAGAACCTGGACACCTACGACGAGATCGTCAAGCTGCTGCGTGGCCGCAAGCACGCCAAGCTCTTTGGCATCAAGGTGGGCGGCGTGATTTTTGGCGGCGGATGCAAGGCGAGCGTCTCGCATGCCCTGGACGATTATCTGGCCGAGATTGGCTATCGCTTTAACTACGTCTACTACGTGGGCGATATCGATCGCGAGGGTGCGCGCATCGTCGAGCAGGCTCGCAATGCCAATGTGGTTGAGATTCGTCTGCATGCCGGCATGTACCGCGCCATGCTCGCCGAGCATAAGCGTCGCGTGAAGGCCGGCGGAGAGTGCGAGCCCGCGGCTGCCAACCAGGGCGTGCCGCAGAACCTGGCGGCGACGATCAAGGATCTGCCCATGGTTACGCGCGTGCAGTTCCGCAATGTGCTGCGCGAGGGCGGGCGCATTCCGCAGGAGATTCTGATGACCGCCGACTATCGGGATGGCGACTCGGGAAGCTTCGACCGCATGCTGAACAACTAGATTCCGCCGGCCCCGGGAGAGCGGGGACACCGGCTTAGGTTTCCTGCTCTACAGTCCTGCTCACGACGGAGGCCACATTAAGTGGCCTCCTGTTCGTGCGGAACTCGCGATAAACCTAAGCCGGTGTCCCCGCTCTCCCGGGGCCTGTGGTTACTTGGTTGTTGCATGCGGCTCGCTTTTCGGAACAGGGCTGATAATTCTAGATGCAAGGCGCTCTTGGTCGTTATGGGCCTGGGGCGTCTGTCTTATATAGGTAGATTCCTTGCGGGTTCGAATCCCTCCGCTTGCTCACAAGAAAAGCCTCCCGATCGGCTATGCGTTCGAGAGGCTTGTTTCTTTGGCTGGGACGGAGGGATTCGAACCCCCAACAGCCGGCACCAAAAACCGGAGTTCTACCGTTGAACTACGTCCCAATGTGTGGTGTTGCCCAAAAGCAACTCGTTTAGTTTACCTAATCTGCGAGGGCATCGCAAACGCCATCGAGCAGGCGTACGGCGAGTGTCTGCGCGTCGCTGGCCGTGAAGGTGCCGTTGTAGCGCGTCATGCCCGTGAGCTCAATGCGAATGCGAGCCGGCTTCTGCTGCGCGGCGACATTGGCAGTGCGGATGCGCTGGGCCAGGTTGTGGCACTCGGCGAGGGCAATCGTGGCGCGCGGTGCGGCGTCGGCGGGCAGCTCGTCGCTTGCAATCTCGAGCACCAGGTCAACGTCGGTTGGGACCTCGGAGTCGCAGAGCATCATGCCGCTGTTGTCGGTCGTTGCCGTGGCGATATTCCACATGCGCGACGCAACACTGCGTGCGATGGGGTCCTCGCCGATAACGGCAATCTGGAAGCGCTCGAGCACGTTGGCGGCGCGAGCAAAACCGATGCGGGACTCGGCTTCGGTGACCGAGGGCTTGCCCTCCCACACATGGTGCAGGCGGTTGATGTAGGCGTAGGTGTCCTGGAAGGCCATGCCGTCGGCAAACAGGCCGACATTTTCCTGGAACTGCTGCAGGGCGGCCTCGGTATGCGGACCAAAGTAGCCGTCGTCTTCGCCACAGGCAAAGCCCAAAACGTTGAGAGCGCGCTGCAGGGCCTGCACATCGGCGCCATGGAAATTGGGCATGCGCAGATAGAGAGTGCGGTCGCCCAGCTTATACGAAGCGTCTACAAGGGCGCTCCAGCAGGGGATATCGACGGCATGACCGGCAGCAAGGCCGCTGTCGAGCCTGAAGGTGCTGACGGCCTGCTCAGTGGTGGCTCCAAAGTACTTGTCGGTGACTTCGGCGGCATCAATCGTGTAGCCGAGCTGCAGGAGACGAGACTGCACGTCCTCGACGGCTGCTCCTTGCATGCCCGTTGTAATAGGTTCCATGAACGAACCCCTTTCGGCGTACCATTCGTACTATTTGAGCGTCTGTCGGATAGACAACGCAAAGGGATGCATAAACATGCACTCAACAGTGTAGCAAGTTGTGCCTAAATACGCTGCTGACAGGTTTTATAACCCCCGTTAGTTAAGGCGCTCCACAAAGAAATCTGCCATGGAGAGGAACAGCTCGCGTGCGTGCGGATCAAGCTCAACGTTCTCGATGGCCGCTTTGGCCTTAGCGGTCAGGTCGAGCGCGTAAGTGTGGGCGTAATCGATAGAGCCGGTCTCCTGGAAGATCTCCACGGCGCGTGCGAGCTGCGCGGGATCATCGGTGCCCGAGGAAAGAATCGCCTCGACCTCGTCGTGGTGGCGCTTATCAGAGAGGGCGTGTACGGCGACAAGCGTGCGCTTGCCCTCGGTGATGTCGGTGCGGAAGTCCTTGTTGGCGGCTTCCTTAGTGCCGACAAGGTTGAGCAGGTCGTCCTGAATCTGAAAGGCAAGGCCTGTGTGTAGGCCAAAGGCGCGCAGCGCTTCGATTTGCTCATCGCTGCCGCCGCCGATAATGGCTCCGGCGGCAAGCGGCGTGGCTCCGCTGTAAAACGCGGTCTTGTGCGTCGCCATGTCCAGGTAGTCATCAACCGAGATATCAAAGCGCCCGTCACGGACCCAACCCAGGTCGAGTGCTTGACCCTCAATGGTGCGGACGATCATCTCGGTAAGCTCGTGGAGCACGCGCAGCTTCACGTCGGACTCCAGCGTAGGGTCGTCGAGAACCGTCTTGGTGACCATGGTGAGCGCCAGGTCGCCACAATTGATGGCAAGGCCCGTGCCCTCGGTAAGGTGCATACAGGGCTTGCCTCGACGAAGCTGTCCGTTGTCGGCGATGTCGTCGTGGATCAGCGCGCCCGACTGGAAATGCTCGATAGCTGCCGCGGCGCTGCGGGCGCTCTCAAAGCTGCCGCCCACTGCGGTTGCGGCGAGCATGCAGATAAGCGGGCGGTGGCGCTTGCCGGCGTTGGCCGTAAAAGCCGAGAGCGGCGCGTACAGGTAGCGCTCGATATCGGCAGAGGTCGCCTGTCCGTCAAAGAATGTGGCCAGATAGTCGTTAATCTGGTCAAAGTGTTGGGCTAAAAAGCTGGTAAACGGACTGGACACGGGTTCTCGCATTCTTTCTGAGGTTGCATTGATGCAATATGCAGACAACATATTGCCACATCAGGGCGTTTGGCGCGGCAGTTTTGGCGATTTAGGACAACGGGCGTGCGTTTGATGGAGTGTGCCTAAATCAGCCTAAAATGCTCGAGCGCCGCAACGACACCGTCGTGATCGACGGTGTCGGTCACGTAATCGGCCTTATCCTTGAGATAGTCTGGTGCGTTGCCCATGGCGATACCGACATCGACGGCGTTCATCAGCGAGATGTCATTGCTGGCGTCGCCAATGCCGTATACGGTTCCGTGGTGGGGATCGAGGGCGTCGAGTACAGACTGGATGCCCCCGCGCTTCGTGCATTCGCGGGGCGAGATTTCGGTTACCTCGAGTTCGAGCTCGTTAAAGCACAGCAGCGGCTCAAGTGTCTTATCTTGAGCGATGTGGTTGGCGAGCGATGTAGACATCAAGATCTTGTAGACACTGTAATGTTGCAGCTGCGTGACTGCGTCGCCCAGGGTGCGCGCGTATCCGGGGGCATCGGGGGCATCGGCACTCATGCGCACGACGCCGTTGAGGCCCTCAAAGCGGATGACCTCGCCCGATTGCTCAAGATAGGGGGCAAGATGCTGCAGCATGCTGGGTGTCATCGACAGATCGCGAATTGCGTGTCCGTCGATCTCGGCGTAACCGCCCGCAAGACAGACGATGCCGGTCCAGGGCAGCTCAAGAAGTTTGGGGTGGATGCAGCTGAGGGTGCGCCCTGTGCAGATGAAGGCCATGTTGCCGTTGGCGACAAACTCGCGGATTGCCTGCGAAACCGCCTCGTTGGGATAGGGGGAGAGGTCCCGCTCGTCTTCTGGAAGGTCTTGGGCGAGCCTGGGGTCTTGCCAGGCGAGCGTTCCGTCGATATCGAAGAAGCAAATATCGCCGCGCTTATGGGCTGTGCTGGCGGCAGGGGAGGCCGAGGTGGTGGGCACAAATTCCGGCTCGAGGCCCATGATCTGGTCAAAATGTTCTTTAACGCGGGGAACGGAGATGCCGATGACCACCTGGGCGGTCTTGCCCGTAATGATGAGGCCTTTGGCGCCCGCCGCGACAAACGACGCGTTATCTGCAACGATGGAAGGGTCTGCAACCTCGACGCGCAGGCGCGTGGCGCAGTTGGTTGCGCCCGCAATATTGCCAACGCCACCTAAAAGCTGAATTACCCGCTCAGCGAGGACGTGATCTTGATCGGATCGACTATCGACCTCGTCATTGGGGGATTGCTCTTTGGCAAAGTCGCTTCCCGTTAAACAATCGATTGCCGCGCGATTGGCAACATGATCCTCGCGGCCCGGTGTCTTAAGGTCATAGACCAAGATGAGTGCTCGAAAACTCACAAAAAAGATGAGGCTAAAGGCAAGGCCGATACCGAGCGCCAAAAGATAGGCACCGGCATGCGTGCGCATGAGCGGAATAAAGTTGAAGGCTGCCATCTCCATGAGGCCGCCCGAGAAGATGCCGACGATGCCAAAGAGATTCATGGTTGTGGCAAGGCAAGACGATAAGACGGCGTAGAGCAAAAAGAGCCCGGGGTGGGTGAACATAAAGAGAAACTCGAGTGGCTCGGTAACGCCGCAAACCACCGAGGCGATGATGGCGGGAACAAGGATGACCCTGAGGCCGGCGCGGCGCTCTGGTTTTGCGGTGGAGTAGAACGCGGCTGCGATGGCGGGAAGGCCAAAGAGCTTGACCCAGCCGGTGGCGGTAAAACCGGCCCACGGCGCAAGTTCATTAAGGGGGCGCGTGCTATGGGAGAGGATGGGGAGCAAGCTGCTCCACGTGGCGTAGATGCCGTCGTTAATGACCAGGTTGTCGTAGTAGATCGGCATGTAGAGCAGGTGGTGCAGCCCCATGGGCTCGAGCGCTCGCTCCAAAAGCACAAAGATGCCCACGCCAAAGGGGCCGACGCTCGTAAGTGCATGGCGCAGCGTTTCGGTCATTGCGTATACGGAGGGCACGATGGCGGCCGAGATAGCGGCAAGGGCAAACACGGCAAAAAAGCTGATGAGGTAGACCAGCGAGGAGCCCGAGAAGGTGCCGAGCCAATCGGGAACCTTGGCATCGTAGAAGTGGTCATGGATGGCGACGACGGTTGCCGATACCGCCAGCGGGCCGATAATGCCGGTGTCGAGCGTCTTGATGCCGTCGATGATGGTGATGCCGCTAGCGGAGGTCAAAGACGACGGGTACTTAAGTCCAAGATTGTCTCCGCTCAGCTTAATGATCTCGCTCAAAAAGAAGCAGTAGGCAAAATAGGCGACGAGAGCCTCGAGGCAGCAACGAGCCGGTTGTTTTTGGGCAAGACCGATGGGCAGCGCTACGGCAAAAAGGAGCGGGAGGCGTTTAAAGACCGTCCACGAGCCGCGCTGGATGATGGTCCAAAAAGCGTACCAAGGGGTTCCGTATACGGCGAGATCGCCGACGATGTCCGCAGTCGTTGCGAGAGCGGAGACGCCGACCATGAGGCCTGATATAGAAAACAGCATGGCGGGCGCGAACATTGCCCCGCCAAAGCGTTGGATTTTTTGCAGCATGTTCTGCCTTCCGAATATCGAGGCGCGTTGCGCGTGGGGAAACGTTTAAACAATGGATTCATTGTAGAGGACCAGACGAGTGTCGTACCGGCAGTTTTGAGCGAAACCGATTTGGGCATGACAGAAACCGTCAACGGCTAAATCCTGTCGCTTCACCGATATTCGGTTTAAACAACTTTAAGAAATGCTATCGTGCCTAGCCGGAAATGAATAATGTAGAGGTGAAACAATGCCAAAAGCGATATACGAAGGAATCTACCGAGAAATACGCTCGCGCATCATTAATGGGACCTATGCGTTTCAGGAGATGCTGCCAACCGAAGCCGAGCTGACCGCGGAATTTGGCTGCACGCGCAATACCGTCCGCCGCGCTTTGAGCATGCTGGCCGACGGGATGTTTGTGCAGCCCATACACGGCAAGGGCGTGCGCGTTATTTGGCTTAAGGGCGAAACCGACATGTTGGGCGCACTCGAAGAGGTTGAGTCGTTTGGCGAGTTTGCAAAGCGCAACAATGCCGTTGCATCGACGGACGTTAAGTCTTTCGAACATCTGGTTTGCACCGAGCAACTCTCTCGTCACCTGGGCTTTAAGGTGGGCGAGGAGTTGATTCGCGTAGTGCGTGTCCGAAGCCTCAACGGCAACGCGTGCCAAGTGGACCATGGCTATTTTTTGGCGTCGATCGCCAAGGGCCTGACTCCCGAGATCGCGGCAGATTCTATTTACGGCTATCTGGAGCACAAGCGCGGTGTCAAAGTGATGGCGAGCCGTCGTACGGTGAGTGTCGAGCTCGCCAACGATGAGGACTGCAGCTATCTTGACCTCGGCAAATACAACTGCGTTGCCGTCATGGAGAGTCAGTCGTACACCTCGGATGGCATCTTGTTTGAGGTGACGCACACTCGCACACACCCCGAGATCTTCCATTACCGCGTCAATTCCAAGCGATAGCCGGCTAGCTCGCAGCCTGACGAGACTCATGCCCTCAAAGAGAAAACGCCCGGTCAAACCGACGATGCATCGGCTTGGCCGGGCGTTTTCTCTGCATTCGATAACAAATAATTGTTTATACAAAACTTGTCAAGTATCAAGTTGAAATTACCGTTCACCGAAGTTTTCCTACCGCTCTAGTAATACTTGTTCAAACAACTAGCCAAATAGCGTATTGTACAAATCAGCAAAAGGGGCAAAGTCCCCGAGCCAATCTCCGAAGGCGGCGGCAAAGGGTGCCGCCACGGTGTGAAAGGGTGGATTGTAATGAAGAACGAAATGAGCAGAAGGCAGTTCCTGGGCTTTGCTGGTTCCGCGGCTGCGGTTCTTGGTCTGGGTCTCGTGGGCTGCGGTGGTTCTGCCGGCTCCGGTTCCTCTGCTTCTGGTGACGCTGCCGAGGTCTACTTCCTCCAATTCAAGCCCGAGGTCGACAAGGAGTGGAAGGAGATCGCCAAGGCGTACAAGGAGGAGAAGGGCGTCGAGGTCAAGATCGTGACCGCCGCCTCCAACACCTACGAGGAGAAGCTCAAGTCCGAGATGTCCAAGAGCTCCGCTCCGACCCTGTTCCAGGTCAACGGCCCCACCGGTCTTAAGAACTGGAAGGATTACTGCGCCGACCTGTCCGATACCAAGCTCCGCGGTGAGCTCATTGACGACTCCCTGGCTCTGCAGTCCGACGGCAAGGATGTGTGCATCGACTGGGTTCAGGAGAGCTTCGGCATTATTTACAACAAGCAGCTGCTCGAGAAGGCTGGCTACAAGGCCGAGGACATCAACTCCTTCGACAAGCTGAAGGCTTGTGCCGATGACATCCAGGCCCGCAAGGACGAGCTTGGTGTCGAGGGTGCCTTCACTTCCGCCGGCATGGACGACTCCTCCAGTTGGCGCTACACCACCCACCTTGCCAACATGCCGCTCTACTACGAGTTTGAGAAGGAGCACAACCAGGAGGACGACGAGATCAAGGGTGAGTTCCTCGACAACTACAAGCAGATCTTCGACCTGTACATCACCGACTCCACCTGCGATCCTTCGCAGCTTGCTTCCAAGACCGGCGACGACGCCACCAACGAGTTCGCAACCGGCAAGGCCGTCTTCTACCAGAACGGCTCTTGGGCCTACTCTGACCTCGTCAAGGCCGGCATGACCGACGATCAGATTGGCATGATGCCCATCTACATCGGTGTTGACGGCGAGGAGAACCAGGGCCTGTGCTCCGGCGGCGAGAACTACTGGTGCGTCAGTTCCCAGGCTTCCGAGGATGCCCAGAAGGCCACCGAGGACTTCATGTATTGGTGCGTCACCGCTGACACCCCGACCAGCATCATCGCCGACAAGATGGGTCTGACCGCTCCGTTCAAGAGCGCCAAGGAGACCACCAACGTCTTCTCGCAGCAGGCCGTTGCCATGGCCAAGGACGGCAAGAAGACCGTCGCTTGGGACTTCGTCTACATTCCCTCCGAGGAGTGGAAGAAGAACCTCAAGCAGGCTCTGATTGCCTACGCTGCCGATAACAGCAAGTGGGACGGCGTCAAGAACGCCTTCGTCGATGGCTGGAAGACCGAGAAGGCCGCTTCCGAGTAAGCAGTTGCTGCCCAAGCTATCTGATTAGCGACAGGGGGCGGGCAGACGTTGGTTTGCCCGCCCCCTGCATATTGAAAGGACCCTTTTATGGGCAAAGCACTCAAGCGCTGGTGGCCGCTCTTTATGCTGCCCACGTGCCTGGCGTTTATGATCGGGTTCGTGATCCCCTTTATCCAGGGCTTCTATCTCTCGTTCTGCCAGTTTATTATCATTAACAACGCGCACTTTGTCGGTATCGAGAACTACGTGCGCGCGCTGTCCGATCCGCAGTTCTCCACGTCGTTCTTCTTTACCGTGGCGTTTGCCTTCCTGTCGACGGTGCTTATCAACGTGATCGCCCTTGCCATCGCGCAGGCGCTCACCCGCAAGGCGCTCAAGGGCACCAATATCTTCCGTACGATCTTCTTTATGCCTAA
>UQWG01000035.1 GCA_900544645.1 uncultured Collinsella sp.
GAGCGCAACGATAAAGCCAATCTGCAGCTTTTTGTTTGCGCACACGACATCGGACAGGCTGGGCTGCAGCTCGGTTACCGTCGTGTGCTCGGTTATCTGGACAGGACGTCCATGAGCCATCTCGTGCGCGTCTCTTTTTTGTATTGACCCGTTATCCGGCATTTGGATACCTCCTCATTCCGGCCTGTATTGCGGATGGAAGTATACCCACCGAGCAAAAATCGAACGGGAGGACAACGGTGCGCACCAAGACTGTCCCCAATGACTATCTCCGGATGAGTTGCGGTGGAATAGGGATTGTTTTGTGCCCGCCGGCCCCTATTCAGTCCCTATTTCACCGCAACTTGAAGGAGGACAGAAAAAGCCCTGCCGCGGGTAGCGGCAGAGCTTTTGGAAGGGGACTTGGTTGTGAGGGCTCGTTAGGCGAGCTTGGCCTCGAGCTCGGCGATGCGCTTGTAGGCATCGATGGTAAAGCGGGCCTGCTTCTCCAGGATCATGGTGGTCATGAGAGTGTCCTGAGCGTGAGCCATGATGAAGGTCATCTCCATCTCGCCACCGCCGGCCTCCTGCGAAAGCAGCTTGGTCTGCGTGTCGTGGGCGCCGATAAGTGCATCGCTGGCATCCTTGTGCAGCTGTTCGGCCTTCTCAAAGTCACCCTCGCGAGCAGCATCGAGCGCTGCAAGCAGATCGGTCTGGGCGTCACCTGCGTATGCGACAATCTCGAATCCAACCATCGAGATTTCTTCTTTGGTTGCCATATTGCGTTCCTTTCACATATGAACCAATGGAGAGCATCGCGTCCGGGCATACGCGCTGCGTTCTGTATGGCAGAAACATTAACATTCAAACAAAAAAGAACAGCGCAAAACGTAATTTCAAGCTATGAACGGTCACTTTTCGCCCGTGAACGGTTTTTAAACCAATTTGAACAATATCGAACACAATTAGCGGCAACCCAAACAGACCCGCGCCCTAGCGTACATCGCGCACCGTATCGCCCTCGACGAGCACGCCCGGAAACAGCATGTGCTCCACACCGGGTGCAACGCCCTCGGCGCCAGCAATCTTGTCGACCGCCCACATGCCGACGCGCCTGTTATCAAAGCGCACCGTGGTCAGGCGACAATCGGGCACAATATCGCCCAGGCTGTCGTCAACACCCGCCACGCTCACGTCCTCGGGCACGCGCTTTCCGCGCGACTCGAGTCCGCGAATGCAGCCGTAGGCCATGGCGTCGTTGGAGGCATAGATGGCAGTACAGGTCGGATCATCCGCCAGGGCTTGACCTGCGGCATATCCGCTCTGCGCCGTCCAATCGCCACGGATAAGTCGCGGTGGCTCAATGCCATGCGCACGCAATGTCTCGCGCCAGCCTTCCTCGCGCCGCATGCCCGAAAGCGAGCGCTCGGGGCACGAGATAAAGTGCACGGTTTTGTGCCCCCGCCCCAGCAAGTACTCGACCACCTGGCGCGAGCAATCGAACTGGTCGTTATCGACCGTTGAACAGAGCGGGTGCTCCAGCATGGTAACGAGCACCGTCTGCATACCGGGCAGCGGCTCAAAAGTGCCAAAGTCTGCCGGCATGCGGTTCATGATCACGACCATACCGTCTACCGGCAGCGCGCTCATACGTGACGATGCGCTCTCGAGGGTATACGGATGCCCGTCTACTTTAGTGAGGGTGATGGCATAGCCATGTTTGTCGGCCGCGGCGGCAAAGCCCTCCATACGGTCGAGGTTGCCGGTACCGGTAATGTTGAACATGGCGACTCCGACGGTCTTAAACCTGCCACGGCGCAGCGATCGACCGGCAAAATTGGGGCGATACCCCAGCTCGCGCATGGCGGCACGCACGCGTTCCTTGGTCTCGGGGCGCACGCTGGGCGAATCGTGCACGGTGCGCGAGACCGTCTGCTCCGAGACGCCCGCGAGGCGCGCTACGTCTTTGACGGATACCGATTTTTTAACAGCGGCCATAGGTCGATCTTTCTATGTCGACGATGCCATTGGTGGCACCCTACGCAGTCAAATGAAACGTCTTCAAGTATATCTAACGCCTCCCCCACCATACGCTCACCACCCAAAACCTACCGTTCACCGACATTTTTGCTTCCCCGAACGGCTTTTGTCGACCAAATGTTAACGTTGCCATTGCGCAAACACAGAGCCACCGGGCGGCTCAAACGTTTACACATAAGGAATCGACGGTTCGCAGGCACAGGAACCACCGGTTCGCGTCCTTTTTTGTGTCGCAAAATGGCAACGTCAACATTTTGGCAACCGAACGCCAAAAGCTACCATCGTTGCTAACCCACCGACTCTTAGGAGCATTGCATGGAGCAACTCATCGCCATCATCGAAAAGGGCCAGCCCTTTTTCAACGCGATCGCCCGCAACAAGTACCTCAAGGCGATCCGCGACGGCTTTATCTCCGTCATCCCCATCATCATCTTCTCGTCCATCTTCTGCCTGGTAGCCTCGGTCCCCAACATCTGGGGTTTCTACTGGCCCGATGACATCAACAACGCCCTGTGGAAGTGCTACAACTACTCCATGGGCATCCTGGCCATCGCCTGCGCCGCCACCACGGCCAAGCACTTCGCCGACGCTCAGAACCGCGATCTGCCCAAGAACAACCAGATCAACTTTATCTCGTGCATGTGCGCGGCCATCATCGGCTTCTTGCTACTTTCGAGCGACACCATCGCCACGGACGCTGCCAGCGGTTTCAACACCACCTACCTTGGTTCCAAGGGCCTGCTGACCGCTTTCATCGCTGCGTTTGTGACCGGCATCATCTACAAGTTCTTCATTAAGCGCAACATCACCGTCAAGATGCCCGAGCAGGTTCCGCCCAACATCTCGCAGACCTTTAAGGACATCATCCCCTTCTCCGTCTGCATCACCGTCTTTTGGGTTTTTGACATCGTCTTCCGCGCTGCTTTTGGCTTCTGCTTTGCCCAGGGTGTCATCCAGGTGTTCCAGCCCCTGTTCACCGCTGCCGATGGCTACATCGGCCTCGCAGTGATCTACGGCGCCATGAGCCTGTTCTGGTTCGTGGGCGTCCACGGCCCCTCGATCGTCGAGCCCGCCATCGCCGCCGCTCTCGTTGCCAACATGACCGACAACCTGGCTGCGTTCCAGGCCGGCCAGCACGCTTCCGCTGTCCTGACCCAGGGTGCCCAGTACTTCGTCGTCTGCATGGGCGGCACCGGCGCCACGCTCGTCCTGGTCTTTATGTTCTGCTTCCTGGCCAAGTCCCAGGAGATGCGCGCCGTCGGTAAGGCCGCCATCGTCCCCGTCTGCTTTGCCGTCAACGAGCCGCTGCTGTTCGCCGCACCCATCGTGCTCAACCCCGTCTTCTTTGTCCCGTTTGTCTTTGCCCCGATCGCCAACATCTGGATCCTCAAGATCTTTATCGACTTCTTGGGCATGAACGGCTTTATGTACACCCTGCCTTGGACCGTCCCCGGCCCCATCGGCACCATCATGGGCCTGGGCTTCCAGCCGCTCGCCTTTGTGATGCTCGCCCTTATCCTGGTCGTCGACTTCGTTCTGTACTGCCCGTTCTTCCGAGCCTATGACGCCCAGAAGTGCGCCGAGGAGGCCGAGATCTCCCAGGAGGAGCTCGCCGCCAAGAACGCTGAGAAGGCCGCCAAGCTCAACGACGCCTTCCAGGGCAAGGCTGACGCCAAGAGCGTTGCCGCCGGCGCTGCTGCCGAGGCCGTGAAGGCCGACGCCCCCGCCGCTTCCGCAGCGCCCGCCACCGAGGCTGCGACCGCCAGCGACCTCAACGGCAGGCGCGTGCTCGTACTCTGCCAGGGCGGCGGTACCTCGGGCCTGCTCGCCAACGCGCTGGCCAAGGCTGCCAGGGAGCGCGGTATTAACCTCGAGACCGCTGCCGAGGCCTATGGCAACCACGTTGACATGCTCCCCGACTTTGACCTGGTCGTCCTGGCCCCGCAGGCCGCAAGCTACCTGGCCGACCTTCAGAAGGACTGCGAGCGCGTGGGCAACAAGTGCGTCGCCTGCCGTGGCAAGCAGTACATCGAGCTCTCCCAGAACGGCGACAAGTCTCTCGCCTTCGTAAGCGAGCAACTCTCGAAGTAAGTAACGCTCAGGGCCAGCCGACCATCCAAGACCGGCTGGCCCTTCAATTTAGACGATTGGATCATCATGTCCGTTAACCCTGCTAGCGTCACTAACCCGCCTGCGCAGTTTCCCGAGGACTTTGTCTTTGGCGGCGCCACTGCTGCCTACCAGGTAGAGGGCGAGACCCGCACTCACGGTAAGGGCAAGGTTGCCTGGGACGACTTCCTGGAGGCCCAGGGGCGCTTTTCCCCCGATCCCGCTTCGGACTTCTACAACCAGTACCCCGTCGACCTGGAACTGTGCGAGGAGTTTGGCATCAACGGCATCCGCCTCTCCATCGCCTGGAGCCGCATCTTCCCCAACGGCACCGGCGAGATCAACCCCGAGGGCGTCCAGTTCTACCACGACCTCTTCGCCGAATGCCATAAGCACCATGTTGAGCCGTTCGTCACGCTGCATCACTTTGACACGCCGCTGCCCCTCTTTGAGAAGGGCGACTTCCTCAACCGCGAGACCATCGACGCCTTTGTGGACTTTGCCACCTTCTGCTTTAAGGAGTACGCCGACCAGGTGACCTACTGGTTCACCTTTAACGAGATCTGGGCGAACGCCTCCAACACCTACATCGAGGGCACCTTCCCCGGTGGCGTCAAGGCGCATCTTGCCGAGGCCTTCCAGTGCGAGCACAACATGATGCTCGCCCACGCCAAGGCCGTACTGGCCTTCCACAACGGCGGCTTTAAGGGCAAGATCGGCGTCATCCAGTCGTTGGAGTTTAAGTATCCGCTCAACGAGAACGACCCCGCCGACATCAAAGCCGCCAATAACGAGCACGTGCTGCAGAACCAGTTCTTGCTCGACGCCACCTTCCGCGGCGACTATGCTCCCGACACCCTCGAGTGCGCCAACCGCTTGGCTGCCGTCTCGGGCAGCACCATCGAGATCCCGGACGAGGATCTGAAAATCATGCGCGAGGCCGCGCTCTACAACGACTACTTGGGCGTTAACAACTACCAGTGTCGCTTCCTCAAGGCTTACGATGGCGAGAACGACCTGCACCACAACAGTACGGGCGAGAAGGGCACCGGCCGCTGGCGCGTTAAGGGTATTGGCGAGCACGTGAACAAGCCCGGCATCCCCACCACCGACTGGGACTGGATCATCTATCCCGAGGGCCTGTTCGACCTGCTCGTCTACATTAAGCAGCGCTACCCCAACTACAAGCAGATCTTCATCACCGAGAACGGCATGGGCTACAAGGACCCCTACAAGGACGGTTTTGTGGACGACCAGCCGCGCATCGACTACATCGAGCAGCACCTGCGCTGGTTGCTCAAGGCCATGGAGGTGGGCGTCAACGTGGGCGGCTACTTCCTGTGGAGCCTGCAGGATCAGTTCTCCTGGACCAATGGCTACAACAAGCGTTACGGCTTCTTCTACGTTGACTTTGAAACCCAGAAGCGCACGCCCAAGGCAAGCGCATACTGGTATAAGCACGTGGCGCAGACCCGTCGTCTGGACTAGTGGCTGGCGGGATTGCCCGCTCACACAACCTGTCCCCATTTCTCAGCCGGGGGCGGCACGTCACACGGCGCGCCGCCCCCGGTCTTTTTGTTTTTGGGCTGGTCGGGAGCCGTTTGTCTCGATCTGTAACATCTAGCCGAGTTTTTTGGTCCTAGCTGTTACAGATTGAGACGAACAGGATTGCTCTTTCCGAAGAATCTAAATCTGTAACACGTAGCCCGCTTTTGACCGTCTACCTGTTACAAATCGAGACAAACGGAGTAGGACCTAACCCCGTATGTCCCTAACAGTCGAGCGTTCGACCAGCGTACTCGGCACATGAATCGCCTCGATAGACGAGCTCTCTCCAATCGCCGCCTCAAACGCAAGCTTACCGACACCGCGCAAATCAAATCGCAGCGTCGTCAGCCGATTGTGAGGAACAAGTCCCTCGAGTGCGTCGTCGATACCAACCACGCTCACGTCGTCGGGCACGGACAGGCCCGCGTTCTCGAGCGCGGCGATAACGCCCAGCGCCATCTGGTCATTTGCCGCAAGCACGGCAGTCGGCGCCTGCGACCCGCCGGCAAGCACCTCGGCCGCAATCCGCTCGCCCATGGCGTACCCACTGTCCGCACTCCAATCGCCACGCAGCATCGGAGCGGCATCGACATGAGCACGACCCAGCGTATCGCGCCAACCGGCCTCACGAAAACGCGAGGAAATCGAGTTTTCCGGACCCGCCACAAACCGCATATTCGAGTGACCATGTTCCAGCAGATAATTGGTCAACAGCTCGCACGAACCATACTGGTCGGAGTCGATCGTCGTGCAGCGCGGATGCGCATACATGGACAGGATGACCGTCCGCACTCCCGGCTGGGGAACAAACTCCTCAAAATCGGGAGCCATGCGGTTCATGTTGAGAATCATGCCGTCGACGGGTCGCTCGACCATGCGGCGCGAGGCATCGGCAAGTGCATAGGGCTTGTCGCCGCCCATCTCGATCATAGTGACGGCAAAATCGTGCTCGCGCGCCGCTTGCATGATACCCTCGAGCGTCGCCAGGTTACCGACACGTGTGATGTTGTACATGCACAGGCCAATAGAACGATACGACCCGCCGCGCAACGCCGCTCCAGCAAAATTGGGACGAAAGCCCAGCTCTTCCATGGCGGCCAGCACACGCTTGCGCGTCTTTTCCGTCACGTTGGGCATACCGTTGACCACGCGAGACACAGTCTGGCGGCTCACGCCAGCGAGCGCCGCAACCTCTGCCGCGCTCGCCGAATGACCATTCCTTGTCTGCTGAGCCATGCCTTCCACGCTAACCTGCTTCCCAACTATTCCCCGCGCCCATGGCGCATCGTACATACATCGATAACGTGCTCATGATACCCGAGCCATATACCACAACATGAAAACTTCTGTCAATCAAAACCGCTTACCGAACAAATACAACCGTTCGCGGCTGTTTGAAGTTGTTTTGTTTCTATACATCCCAGCCGGATGTTAACGTGCTCATTGTCAAATGTTCACGTGCTCATTTTGGTTCTAATCATTTTAAGATAGCGTTTATCGGGCTTTTTCACCGCTGAACGCTAACCAGGGAGCCTCCTGAGCGCAAACGCACAATATCGAACAGCGAGACGAGAGGGTGTATGCATATGTCTTTGCTAAACCGCGTACAGCAGCTGCCGAAGGGCTTTGTTTGGGGCGCCGCAACCGCCGCGTACCAAACGGAAGGTTCCACGAAGGTGGCAGGCAAGGGTAAGACCATGTGGGACGATTACCTTGTCGCCCAGGGTCGCTTTTTGCCCGACCCGGCCAGTGATTTCTACAACCGCTACGAGGAGGATATCCGCCTTTCTGCCGAGCATGGACTCAACGCCATTCGTGTGTCCATCGCCTGGACCCGCATCTTCCCCAACGGCGACGATGCCGAACCCCTCGCCGAGGGCGTTAAGCACTACCACGAGCTGTTCGCCTGCTGCAAAAAGTATGGCGTCGAGCCCTATGTGTCCCTGCATCACTTTGACTCCCCCGCCGCCCTGTTCAACCAGGGCGACTGGCTCAACCGCAAGACCGTCGACGCCTATGTGCGCTATGCCGAGTTCTGCTTCCGCGAGTTCCGCGAGGTCAAGAATTGGTTCACCATCAACGAGCTCATCAGCCTCTCGCACTCCCAATACATCCAAGGCAACTTCCCGCCCAACCATCACTTTGATGTGACGAGCGGCATCCAGAGCCAGCACAACGAGCTCGTTGCCCACGCCCGCGCCGTCAACCTGTATAAGGATCTTGACGAGACCGAGCACCTGGGCGGACGCATTGGCATGGTCAACGTCCTGACGCCGGCATATCCTGCTACCGACTCGCCCGCCGACCAGCACGCCGCCGACCTGTACAACGCCTTCTACACCGACTTCATCATGGACGGCGCCTTCCTGGGTCACTACTCCGCGCGCACCCTCTCACTCATCAACGAGATTCTGCGTGCCAACAACGCCACACTTACGGTTGAGGACAGCGACATGGAGGAGCTCGCCAAGGCGGCGCCCCGCAACGATATGTTCGGCCTCAACTACTATCAGTCGGCGTTTATCGCCGCCTACGATGGCGAGTCCACCAACAGCTTTAACGGCACCGGAGACAAGGGCACCTCGTGCTTTAAGTTTAAGGGCGTCGGGCAGCAGGTCGATATGCCGGGTATCCCCACCACCGACTGGGATTGGCTCATCTACCCGCAAGGCCTCTACGACACGCTCAAGCACATCAGCGCCACCTATCCCAACCTCCCCGTCATCTATATCACCGAAAACGGCCTGGGCCACAAGGACCCCGAGCCCGATGCGCTCGGCATCGTCGCCGATCCCGAGCGCATCGACTTTGTCGACCAGCACATGGAGAAGGTGCTCCAGGCGCGTGCCGAGGGCGTCGACGTCCAGGGCTACTTTATCTGGAGCCTGCAGGACCAGTTCTCGTGGGCCAATGGCTATAACAAGCGCTACGGCCTGTTCTACATCGACTTCGACACGCAAAAACGCTACATCAAGCAGTCGGCACTCTGGTACAAGGAGCTCGCCGACACTATGGCGGACGCGCAGTAGCGCATCGCCTCGCTTTCCCCCGAGGGGGAGCGGCCCCATGCGATACAAACCCAGCCGCTCCCCTCTCTCCCCCTGGGACCGACCCCGCCTGCACCCGGGCTTTTAGCAAGCGGGAGACCATATAGGTTTTCAACGTCCATGCCATTAAGATTTCATGCAAAGAGGAGCGTGAACTATGGAATCGATCGTTAAGTTCTTGGAGAAAGGTCAGCCGTACTTCGACAAGGTCTCTAAGAACATCTACCTTCAGGCCATTAAAGACGGCTTTTTGGCAGCAATGCCCATCATCCTGTCTTCTTCTGTCTTCCTGCTTATTTCAACCCTGCCGGGCGTTGTCGCCACGGTCGGCGGCTTTACGCTGCCCGACTGGTGGAACGTCGACATCGTGAACTTCTGCAACAAGGTTTACAACTTCACGATGGGCGTCGTGGGCATCATGGTCGCCGGCACCACCGCAAGCGCGCTGACCGGCTCCAAGAACCGCCGCATGCCTGCCGGCAAGGCCATCAACGCCACGAGCACCATGGTCGCCGCCATGTGCGCTATGCTCATCTTGGCCGTTACCCAGACGAGTGCCAAGATCGACGGCGCCGATGTCTCGGTGTTCTTTACCGACAACATGGGCACCAAGGGCCTGCTGAGCTCCTTTGTCGCCGCATTTGCCACGGTCAACATCTATGCCTTCTGCATTAAGCGAGACATCACCATCAAGCTGCCCAAAGAAGTCCCCGGCGCCATCGCCCAGAACTTCCGCGACATCTTCGCCTTCAGCTTCTCCATCCTGTTTGTCGCCGTCATCGACGTTATCTGCCGCACCTGCTTGGCCGTCCCGTTTGCCAACGTCATCTCCACGCTGGTGAGCCCGCTGTTCGCCGCTGCCGATTCCTACGCCGGCCTCGCCCTCATCTGGTTCATGATCCCGCTGTTCTGGTTCATGGGCATCCACGGCCCCTCGGTCGTTAAGCCTGCCCTCAACGCCGCGCTGTTTGGCAACATCACCACCAACCTCGCCACGCTGCAGGCCGGCGGTCACCCCGCCCTCGCCCTGACCGAGAACTTCGGTAACTACATCGGCGAACTCGGCGGCACCGGCGCCACGTTCATTGTCCCGATCATCTTCCTGCTCTTTATGCGCTCCAAGCAGCTCAAGGCCGTCGGCAAAGCCTCTGTCGTACCCGTGATGTTCGCCGTCAACGAGCCGCTGCTGTTCGCCGCGCCCATCATCCTCAACCCGTACTTCCTGATCCCGTTCCTGTTTGCCCCCGTGGCCAACGTCCTCATTGGTAAGTTCTTCATCGACTTTTTGGGCATGAACGGCTTTATCTATGCCATGCCGTGGGCACTCCCCGGACCGATCGGCACCTTCATCGACACCAACTTCCAGCCGATCTCTCTGGTCCTGGTTGTCGTCCTGCTGGTCGTTGACTTCTTGATCTACTACCCGTTCTGCAAGGCCTACGACAACGTCCTGTGCAAGCAGGAGGCCGAGACCCTGGCCGAAGAAGAGGCCGAGGAGACCAAGGCCGTCAAGACCGCTGCCGCCCCCGCCGTTGAGGCTCCTGTTGTCGAGACCGCTTCTGCCACCGAGGCCTCCGCAGCTCCGTCCGCCCTTAAGGGCAAGGATCTGAGGGTTCTGGTTCTGTGCGCTGGCGCCGGCACCTCTGCACTGCTCGCCAACGCGCTTAAGGAAGGCGCCGACGAGCTGGGCATCGACATTACCGCCAACGCCGGTGCCTACGGCAGCCACTACGCCATCATGGACCAGTACAACGTCATCGTCCTGGCTCCGCAGGTTCGCACCTATTACAACGAGATGAAGGCCGACACCGACCGCCTGGGCATCACGCTGCTGTCGCCCAAGGGCAAACAGTACATCGACCTCACTAAGGATCCCAAGGGTGCCGTCGCCTGGATCGAGGAAAACCTCGAGGCATAAGACGCTGACACCACCTGCCGCTCGCAGACAATAAATGGCCCGTGCATCGATGTGTGATGCGCGGGTCATTTTGTTTAGACCGCACCCGTCCTCCTGTTCATCTCAATCTGTAACATCTAGCCGAGTTTTTCGGTCCAAGCTGTTACAGATTTAGACGAACGGGCGGCCCGGGCCGAACAATCTCGATTTGTAACATGTAGACCACTTTTGACCGTCTAGTTGTTACAGATCGAGACAAACGGAATAAGCTGGACCGAATTGTCTAAATCTGTAACATCTAGCTGAGATTTTCGGCCCTACCTATTACAGATTTAGACGAACAGGCCGAGCACGTCTACGCCCGCAGGTCCTTTACGCTGGAACGCTCGACCAACACGCCCGACACAAGCGTGCGGCTTCTGGAGCTCGGGGCTTCTAGGCCCGCGACGACCTCGTTGAGCGCACGGACGCCCAGCTCGCGGTGGCGAAACTTCACCGACGTCAGAATCGAGTTGGGAATCGTCTTGTAGAGCTCATCGTCGAAGCCGATCACGGACACGTCGTCGGGCACACTGAGCCCTTTGTCACGTAAAGCCATCATCACGCCGTTTGCCATGCAGTCGTTAGCCGCGAGGACCGCCGTGCAATCGGGTTTATCGGCAAGCACAAGGCCCGCAGCATAGCCACTATCCGCATTCCAATCGCCTTGCAGAGGCTCGGGCGGCTCAATGCCACGCGCCTCGAGTGCCGCACGCCAACCTTTCATGCGACACTGGCTCGACAGCGCCTCTTTCTTACCAGAGACGAAGTACACATTCTTGTGTCCGCGATTCAAGAAGTACTCGCACGCCATGCGCGCGCCACCCTCTTGATCGTCACTAACGGTAGAGCAGGCAGGATGCTCCATCGGCGTGATAATCACCGTCTTGAGGTCCTTCGGTGCCTCAAAGGTATCAAAGTCATCGACCATCTGACGCAGGTTGAAGATCATGCCATCAACAGGCAGCTGCGACATCCTGCGCGCCGCTTCGGCAAGGGTCATCTTCTCCCCCGCGCGCTTCTTAATCATCGTGAGCGCAAAGCCTCGCTCTGCGGCGGCATCGGCGATACCGTCAATCATGTCCACGTTGCCGCCCGACAAGTGGAACAGCACCACGCCGATGCACCCGTAACGGCCCAACTTGAGTGAACGCGCGGCAAAGTTCGCCCGGAACCCAAGCGCTTCCATGGCAGCATGGACCCTATCGCGTGTCGACTCTCGCACGCTATCGGGCTCGTTGATCACACGCGACACCGTCTTGAGAGAAACACCCGCGGCAATCGCCACATCATTCATTGAGACATTTTTCTTGTCCATCGTTGCCACTACTTCTCCAGTCGGTTTTGCATCGCTTGTTTTTTGCGTTCTAGCATACACTACCTGCCCGACTGACAAATCAACCGTTTACCGGACAATATCGACCGCTCACCCGTAAATCCTTGTTGCTCTTCCAAAAATGTCTTACGTTGTCATTAACGAAATGACAACGTTGTCATTTCGCAATGCCTTCCTTAAGCAGGAAGGTTTCCGGGCAGTCCTGACCATCCATCGACGACCAGTTCCATCCACATGCATCGCGCATCAAGTAGCAAAGGAGCTCTATGGACGCCATCGTAAAGATGCTCGAAAAGCATCAACCGTTCTTCGAGAAGATCTCGAGAAACATCTACCTCCAGGCCATCAAAGACGGATTCCTTGGGTGCATGCCCATCGTCCTTACCTCTTCGATCTTTCTGCTGATCGCCACCCTTCCCGGCGTAGTTGGCATCACGTTGCCCCAGCCGCTCATCGACTGGTGCAACAAGCTGTACAACTTCACCATGGGCGTCATGGGCATCATGGTTGCCGGCACCACCGCCAAGAACTTCACGGCTTCCATGAACCGTCGCATGCCCGCCGGCAAGGTGCTCAACGACGGCTCCACCATGGTGGCCGCCCAGTGCAGCATGCTGCTGCTCGCTGTTACGCAGTTCACCACCAAGTTCAACGGCTCCGAACTTTCGGTCTTCGATTGCACCAGCATGGGCACGCGCGGTCTGTTCTCGGCCTATATCGCCGCGTTCATTACCGTGTGGGTCTACAAATTCTGCGTCTCGCGCGATCTGACCATTAAGCTGCCCAAGGAGGTCCCGGGCGCCATCGCTCAGAACTTCCGCGACATCATCCCCTTTGGCGGCGCCGTCATCATCTGCGGCATCATCGATGTCGTCGTGCGCAACCTCATGGGCGTTCCGTTCTCCGAGCTGCTCATCAAGCTGCTCTCCCCGCTCTTCACTGCGGCAGAGACCTACCCCGGACTCATCCTTATTCAGGCAGCCACCGCGTTCTTCTGGTTCATCGGCGTCCACGGCCCCTCGATCGTCCAGCCGGGCATCGACCCCATCCGTCTTGCCAACCAGGCCGAGAACCTGCAGGTTCTGCTGGCCGGCGGCCACCCCGCCCACTCCCTCACCTTTAACATGTCGCTTGTGGGTGAGTTCGGCGGCACCGGCGCCACGTTCATCGTGCCGCTTCTGCTGATCCTCTTTATGAAGTCCAAGCAGCTCAAAGCCGTCGGTAAGGCCTCGATTGTTCCTGTTGCCTTCGCCGTCAACGAACCGCTGCTCTTTGGCGCGCCGATGATCCTTAACCCCTACATGCTCATCCCCTTTGTTGCCGCCGGCTGCGTCAACGTGAGTGTTGCCAAGTTCTTTATCGATAACGTGGGCATGAACGGCTTCTCCTTCGTGGTGCCTTGGGCTACCCCCGCCCCCATCGGCATCTTCATCACCACGAACTTCCAGCTTATCGCCCTGGTGTTTGTCGCGATCATCATCTTGCTGGACGCCATCATCTACCTGCCGTTCTTGAAGGCATACGATAAGCTGCTCTGCGACCAGGAGGCCGAGCGTGCCGCCGAGCTGGGTCTCGAGTCCGATGGTGCCGCCGCCATCGCCGCCAACGCCTCTGCGCCCGCTGTCGAGCAGGCTACCGCTTCCGTCGAGACGACCGTTGCCGCCGCCGACAGCAAGCCTGTCGCCGATCAGCCCGAGCCCGCCGCCGACGCATCCGCCAAGAAGGATGTCGACGGCCTGAAGGTCCTCGTCCTGTGCGCCGGCGCCGGCACCTCTGCCATGCTCGCCAACGCCATCAAGGAAGGTGCCGCACAGACCGGAGAGAACATCGCTTCCTCCGCAGGCGCCTATGGCCAGCACACTGCCATCATGGATCAGTACGACGTTATCGTGCTTGCCCCGCAGGTCCGTAGCTACTACAACGACATGAAGGCCGACACCGATCGCCTGGGCATTAAGCTGCTCGCTCCGCGCGGTAAGGAATATATCGACCTTACTCGCGACCCCGCTGGCGCCATCAAGTGGCTCCGCGAGAACCTCGACTAGGTTCCTCCCTCTGTTGGTGCCCGGATCCCCAGTTCGGGCACCTCTCCCTATTCTTATCCCACAGAAAGGATGACTCATGACCAACCCCATGCAGTTCCCCGACGGCTTTGTGTTTGGCGGCGCCACCGCTGCTTACCAGGTTGAGGGCGAGACCCGTACGCACGGCAAGGGCAAAGTGCCCTGGGACGATTTCCTGGCAGCCCAGGGTCGCTTCTCCCCCGATCCCGCAAGCGATTTCTACAACAAGTACCCGGTCGATATCGACCTGTGCCAGCGCTTCGGCATCAACGGTATCCGCGTCTCCATCGCTTGGAGCCGCATCTTCCCCAGTGGCACCGGCGAGATCAACCCCGAGGGTGTCGCCTTCTATCACGAGCTTTTTGCCACCTGCAATAAAGCCGGCGTTATCCCCTATGTCACGCTCGATCACTTCGATACGCCCGAGGCCTTTTACCAGAACGGCGGCGAGGGTTTCCTGACGCGCACGACGATCGACGCCTTTGTCGAGTACGCCAAGTTCTGCTTTGCCGAGTTCACCGAGGTCAAGCACTGGTTCACGTTTAACGAGATTCCCGCAACCGCCGAGGGCAGCTTTATCGTCGGCAACTGGCCGCACGGCGAGAAGTACCGCCTGGACAAGGCCTTCCAGCTCATGCACAACATGATGGTGGCCCACGCCAAGGCCGTCGTCGCCTTCCACGAGGGCTGCTTTGAGGGCGAGATCGGCATTGTCCAGAACCTGGAGCCCAAGTATCCCCTTGATCCCAACAGCGCTGCCGACTGCGAGGCCGCCCGCATGGCCGACGTCGTCAACAACCGCTGGGTGCTCGACGCCACTTTCCGCGGCCACTATGCAGCCGACACCATGGAGGCTGCGACCAAGCTGGCCCATATCGCCGGCGGCGAGCTCGACGTCCGCGACGAGGACATCGCCGCGCTGACCGCCGCGCTCCCCTACAACGATTGCCTGGGCGTCAACACCTACAAGTGCCAGTTCCTGCGTGCCGCCGAGGGCGAAAACGACATCAACCACAATGGCACCGGCGACAAGGGCTCCTCGCGCTGGTTCCTCAAGGGCGTGGGCGAGTCATGCGTGCGTGAAGGCGTACCCACCACCGATTGGGACTGGATCATCTATCCCGAGGGCCTCTACGACCTGCTGCTCCGCATTAAGAACGATTACCCCAACTACAAGAAGATCTACATCACCGAGAACGGCATGGGCTATAAGGACGACTTCGAGGACGGCTTTATCGATGACGCCCCTCGTATCGACTACATGCGCCAGCATCTCGCGTGGATCCTCAAGGCAATCGACGGCGGCGTGAACGTCGACGGTTACTTCGTGTGGTCGCTGCAGGACCAGTTCTCCTGGACCAACGGCTATAACAAGCGCTATGGCCTGTTCTACATCGACTTTGAGACCCAGAAGCGCTATCCCAAGGCGAGCGCGTACTGGTACAAGAACGTCGCGGAGACCGGCCTGCTTATGGCCTAACTTCAGCCGCGTATCCCCTGTCGGCCGCATGCGAGCCCCTCCACGGGTTCGCATGCGGCCTTTTTTGTTTTTGGTGAGCCCGTGAGGGCCGTTTATCTCGATCTGTAACATCTAGCAGGGATTTTCAATCCTAACTGTTATAGATTTAGACGAACGGGCGACCAGGGCTGAAAGATCTCAATCTGTAACACGTAGCCCACTTTTAACCGTCTACCTGTTACAGATCAAGACAATAAGATAGTCAAATCCAAACTTTCCAAGCAGTTATGAAGCATGGTTTCTAGTTTTCGGTATCACGAACATACTTTCGGTGTCATTTAATGGTATTATGATATCGAAAGTATGTTCGTGATATCGAAAGGAGCCGCATGCGCCAGTTCGATTACACCACAGTCCCAGCGGAACTCGAGGCAACTCCAATCACCAACCTCCTCCTCTCGATACGCGAGCATAAAGGCCGACAGCTTGCTCTGAGTCAAGTTAAACCCGAACTTCTATCGTCACTTATGGAGGAAGCTAAGATCCAAAGCACCCAATCCTCCAACGGACTTGAAGGAATTGTTACCACCCAAAAAAGACTCAAAGCAATCATGGCGTATTCCGCCAAGCCAAGCTCCCGCGCAGAGGAAGAAATCGCTGGATACCGAGATGTGCTGTCGCTTATTCACGAGCAACACGATTCCATTCCCGTAACGCCATCGGTCATTTTGCAGTTGCATCGTGACCTCATGGCGCACACGGCAATCTCGTATGGGGGCCATTGGAAAGATAGCGATAACGAAATCATCTCCATCGACAATCAAGGCAATCGATTTGTGCGCTTTAGGCCGCCTTCGGCCCTAGCAACCCCCGGACTTATCGAAGAAGCCTGTCGGTCCCTCAACGACGCCTTATCTCGTCAAGTTTGCGACCCCCTCCTTATATCATTCCGCTTCATCTTCGATTTTGTCAGCATTCATCCCTTCAACGATGGCAATGGCAGGATGAGCCGGCTCCTTACAACGCTGCTACTCGAAAAGACTGGATACGACGTTGCGCGTTACATCAGCATCGAACGACTTATTGAAGACAACAAGGCGCTCTACTACAACGCCCTCGCTGCAAGCTCCACTGGATGGAATGAAAATCAAAACACCGAAGTACCCTTTATCCGTTTCATGCTCGGAACAACCCTGGCCGCCTACCGACAGCTCGAGCAGCGTACCTTAATTGAATCAAGCACTCGTCCCATGTCGAAGCAAGCGCGCATCGCTGTTCTATTTCAACAGAGACCCGGCGTCATTAAGAAATCTGACATCCGATCCAACTGCCCCGATATCAGCGAGGTTACCGTTAAACGAACCCTCGGTCAGCTTGTTAGTTGCAGCGCAATCGAAAAAACAGGAGCGGGTCGTTCGACGGGCTACATACTCAAAGACGTCCATGCTCTAGAACTATTCTTGCAATCCACAATACCCGATAGCGAGGCCGCAATAACAAACGAGGCTCCAAAGGATAAGCTCCTTGAACGTGTAAACCACGCCGAGGATGAAAGCAGAGAGGGGCTCTATGAAGACTACGATTCATTCTCAAGGGACATAAAGACGAAATACGGAGTCTAGTCATATCCCAGAATAGCCTCATCCTTGTTGCCCAAAGTTATTTACGCGTCAATGTGAAGCGATAACCCCTGCGCCGGCAGGGGCAGAAGTATCGTCTGTAGCATTAGCTAGCAGATGACCCGCGTATGTTCCTCGATGGCGACACGATCCTCGGCGGCGACGCCCGGCTCGCACACCACGGCATCCAAACTGTCCAGGCGGCAGAAGGTGTAGAAGTCGCGCTTGCCGATCTTGCTGGAGTCGGCGATGAGGTAGCGTGAATCGGCCTTGCTAAAGGCGAGCTGCTGGATGCGGCCCTCTTCCATGTTAGACGTGGACACGTCGCCGTCCAAAATGCCGTTGGCGCCGATAAACGCCGCGTCGATGCCCAGTGCACGCAGGGTATCCTCGGCCGTTGGTCCCACAAAAGCGGCGGTGCGGCGACGGTACATGCCGCCTACCAGGCACAGGTCACAGTCCTCGCGCGCCTCAAGCAGGTTAAAGACCGAAAGCGAGTTAGTCACGATGCGCAGGCGGCACGCCGGCAGCATCGAGGCCATCTGCTCAACCGTGGTGCCCGTACCCAAAAAGATGGTCGAGCCTTCCTCGATAAGCTCCACGGCGCGGCGCGCGATCTGCAGCTTTTCCTCGGCATGCTTGGTGCGCTTTTCGCTGTGCGAATACTCATGGCGCAACATAGCATGTGGACGGCCCTGCGCACTGCGGGCTCCACCGTGCACGCGTTCGATCTCGCCCAGGCTCGCAAGTTCCTCAAGGTCGCGGCGGATCGTCATATCCGAGACACCTAACGCATCAGAAATCTCTTTAACCGAGACCGTGCCCTGCTCCTCGAGCAGCTGACGAACCTTATCCTGTCGCTCTGCCTTAATCACGATGAATCCTCGCCGTTCTTTGCGCGCATATCATTCAAACAGTAACGAACAAATTGTATCAGATTCGTACGCGTCAGAAATGAACGCCCGCACAGCTCCAATCATCACTTTTTTGAGAAAAATACCCCCTGCTTTAGTGGGGTGTAGTGATAATCTCGCCTGTTCGCGCTACAGTTTGTCGGAAATACCTCGATGTTAGGAACCAAATGATCACTTCCGAGCTTTTCGGCACCGCGCCGTGCGGTACCCCCGTTCATCGTTACACCCTCAACGGGCCCGAGATCTGCGTTCGCATTATGGACTATGGCGCCACCGTGCTGGGTATCGATGTGCCCGACATTCCCGGCAACGTGCGCGATGTGGTGCTGGGCTTCGATAAGCTCGAGGATTACTTTGACAACCCCGCCTGCTTTGGCGCGACCATCGGCCCTGTGGCCAACCGCACTGCGGGTGCCACGATTACCATCGCCGGCACGGACTGGCATATGCCGGCCAACGAGGGCGTCAACAACCTGCACAGCGACCTTGAGCATGGCCTGCACAAGCGCGTGTGGGACGTTGAGCTCGACGAGGTCCACAATGCCGTGCGCATGACCGCCTCGCTTGAGGATGGCGAGCTGGACCTTCCCGGTAACCGCACCTTTACAGCCGTGTTTACCGTTACACGCACCGGCTGCTTCCGTATCGAATATGGCTGCGAGAGCGACCGCGCCACGTACGTGTCCATGACCAACCACACGTACTTTAACCTTGCCGGTCATAACGCCGGCATGGACTGCGAGCACTTCTTTGTTGCTAACGCTGCCCACTACCTGCCCATCGATGAGCAGAACATCCCCACCGGCGAGATCGCTCCCGTCGAGGGTACGCCGTTTGACTTCCGCGAGCTGCGCCCCGTTGCACCCGGCATGGAGGCCGACGATCCGCAGATTAAGCAGGCACGCGGCTACGACCACTGCCTGTGCATCGATGACTATCAATACGGTCGCAACCTGCGCCGCGCCCTGCATGTCGAGGAGATGTGGACCGGCCGCGAGCTGGACTACTACACCACCGCTCCGGGTGTGCAGCTCTACACCGGCAACTGGCTGGGCGACGAGCACGCCAAGGACGATGCCAACTATGGCTGGGGCGCCGGCTTTGCCCTCGAAGCAGAGATGTACCCCGACACACCGCACCAGCCGCTGTTCCCGCAGGGCATTGTGGGCCCGGGTCACCCCTACAGCAATGTGATCGAATACCACTTTATGAGGCACTAAGCCCACAGCGCAACATATCGCACAACAGCGCCCGCCGGCACCACCGCCGACGGGCGTTTTTCTATCCAGTCGAACGCCCGCTCGTTCGCGGCGTGGGTCGGCCTGACGCCCTCCGAGCACTCCAGCGGGGAGAGCGACCGCAGGGGCGCGATCACCAAGGCCGGCAACAAGCACCTGAGGAAGACGCTGGTCGAGGCCGCGTGGCACTACCCGACGTGCTCCGCTCGGCCGAAGGGCCTCGCCAGGGGCCAGGACCCGGACCGGGGCGCCCGGAGGCATGCCGCCAAGGGCGTGCGGAGGCTGGTCGAGAGGTGGGAGGCGCTGCTCGCGCGCGGGGTCCACGGCAACAAGGCGAACGTGGCCACGGCGCGCGAGCTCGCCTGCTGGGTGTGGGCGGTCGGCCTCATTGGATTGGCTACACTGATGTGGACAGTTCCGGGAGGGGCGCGAGAGACGGGAGGG
>UQWG01000036.1 GCA_900544645.1 uncultured Collinsella sp.
GTGTGGGGGTGGGGGCTATGTTCTGGCTCCCCGCCGGCCGCCCGGGGCCTTTTGGCCCCGGGCGCTGCCAGCGTGCCTAGCGCTTACGGATACCCCAGACCAGGGCTCCAACGCCGGCCATGGCGATGACGAATGCCATGAGCAGTGCGGCTGCCTGCTGGTCACCCGTGGTGGGCAGGAAACCCTTGACCGTCTTGACGATGTTCGTCACGGTCTTGGGCGTGCCGGGATCGGGCGTCGGCACGGGCGTCTCGGGCTTCTTGTACGTGTTGTTGAACACGATACCCTCGACGCTCTTGTCGCCCTTGGTAAAGGCAACGTTCGCCTTGAGGTTGCCCTCGCCGTCGTCGACCACGTTGACGGTCGCGGTAAAGACGGACTTGTCGTAGGTCATACCGGCCTCGTCGCCCTTGACCTCGCTGATGGTGTAGACGTACGTACCGGGCTCGTCGTACTCGAACTTGTCGAAGTTGATCTTGCCGTCGGCATCGTTGGTAACCGTAGACTCGACGTCCTCGCCAACGAGCTTAAAGCTAAACTCGTCCTTCTTGAGCTCGCGTCCCTCGAGCACCTTGATGGCGCCGATGGAAACCTGCGTGGACATGGCGTGATACTTGTTGGTAAAGCCAGCCGACTCGGTGGTTCCCTCGAGCTTGTGCGTCGCGGTCAGCGTGCCGTCGCCGTTGTCGGAGACGGTGGTCACGACGGTGTAGGTCGTGCCGTCATAGGTGACGCCCTTGTACAGGCCGAGCGCGTTGGGGCAAGCCTCGCGCAGCGTGTACGTGTGCGCACCGGGCGCCTCGTAGCGGATCGGGCTCAGCGTAACGTTACCGTTGGCGTCGTTGGTGCCACTAGCGACAGTCACGCCGTCCTCGAGCAGCTCAAACGTGAACTCGCCAGCTGCAAGGTCGCGGCCGGTCAGACGCTTAACCGTCTTGACCTGATCGGTCACGGAAGAATCGGTAGGTGCCACGCCGTACGTGTTGGTGAACGTAAAGGCCGCACCGTCGCCGCCGTCGCGCTTGACGATCAGATGTCCGGCACCGTCATCGGTCACGGTGTAGGAAACCTTGCGCGTGGCGTTGGCATCGTTAGTCACGCCAGGGGCGCTGCCGGTCTCGGTTACCGTGTACGTAAAAGTGTGCGAGCGCGGAGCGGTGGGGGCCGCAAGCTCGGGCTCGTCGGCGTTGGCGTCAGCGTCGGCCTCTTCAGCTTCGGTCTCGTCAGCCTCGTCGGCCTCGGCCTCGTCAGCTTCGTCCGCCTCGGCCTTATCGGTCGCATCGTCCGCCACGCCCAGGGCGCGGTTGAGGTCCTCGAGCGTAAAGTGGATCTTGCCAAAGTCCACGTTGCCGGCCGCGTCGTTGGTTGCGGTCGTGCGCTCGGGCATCGGGGCACCAGCCTCGTCGGCGGTCACGGTAAAGGTGAACTTACCCGTGATGTCGGCCGGGGCCAGGCCCTCGGCAACCTGGAGCTTCTTAGTACCGGTGAGCGCGGCATCGACGGCCTCGGCGCCGTAGACGTTCTCGAACAAGGGCTCGACGCCGCCGTAGTCGACCGTTGCCGTCAGGGTACCGTCACCGTTGTCGACGACGATAACCTTAAAGCCAAAGCTCCACGTTGTAGCGGAAACGCCATTTGGCAGCCCGAATAAATCTTCGTAGGCCGTGTAGTTAATGGTCCAGGCAAGCTTGCCGTCCTTATCGGTACGATGGGCAAGCCCAGCAGACTCAAGATCGGCAAGCATCTTGGTGTCGTAGTGCAGAGCATCAAAGCTCACGTGCCCGCCGATATTGGGCTTGAGGTTTTCGTATGCCACAAGCTCACCCTGATAGGCGATACCGAACCAGAACTCGCCGTCGACCAT
Organism: uncultured Collinsella sp.; assembly: GCA_900544645.1. Lineage (GTDB taxonomy): Bacteria > Actinomycetota > Coriobacteriia > Coriobacteriales > Coriobacteriaceae > Collinsella. The sequence continues at coordinate 1,865 of UQWG01000036.1, forward strand.
CGGGCGACCGGTCAGGGTCTTGGCGGCAACGACCTGAGCGGCGGTGCCACCAGGCGTGTTGGTCGTAGCGCTATAACTGTTGACGAACGGAACCACGGCGCTCTCGACCGCAGCCGCGCCGGTCTTGTACTCGGTCACCAGCGTGCCCTCGGAACCGCCGGAGACGGTCGTCGTGGCGGTGAGCGTACCGGCGGTGTCGTCGGCGATGGCGATCGTCACGGTGCGGACAGCGTCGTCGTAGGTGTAACCCGGCTGGCCGTCGTTCTTCTCGGCCACGGTGTACGTAAAGGTCTTGCCGGCATCAGCCTGCGTAAATTTGGCCTCATGGCCCGCCAGGATGTCAATCTGACCGACCGTTCCCTCTATCGTTGCAGGGGACTCGAAGTTGTTGGCCCCGGGAAGCAGGCCAAGTGCGCGAGCCGAATCATCGTCGGCGGGCGTCACGGTAAAGGTGAACTGCCCCTCGGTCATGGGACGTCCGTAGAGGGTCTTGCTGAGCTTGAGGCCGCCGGCCGCGGCGTAATCGAGCTCAGTGCGGTACGTGTTGGTAAAGCGTCCGTTTTCCTTCTTGGTGACGTTTGCGGTCAGGTTGCCATCGCTGTCCTCGGTCACGGTCACTTCGGCGGTTGCGACATGCGCGTCATACGTCATACCGACCGTGCTGCCCGCGTTCTCGCGAATCTCGTACTTATAGGTTCCGGCGGCAGCGTAGTGAATCTTGCCGAACTTGATGGCGGCGATGCCGTCCTTCGCGTCCTTCTTGCTCACGGTTACGGTTGCGGGATCGGGCAGCGGGGCGCCTTCGGGGGCGGTGATGGTAAAGCTAAACTCGTCCCCATCCGTCCAGTCGCGGCCGCTGATGACCTTGCTCAGGTCAAAGTCGAGCTCTGCATCGAGCGGGGTTACGCTGTAGGTGTTCTTGAACTCGGCGGGCTCGGTACCTTTCAGGACATGCTCGGCCTTGAGGGTGCCGTCGCCGTTGTCGGTAATGGTGGTCTCGATGGTGTACTTGGCGTCGCCGTACGTGATGCCCTTGCTGATGGTTCCGCCGTTGACCTCGCGCAGCGTGTAGGTGTGCTCGCCGGCCTCGGTGTACTTCACGACGCTCATCGTGATGTTGCCCTCGGCGTCGTTCTTGCCGGTGGCGACGACCTTGTCGCCCTCGACGAGCTCGAAGGAGAACTCGCTGTCCATGAGATTGCGGCCAGTCAGGACCTTGTTCGCGGTGATCTGGTCGGTAACGCTCGTCTCGACAGGCGTCACGTTATAGGTATTGGTGAACGTAAATGCCACATCGCCGTCCGGCTTGCGGGATACGCTCAGATTGCCCTTGCCGTCATCAGTCACGGTGAAGGAAACCTTGCGCGACAGCTTGGCGTCGTTGGTCACGCCAGCCACTTCGCCGGACTCGGTCACGGTGTAGGTAAAGGTGTGCTCGCGCTTCTCGGGCTTCTCGCCCAGAGCCTTGTTAAGGTCGTCGAGCGTAAAGGCGATCTTGCCAAAGTCGACCTTGCCGTCAACGTCGTTGTGCACGCTCGTGCTCGCAGGCATAGGCGCGCCCTCTTCACCGGTCACGGTAAAGGTGAACTTGCCGGTGATATCAGCCGGGGTCAGAGCGTCGTCAACCTGCAGATTCTTGATACCCGCAAGCGATGCCTCGGTAGCATTCGTGGTGTAGGCGTTCTTGAACTCGATGCTCTTGACGTCCTTGGCGTCCTTCAGCTCGTGCGTGGCAACCAGCTGGCCCTTGCCGTTATCGGCGATGGTCGTCACGATGGTGTAGACCGCGTCATCGTAGTCAATACCGCCGGCGTTGCCCTTAACCTCATGCAGCTTGTAGGTGTGCTGGCCGATCTCGGTGTACTTGATGGCACTGAACGTCACCTTGCCGTCGGCGGCGTTCTTAACGGTCTCGACAGGCTTAACTTCCTTGTCAATGATTTCGAGCAGCTCAAAGCTGAACTCGTCGGCCGTAAGGTCACGCCCGGTCAGAGACTTGGTCACGGTAATCTGGTCGGTGACGCTGGACTCAACAGGATTCGTGGCGTAAACGTTCTTGAACTCGGTCTCGCCCGAGGTCACCTTCACGCCAGCGCTCAGCTCGCCCTTCTTGTCGGGCGTTACCGTCACGGTGATCTCCGCGACGTTCTTGCTGTAGGCGATGCCGTCAATCGTGGTCCCGGCATGCTTTTCACTGACCTTGTAGACGTACGTGCCAGGCTTGGTGTATTCGATCGTGCCGAAGTCGATGGCAGCCTTGCCCTGGTCCAGGTCAGCCTTGCGCACGGTCGCAGTCCTAGCCGCAGGCATCGGGGCGCCGCTCTCGGATGTCAGGCCAAACTCAAACGCGTCAGCATTCGTCCAGTCGCGGCCCTTGAGCACCTTGGTCAGGCCAAAGCTGGCCTTGGTGTTCACCATTGCCGGCGTCATGTCATACGCAAAGCTGATCTTGCCGTTGTTGCCCAGGTAGGAATTGACATGCGTCGCGGTCGCCTTGGCAGACACGTTGTTCCACTTGGGGTTGAGAACGTCGGTCGCGGTACCAGTGCTGTTGCCGCCCACGCTGCCCTTGGTAGTGTGGAGCTCATCGATAAAGGCCAAACGCGCGGTTCCCACGCTAAACGAAAGGTTGCCGTCCTCGTCGGCAACAAGAGCGCCGTCAAACTTCGCTGCGTCGCCGCCGACAAACTCGATGACAGCAGTGGCGGGCTTGGCCTCGCCGTTCGAGCCCCGCTCCTCAAACTCATCCTTGTAGTAATAGGTGCCAGTATCTGCCAGCGAATTCTTTGCAGGCTGCGTGCAGTCCTTATCCGCGTAAATGGGAGTCTGCTTCTGGAAGTAGTAGTAGCGGTTGGTGTCGGCCGGCTCAAAGGTCGCAACCGTATCACCCAACGCACCACCGCTCCACTTGTTCGCGTAGAAATTCACGGTCTTGGCACCGTCAACGACAGTCGTATTGTGCTCGATGTAGTCCTTGGGCCCCGTGACCTTCTCGGGCGTAAACAGGTTGTCAAGTGCGGCGCTCTTCACGCTCGAGGCATACTTCACCTGAATGGGCTTAACGTTGTCGACCGAAAGCTTGCCGTCTACAGTCTTAAAGTGACTCAGCGGAATCAACGACGCAGGAATATTAACCGTTACGATATCGCCCTTCCGGGGATTGTCATCGCCAGCGCGCTGCACGGTAATGAGCAGGTCTTTTGCCTTGCCGGCGAACTCATAGGTGTCGGTATTGGTTTCTTTGTTGAACGTCTTGCTCGCCTTGGTAAACGGCGTGCCGTCGTTGATGACGACTTCGGTAAATCCGTCAACCTGCATAAAGTCGCCCAGCTCATCGGTAAACGTGATGTAGCCGGACTTGGTCTCGTCGTAGCCCTTATGGATTTCGGTCGGATAAGGCGACTCCGTTGTGATGGCCTGTGAGATGTCGTCGAAGACCTTCTTGAGCTCTTCTGCATTGGTCGCCGACTTGTAGTAGTCGGAGTTTTCCGCGCGTGTGCCATGAGCATTCCATGCCGTGGCATTGGGGTAGTTGCTCGATACGGCCTGCATGAACTTGTTCTCTTTTTGGCTTTTTCCCGAATCCTGGATACCAGCGCTGGGGTCCGCGCCATCAAAGATGCCGATGGTATAAACGGTGGCCTTGCCGTCCTTCATATTCTTAGCAGCTGTCACGGCAGCGTTGGCGACACCCGCATCGAATTCATTTTGCTTTGTTGGCGTACCGTCGGTAAAGAACACAATAATCTTCTTGGCGTCTTTGCGGCCATAAGTGGTAGTGATTTTCTCGGCCAGCTCTAGGCCATAGTCGGCGCGCGTGGCGCCGGCAGGCTGAATTTGATTAATTGTATTCTTCTTGAGATCATCCGCATTGCTGCCGGAACAGTAGGTCAATTCTTTCATAACCTGGGTGTAATTGTAGGAGTACCCTCCGTCGCGATACTTATTGTTGCCGATATCGTTGGACTTCTTGCCCGCAAACTTAACAATGGCAACCCTATGCTGCCTATTGACGCCCTCGATGTCCTCATTTTGTTTTGCGATGGTATCGATAAAGCTGTTCGCAGCACTCTTCAGCGCATCGATACGCTTGGTGCGATCTCCGCCACCCATAGGATCATCCATCGAGCCAGATGCATCCAGCACCATCACGATGTCGAGCGGCGTAGTAACCGTCACGGTTGAATTAGACGTCGAGGACATGGCCGAAAGCGTGGTCAGAAAATCCGACTCTTCGTTTTCCTCAGTTGCCTCGACCGTCTTGTCGGTCCAGATTCGGCCGACGTTTTGAGTCGTTACTTTATTACCGTTGTGACCGGCCGCCCAGATTTCCCAGCGTCCGCTGGTGTCGGGATCGACGACGACCTTTCCGCTCATTGTCGGTCCGTCCATTCCGGTACTGGACCTGGCGTTGGCCTCGGGCAGCATGGCAAATGCTGCAGCCGGCAACACCAGCACTACGGCCAGCATCACCGCCAAGAGACCCCTCGTGTACTTACCCATCGTGTCTCCCTTCTCGCGGTCTCAGACCTTGCATCAGCCTAAAGTTACGAAATGAGACACAATTAAGGCAGGTGACACACGTTCCAGATTTGATTTTGGGCGTGAGACAAATGTCTCACCAAAGTTGAGACACGAGAGTTTTCGCAGGAAAACGGGTGCGACTCGGAGCCATCAAGCAAAAATGATCCGTTTTCCTCCGTCCCCGGGGGATTAGTTGGTAACGTTCGCCACGAAACCGGCCCATCTACTACGTTTAACCCGATACCCCTGACCATAACCGCGTTTTACGAAAAACCGCAAGCGTTCTACCTGCGGTTTTCTTTTCGCGTTTTTCGCCGTGGTTGAGGGCAGCCACCCAAACGTAGTAGATAGGCCCATTTCATGGCGAACGGGTCACGCGGATATCCTCGCAAGGCCAAAATGATCCGTTTCCCTCTGTCCACGGGAAACCAAGGGCTGTTATGGATATGGTTCCATTTCAAAACTATGCCGGATTACGGGGCTAAAGTCGGGACCCTCATCCATACAACCTTTTTTTGAAAAACGGCAAGCAATCTACCTGCGGTTTTGTTTTTGGGATTTTCCGCATGGTCGGAGGTTCGCTATCCAGCCCCGTAATCCGGCATAGTTTTGTTCGCGGCGGCTCCACCGCGCGTTAAGCGCGGGGCCGGTGGGGCATTTTTGCCCCACCGGCCCCGTCTTCGCGTTACTCCGGCTTGGTTTCTACCGTGGGAGTCTTATCCACCGCAACTGGAGTACGGGCGGTGTCCATAGTCAGGCAGTGCTTGGGGCAGCTCTCGATGCACTCGCCACACACCACACAAGCATACGGGTCAATCGACCACGTTCCGCCCTTGCGATCGACCGCGAGCGCGCCCGCCGGGCAGCGGCGCGCGCACATGCCGCAGCAGATGCACACGTCCATGTCGTTGACGATATGCCCGCGCAAGCGCTCGGGTGCCGTCAGCTTCTCCTGCGGATAGCGCACCGTGACCGGCTGCTTGACCATAGAACCTAAGGCCGTCTTGGCAAATGTCAGTAAACTCATGCCGCGCCTACCTTTCCGTGCAGCTAATGCAGGGGTCGATGGTCAGGATAATCATGGGCACGTTGGCAAGGAGCACGCCCTGCAGCGCATGCGTCAGACCCGCCAGGTTTTGCGACGTCGGCGTGCGCACGCGGAAGCGGTCCAGGTTCTTGGTGCCGTTACCGCGCACATAGTAATACGCCTCGCCGCGCGGCTGCTCAATCACAATCTCGCCGCGTGCGCCGTCGGCCGGTGTAAGCTTGGTGCGCCCGCCGATCCCGTCGTGCGGAATCTTGCCCACAAGCTCCTTAATGATGTCCATGGCCTGCGTGACCTCGGCACAGCGCACCTGGCAGCGGGCATAGCAGTCGCCATCGCTAGCAACGATAGGCTCAAACGCGGCCAGATCAGCATAGGCGCCGTCGCCAAACATGCGCACGTCGTAATCCACGCCCGAGGCGCGACCGAACGGGCCGACCATCGAAAGCTCCAGCGCGTCCTTCTTGCTGATCACGCCCACGCCGTGCAGGCGCTCGCCGCAGCTATTGTCGTCCAAAAACGTATGCACCAAGGCCTCGTAGTCAGGACGCATGGCATCGAGCGTCTGGACAATGCCCGCCAGTTCGGAGTCCTCAATGTCGTGTTTAAGGCCGCCGATCTCGTTAATCGAAAGGATCACGCGGCCGCCGCAGGTGCTCTCAAAGATCTTAAGAATCTGCTCGCGCAGGGTCCACGAACGATAGAACAGCGCCTCAAAGCCAAAGGCGTCGGCGAGCAGGCCCAGCCACAGCAGATGCGAGTGGATGCGCGAAAGCTCGTGCAAAATGGTGCGGATATACTGCACGCGGCCGGACACCTCGATACCGAGCATACGCTCACAGGCGCTGGCATAGCCGCAGCTGTGGCCCACGGCGCAGATGCCGCAGATGCGCTCGGCGATGTAGCCAAACTGGTGCATGTCACGCTTTTCGGTGAGCTTCTCGAGCCCGCGGTGCACAAAGCCGATCTGCGGAATCGCCTCGATGACGCGGTCGTCATCGATCACCAGGTCCAGATGAAGCGGCTCGGGCAGCACCGGGTGCTGCGGGCCAAACGGAATAACGGAGCGATGTGCCATGGACCTTACGCCTCCTTTTTCTGCTTGTCGCGGGCGACCTTGGCGGCAAGCGCCGCGCGGACCTTGGCCGCTTTCTCGGGATCCATGGCGGCGAGCTTTGCCTCCATCTCGGCAGCCTTGAGCGCGGCCTTCGCAGCAGTTTCATCGTGCTGAGCATCGGAGCCGGCAGCCGCAGCGGACTGGGCGCTCGCCGCAGCCGAAGCATCGCCGGCACTCGCAGCGCTCTCCCCTGCAGCAGCCGCAGCCGCGGCGGCCTTCTCGGCTGCGGCCTTGCGCGCCTTGGCCTCGGCAGCGGCGCGGACCTTCATGGCTTTCTCGCGCGCAGCCTTCACCTCGGGCGTAATAACGCTCATGGGCTCGGCGGTCGAGACCTGGTAGAAAAAGCCCTTAAAGTCGATCTGCATGTCGGTGATGGCAAGCCCAAACAGGTCGTGCGCTTCGTTCTCAAACGGAAATACCGCCGGATAGTACGAGCTGATGGACGGAATCTCCTGATACTGATCAATTCCCTCAACCACCAGGTTCTCGATCGCATAGCTGCCGTCCTGCGCAATATTCTCCTGAGCAGCGCGGACGTTGATAAACGTATAGACCAGGCGATACGATCCGTCGTCCACACAGCGCTCGGCATGCATCTGCACAAAGCGCGCGCCGACGCCCTTGAGCGCCTGGACATGCGACAGAAGCTCGTCGATCCCAACGGTGGCATAGATAGCCTTTTGCATTACTCGGCCTCCTTTGCAGCGACGGGCGCTGCGGGTTTCTCGGCAGGCGCGTCACCGGCACCGTCAGCCCCGGCCCCAGCTGCAGCCACGAACCCGTCCTCGCCCAACTCGACGCCGCCATCCCAGGTAGCAGCGCCGCCCACGGTAAGCGGGTCACCGCCGGCGCGCATCACGGCCTCCTTCTGATCAAGGATGCCGCACGCCTCCACGATGGCATCGATCACGGTCTCGGGACGAATGGCGCACCCGGGCGCATACACGTCCACGGGAATCGCGCGGTCCACGCCGCCGATCACGTTGTAGGCATCGCGGAACACGCCACCCGAACACGCGCAGATACCGCAGGCCACCACGCACTTGGGCTCGAGCATCTGGTTGTAGATCTGGCGCACGACGGGCAGGTTCTGGGCATTGACCGACCCCGTCACCAAAAAGATGTCCGCATGCTTGGGGTTGCCGGTGTTGACCACGCCAAAGCGCTCCGCATCGAACAGCGGCGTGAGCGAGGCCAGCACCTCGATATCGCATCCGTTGCAACTCGAACCGTCGTAATGAATAACCCACGGCGAGCGCGACATTTTATGATCCATGGATGCCGCCTCCTAAATAAACACGTCGACGAGGATGGGCATAAGGTTGAGCAGGCCAAACACCAGCGCCACGCCCCATCCGAGCCTAAAGCAGCTGCGCCAGGTGCTACGGGCGAAGGTGTTGTCGATCAGCACCTCGACAAAGTACGTCGCAGCCATCACGACCAGGGCGACCACCCAGCTCACTGGGTTGTCCCAAACAAAGAACATGCCCACCCACATCAAAAACAGCACGGTCTCGCACCAGTGCATAAGGGTCATCTTGGCCAGCGTGCCGCCGCTCATCTCGGTGGCGACGCCTTGGACAATCTCCTGATGCGCGTGATGCGAGTACGAAAGGTCAAACGGCGACTTGCGCAGCTTGATGGTAAGCACCGCGAGCAGCGCGAGGAAAATGGGTGCGCTGTACACGATGATGGGGGCCGACTGCCCCGTCACGGCAATGGAATCGAAGCTGTCGGTGGCAAGATACAGGCCCACGCTCATCAGCAGAACGGCGGGCTCGTAGCTCATAACCTGCAGCAACTCACGATCGGCGCCGACCTGCGCAAACGGGCTTTGCGTCGAGGCGGACGCCAGCACCACAAAGATCGCGGCGAGCGTCACCATAAAAGCGCACAGCAGCGTGTTGGAGCCCGACACAAAGATGCCACCGCCCACCACGGTAAAGATGAGCGCGCACGCCATATAGGTATCGTCCATGGTGTTTACGCTGGCAGGGGCTTTGCGCAGCAGCTTGGCAACGTCGTAGAATGGCTGGAGCAGGCGCGGGCCCACGCGGCCCTGCATGCGGGCCGAAAGTTTGCGGTCGAGGCCGTCGATCAGGCCGCCCACAAGCAGCGCCAGCAGGGCAAACGCCACGGTGCCAATAAAAATGCCCACGACACCCGAACCTTCAAAATACTTGCCGCGCAGCACCGAGGGCGCGCTCATGGCAAGCCGCTCGGGCCCAATCCACGCGCAACACAGCAGCGCAAACAAGATAATGCTGCAGCACACGACGCTACCCGCGGGGCCAATACGCTTCTCGCCAAGGGCATCCTCCGAATACCAATTGCGCTTTTCGGCCTTCACCTCGCGTCCCATCGAGCCGCGGAAATGGCGATATTTGTCGGTTCCCACGCCCGAAAGGTACACGTTGACGTGCGGCTTATTGCTCACGCGGAACGACGTCAGCAGCACCACGGCGATAAACGCCACGATAACCACCATCAGATACATGGCGTCCTTGCCGATAACGTACGGCACGCGGCCAAACACCATGGCCAAGTAAGGCGACACCAGACCGCTCGAGATGAGCGGGAACGCCACGCAGCACAGAATCAGCAGCGCGGCGATGGTGTTGAGGGCCATCCATTCGGTCTTATGGACATTGACCTCAACGTTTTGAGCCGTGGGGTCGACGCCCGAAAGCTTGGCAAGCCACTTGCCCCAGAAGAAGAACGTCGCGGCCGAGCCAAAGGCAAGCACCATGATCATGAGCACGTTGCCGGTCTGCGCGAACGCCACCAGAGCGCCCCACTTGGACACGAGCATGCCAAACGGCGCCACAAACATGCCCATGATGCCCAGCATCATCAAGCGCGTCAGGTGCGGCATGCGGCTGAACATACCGTCCATGTCCTCGATATTGCGGCTGCCGATATGATGCTCGGCCGTGCCCACGCACAGGAACAGCAGCGACTTTGCCACCGTGTGGAACAGGATCAGGAAGATGGCCGCCCATACGGCCTCGGGCGCGCCGACACCCAAGCAAGCACTGATGAGGCCCAAGTTGGAAATGGTGGAGTACGCGAGCACGCGCTTGGCATTGCTCTGCGAGATGGCCATAAGGGCAGCGAGCAAAAACGTGATGGCGCCCACGCTCGTGACCATAAAGCCGGTCACGGGATAGATGGCATAGAGCGGGCTCAGCTTGACCATCAGGAACACGCCGGCTTTGACCATGGTTGACGAGTGCAGCAGGGCGCTCGTGGGCGTGGGGGCAACCATGGCACCCAACAGCCAAGTGTGGAACGGCATCTGTGCGGCCTTGGTGAGCGCGGCGAGCGACAACAGGATGACCGGCATCACCAGCAGCGCGGACTGCGCGGTTCCGGCGCCGGAAAGCTCAATCATGCCCGAGATGGTCAGCGGCATGCCGTTCACGTGCAGGTACATGAGTCCGGCCAAAAACGCGATGCCGCCCAGCATGTTGAGGATGATCTGGGTAAAGGCGTTTTTAATGGCCTCGGGCGTGCGCGTGTAGCCAATCATAAGGAACGAGCACACGGTGGTGATTTCCCAGCCGCAGAACAGCCACTCAAGGTTGTCGCTCGTCACGATGACGAACATGGCCGAGAGGAACAGGAACATAAGCGCCAGGAACTGCGGGCGACGGTCGGGCGCGGTCTGCCCGCGCAGTGCGGCCTCGTGCTCGTCGTGGGCCTGGAAGTCCTTCATATAACCCAAGGCATACACGCAGATTAGGCTGCCAACAATGCCGACGGCGAGGACCATGATCACACTCATGTAGTCCAGGTAGAGCGGCGTCGCCGTGACGGCTTCGGCCGCGGGCAGCGTCATGGCCGCAAAGGCGAGCGAGCCCACCAGCTGGACTATGCCGAGCACCGTGGTGAGCGCGTTCCTGTATTTGTACGCGTTGTACAGGATGACGGCGCACAGAATTACGTCGATGACGGAGCTGATGATCGAGAGCACATGCGAGGTGCCGGGGGCAACCTCAAAGCTCTGCGGACCCGTGCCAAAAAACATGACGGCGACTACAACTGTCACCGCCATAATAATGCCGGAACCTATGAGCCCCACCGCATCGCGGGCGCGGTCACCACGCGCGAGCAGCATGCCCAGCGCCGGTACCAGCGGAAACAGGGTAAGGAAATACAGTAGCGTCATACCATCACTCCCCCATGCAAAAACGCTGCAATTGTTTAACGTTATAGCTCAATTGAGGAGTAGCGACGGCAGGTTTTCGGTCAACTGGGGAGTTTTAGGCGTACGGGGCAAGGGTACGTCCGCATTGGAGTAGAGGGGTGACGCTCCCTTACCGCAACGACAGACGCGCGGGCCACTGCGCGCGGTTTATTGACCACGTTGGAGGATGTCCCGATAGGCTCGCGCCGGTCCAAAAAGTTGGCGCGGCAAGAAAAATGCGCCCCTGTGGGCGCACCATCCCGTTTGCTATTCCGCCTTTTTAACGCGCGGCTTGCGACCGCGCGGCTTATCGACCAGTGCGGACTCACCGCTCTCGCGGTACTGACGGCACCAAGCCTTGACCGAAGACTCGCTGGGAATCTTGTGCTTGATCATGGCCTCGCGAACCGTCAAGCCGTTTTCCAGACGGTCCTTAACCACAGCGAGCTTTACGTCGTACGAATAGGTGTGATGATGCGAACCGGCATTGAGAACGGCGTCGGCACCGCCCACGGCATACGCGCGGGCCCACTGACGAGCCGTGGCCTGGGGAATGCCAAGCTCCGCAGCGAGGGCGCGATGACCGACCCCCTCTTGGAGGATCTCGACGGCGCGCTGCCTAACCTCGGGCGCATGCGTGCGAGTCCTAGTTGCTTCCGACATACCTGCCACTTCTTAGCCTTAACCGTTAATCTGCTTTCTTACGTGCAAGTTAAATAGTAGCATTTTACTGTTTGCTCAAAGCAGTTAATTAAAATAGACGCGGCATTATCTGGGCATTTGGCACCAAATTACGACATATCTTTATCGATTATTTACGCTGGTAGCTGACTCACAGCTAATCGTCATTCGCTTGTCAACAAAATTGGCATCTCTTTATGTCCTTTGGTATAGAGGATATAGTTATTAACCCCTCCCCCAATAATTTTGAGTGATCTGCAAGGTAGTAGACGCCCTCACTCCTCATGATTACCGCTCATTGCCATCCACCGGAGCAAAACAAAAAGGGCGGGACCTGCTGCGCTTGCAGGCCCCGCACCGGTTGACACCCGACGGGACACAGCCGGGCGAGACGAATCCGTGCTACCGCCCCGCCTGGCCGCGATGCTCAACTACAGTTCGTTGGCCGCGTGATACGCCGTGCGAATGGCGCTCGCAATGTCGGCAGTGCGCTCGCCCGAGCAGTCGCCCGCGCAGGTCACGGGCACCGTCACGCCGTCCAGGTCAAACGCGTTGGCCTTGGAGCCCACGGCCATCACCACATAATCGCAGGCGATCTTTACCGGCTCCTCGGCGCCGTCCTCGGTGGTGCGAATTGCCTCCACGCCCTCGTCGGTAATGGCGGTCAGGCGGGTCTTCAGGTGCTGCTCCACGTTGTGCTCGGCAAAGTCGCTCATAATCAGCGGCAGAATGGTCTCGGACTCGCCCGCGGCAATCTTGTCGAGCATCTCCACAATCGCCACCTCGCAGCCGTGCTGCAGCAGGTACTCGGCAGTCTCGGTGCCCACCAGGCCGCCGCCAATGACGGCGACGCGCCCGCTGAGCTCCACTTTGCCGGCCAGCACGTCCCAGCTCGAGACGACCTTGTCCGAATCGGCACCCGGAACGGGGATGACCACGTCGTGTGCGCCCACAGCCACAATCGCGGCATCGGCGGCGTTGAGGTCCTCAGCGGTAGCGGCATGATTGAGCTCAACCTTCACGCCCAGGCCAGGCAGAATCTTCTCGTAGTACTCGACCGAGCGCATGATCTCGTCCTTGCGCGGAGGCGCGGCCGCCAGCACAATCTGGCCTCCCAAGTGATCGCTCGCCTCGTAAACGGTCACATCGTAGCCGCGCTTGGCCGCCACGCGCGCGGCCTCCAAGCCAGCAATACCGCCGCCCACCACGGCGATCTTCTTGTCGCCCTCGCCCGGCTTGATGGCGATGGTCGCCTCGTCGCCGTTCTCGGCATTGAGCACGCACGAGATGTACTTGCGGTTTTGAATCGCGTCGACGCAGCCCTTGTTGCAGTTAAGGCACTCGCGGATGGGCTCACCCGTGGCAGCTTTCAGCGCAATGTCGGGGTCGCACATGAGCGAACGGCCGTACGCGATGATGTCGGCCGCGCCGTCTTCCAGAATCTTCTCGCCGGCCTCGACCGAGACAACGCGGCCGACGGTTGCCACCGGCACGGAGACCAAGGCCTTGACGCGCTCGGCCACGGGCAGCGTCCAGTTGTAGGGCATGGCGCCCATGGGCGGAATGGTGTCGCCCATGTTGCCGGTGTGGTTGGCCTGTGCGATCTGGATCATATCGATGCCCGCGCCCTCGAGCAGCTTGGCGAACTCGCAGGCCTCGTCGGGCCGCAGGCCGCCCTTGCCGCGCGGCGTGCCGTCGGGGTTCTCCATGATCACGGGGAGCTTGTACTCCACCATCAGCTGCGGCGCGGCTTCCTTAATGGCAGCGACGACCTCCAGCGCGTAGCGAACGCGGTTCTCGAACGAGCCGCCGTACTCGTCGGTGCGCTGGTTGAGGATGGCCGAGCACAGCGAACCCACCAGACGATCGCCGTGGACCTCGATGGCGTCGATGCCGGCCTGCTGCGCACGGGCGGCCGAGGCAGCGATGGCCTCCTTGATCTGGGTGAGTTGCTCTACGCTCGCCTCGTTCACAAAGTGCTGCATGTCGTGATGCAGCTTGGCGTAGGCCTGGTTGCGGATCTCGTTGGACTCGGCCATCTTGGCGGCAAAGGTCTCCTCGTCGCCGGCGGCCTTGGCCTCCTGCGCGGCCTTGGCGGCAGCCATGGAGCCCATGACCATGCGGCCGACACCGGGCACATCGTACTCGGGGTGGAACAGCTGCAGCGCGACCTTGGCGCCGTGCTTGTGGACGGCATCGGCCAGCGCCTTAAACGTGGGGATCTGGGCGTCGGTTGCCAGCTTGGGCGTGGGGCTTGCGGTCATGACGGGAGCAACGTCGCCGATGACGATGTAGCTCACGCCGCCACGGGCCAAGCGCTCGTAAAAAGCCAGGCTGCGCTCGCCGATGGAACCGTCACGCTCCTCGTAGCCGGTGGTCAGCGGCGGAAACATAATGCGGTTCTTGAGCTCAAGGGGGCCAACCGTAATGGGCTGGAGCAGCTTGGATGCAGGTGTGGTCATGGACATTCCTCTCTTGTAGGCGCGGCGGCGATGATGCCGCGTAGTTGTCTAGAGGATATGGCATGGGAGCACGGCGGCACAACGGAAATCGGCGAATATCAGGTGGCGGCAGGTGGATGGGGCAGAGCGGCCCGTCGGTTCGTCTCAATCTGTAACAGTTACTCGGCAAAACCGGGTCTTACTGTTACAGATCGAGATATTCCCCTCGACCCAACCTCAACAATCTCAATCTGTAACAGCTAGACCCACTTTTGACCCCTACCCGTTACAGATCGAGACAAACCAAACCCGCCTGCTAGAAAATCTCAATCTATAACAACAACTCGGCAAAATCCGTCCCTCGTGTTACAGATTTAGACAAACGAAGACCGTCCTGCCGAAACATCTCGATCTGTAACACTTAGCCGCCCAAATCGGGTCTAGATGTTACAGATCGAGATTTTGTTTGAGAGGCCAAGAATTGGACCGAAAACACAGTCCCGGGATAACAAAAAAGCTCGCCGGCTAGGCCGACGAGCTGCAAGTTCTTGGTCGCGGGGGCAGGATTTGAACCTACGACCTCCGGGTTATGAGCCCGGCGAGCTACCAGACTGCTCCACCCCGCAATGTCTGGGCGCCTCATGTGCGCAAGAAAGAATATTACGCGGGAGTTCGGTAAACGGCAAGGAAAATCTCGTAGAGCATAATTCCTTCATATTTAAAACCCCTCAGCCCCTATCACTGTAAACGAATCGCGGCCGAGCGCCGTCGACGGCGCGTATACAATGGTGCGCGTCCTTTTATGCCAACACCGGGAGTAGACATGCTGCTCGCTATCGATATGGGAAACACGCAGACGGCCATGGGCCTGTTTGACGGAGACGAGCTGGTGCAGTCGTGGCGCATGCCCACCGACCGCTCCTATACCGCCGACGAGATCCATGTGCGCCTGATGGGCTTCTTTAAGATGTACGGCCTCTCGCTCGACGCGGTCGACGCGATCGCCTTCGCCGGCGTGGTGCCGCAGCTCTCGCGCGAGTGGCACACTGTGGCCGACCGCATTGCCGCGGACGCCATCGTTATCGGGCCGCAGACGGCCGCGGTGACCAAGCTGCGCGCGGCGCGTCCCCAGGCCGTAGGCGCCGATCGCGTCGCTAACGCCGTTGCGGCCGAGACCTTCTACGGCGCGCCGGCAATCGTGGTGGACTTTGGCACCGCGACCAATATCGACGTCATCGATGAGGACGGTTATTACATTGGTGGAGCGATTGCGCCGGGCATCCGCATTTCGATGGACGCGCTCGCCGCCCGAGCCGCCAAGCTCGCCAGCGTTCCGCTCGAGGCGCCCGAACACGCCATCGGCCGCGATACCGAGGAGTGCATTAAAGTCGGCGCCGTGGTGGGCGCTGCCGCCATGGCCGAGGGCCTGGTCGCACGCATGAAGCGCGAGCTGGGTCGTGAGGACGCCACCGTTATCGCCACGGGCGGTCTCGCCGGCATCGTCGCCGATTCGACCGATGCCTTCGACGTGGTCGACGGACAACTCACCATCAAGGGCATCTGCGAAACCTACCGCCGCATGCAGGAGCTGGGGTAGGACGGGGGCTTAAGTCGAGCACACCCGATGCCACAGCCCCCGCAAACGTTCGCCAAGCCTATTCCTCAAAACTGAATAATTATCAATTTTGAGGAATAGGGCTGAGATGCCGCTCTGCAGTCACGCGAAGGCCCTCCCCGGCACAGGCCGAGGAGGGTCTTGTTGTCATCGTTATCTTTGAACGCGGGCGCCTCGCGTTACAGTCCGCGAATTCGTACAGCCTCGGGCGGAAACTCTTGCTCGCCGGCATCGGTCTTGATGGTCGCGCGGCCCCAGATGTCCAGGCCCGCAAACACACCGACCGCAAGCGGCAAACCGTTGGGCGACACCGCCGCAACTTGGCGGCCCAGCAGCGGCACCATGTCGAAGTACTCGCCCAGCACGGGAGCCAGCGGACCGGCAGCGCCCTGCGGCGTGTTGGCAACAACCGCCCAGGCGTCCACGCGGGCCAGCACGGCGGCGGCCAGCGTCTCGACCAGCGCTTCGTCAGCCACGTCCACACCAAGCTCGCTCAGCGCCGAACGCTCAATATCCACCGTCACGGCACCGAACATGCCCACAGCACCGGCGCCGCCGTTCACGGTAACACGCGCGAGCGACGTCTCAAACGCAGGCGCACCGCACACGATATCGCTCGGCCACTGGATACCCACCTTACCGGCAAGGCCCAACCCCGGCGTCGAAGCCGTGCCCACGAGCGCGTCCATCATGCCCATCGCGGCCACAAACGGCAGGCCGTGGAAGGCGTGCATATTCACATCCGGACGCACGACCAGCGAAAACGTCAGCGAAGCATCGCCCGCGCTCCACGCGCACCAGCCCGCGGACACGCCCTCGCGGCCCGCGTTACGCGCCGCGTCGAGCTCGGTGCCGGCGGCAACAGCATTCATCTCGATCATCTACATACGCCCCAATTCGCCAACGATATGGCCCACGCGGTCCTCGGGCTCCTTGACCTCGACACCGTTGTAGCGGAAGAACCGCGCTGGGTCGTGCATCAGGTCCTCGAGCGGCACCAGCACAAAGTCGCGCTCGCCAATGAGAGGATGCGGCAGGCGCAGCTTTTTGCCGCCGTGGGTCTCGCCATCCATCCACAGCAGATCCAGGTCGATGGTGCGCGGACCGTTGGCCTTGGCCTTCTTGGAGCGGTCGCGGCCCAGCTCAGCCTCGATCTTCATGAGCTCGTCGAGCAGCACCAGCGGCGCCAGCTCGGTCTTGATCTCGATGACGGCGTTGGCAAACGCGTCCTGGCGCGTCTCGTAGGCCGGCTCGCTCTCGTAGATCTTGGAGGAGTTGGACACACAGGTGAGTGGAATCTCGGCGATCATCTCGCGTGCAGCGCGGATGTTGTCGCAGCGATGCCCCAGGTTGGAGCCCACAGCCACAAACGCGCGGCGCGGCTGCGGCTTGGCAACCGCCCAGTAACCGTTCAGGAACTGCGCAAAACCCGCGGCGTCGTGCACGCGCACGATGTTGGCACCGGCCTGGATGGCGCCCAGGCACACGCC
>UQWG01000037.1 GCA_900544645.1 uncultured Collinsella sp.
CGGTCGAGGGCGTCGGCAGCCGCTTTACGATTCGCCTGCCGCGGTAGGAAGCCCCTCGGCATAAATAAAGGGATAGGGCCACGCAGCCCTATCCCTTTTTGCTAGCTATGACAGCTTGTGCGCTACTCGCGGCACAGGTGCACGGCGAAGCCGGCGAACTCGCGCTTAAAGTACACGAGCTTGGTACCACCGTCGGGTAGCAGCGCGCGCGACTCCTCGTTGACCTCGAGCCCGCGCTCGGCAAACCACTTCTCAGCTGCATCGATGTCGTTAACGGCAAAGCCGATGTGGCCTTTGGTGCCACGACCGTTCTGCTTCATGACCTCGACCAGCGAATCGTTGAAGTACGAAACCGGGGTCTCGATAACAGGCAGGCCCATCATCGTCGAGAACAGCTCCGCGATCTCCAGGGCGTCTGCCGGGTCGGCGGCGTTAATGCCCACATGGGCAACGCGCATGCCAAAGAGCTCGACCGGGTTGACGTTCTGCTCACTCATACAGGCAGTGCCTACTGAGCCATGACGTCGAGAACGGCCTTCTCGGCAGCGACGCGGTTCATGCCGGTCATGAAGGGCACGCCGCTCACGTACGGGCAGGTGAGGCCTTCGGGGGCAACGGTGGTGGCGATCAGCAGGTCGGCGCCCTCGTCGCAGTAGTCCTTGGCCTCGGAGATGGCGCACTGCACGATCTCGTACTTGTCGGCGTAACCGTTGGCGTCGAGCAGGGTAGCGACCTTCTGGGCAACGAGCGTGGAAGTAGCAGCGCCAGCACCGCAAGCCAAAACGATCTTCTTCATAGGTAATGTCTCCCTTCGTGGTTTACTTTAGGTAAGTGTACCGCAGCGAGCGATGGCACTCAGCCTCGATGAGCTTTTATGCCAGTTTGCTTGCGCGCTGCGTATAATACATCTAGCACGTGTTGTCATACCGCTCGCTTTACGAGCGACTAAGGACCCCAATATGCCCGATTCCCGCACCCTCTGGACCGCCGTCGTCATCATCTGTATCGCCGTGTCGGTGTTCTTTAGCGTCAAAAAACGCACCACGTTTAAGCGCCTGCAGCAGCTTATGGCTGCCAAGCAGTGGGACGAGTTCGATCGCTTGCTCGATGGCAAACTCACCAGCATGCTGTACCCGCGCTATAACCGCGACTACCTGCGCCTGAACTCATATCTGCTGCGCGAGGACCACAAGCGCGCCGACGAGATGTTCGACCTGCTGCTGGGGCTCAACCTGCCCAAAATGCAGCGCGTCGACCTGGTGATCAAGGCTTTTAACTACTACGTTGGCCAGGAGGACCGCAAAAAGTCCAAGGAGCTGCTGCACGAAATCAAGGGCTTTGAGGGCGGTCAGGCCGAGGCGGTCGCGCACGAATGCCAACTGATGTACGACACGATGATCCTCAAGCGCCACAACGACATTCCCGAGCTGGAGCGCATGCTCGAGGATGTCGGCGACGACCCGGTCAAGCGCTGCCGACTGGAGTACCTGCTGGCCCTGCAGTATCAAAACAAGGGCGACGAGGCAAAGTTCCAAGAGTTCCTGGAGAAGTCGGGCCAACACTCGATGGCCGTCAACGCGTAACGGACGGCTTGTGCTAGACTTCTAGTCTCACGGGGGCGTGGCGGAATTGGCATACGCAGGAGACTTAAAATCTCTCGCCGCAAGGATTGTGGGTTCGAGTCCCACCGCCCCTACCATATGGAGCTTTCGAGCCCGTGTCCCCAAGGGATGCGGGCTCGTTTCTTTTACACGCCGGCGGGGCTCTAAGTTGCGGTGGAATAGTTCCTGTTTTGGCAGTTTACCAGCCCATTTAGGAACTATTCCACCGCGACTTAGGTTGGTGTTCCCACATTTTCCGATGGAAAAACGTGGTTGTCTCCCACATTTTCCGATGGAAAAACGTGGTTGTCTCCCACATTTTCCGATGGAAACTCCCAAATGGCCTTATACTAGCCGAGAGGGTTGGGAGGCAATATGCAGCGACAGCTTATGAGTGAACTTATCGCTTGGAAATCAAGGGCGAATCGCAAACCTCTCTTGCTTAAGGGAGCCCGCCAGACAGGAAAGACTTGGCTTCTTAACGAATTCGCAAGCCAGCAGTATCGAAACGTCATTCGTTTTGACTTTATGCTCGAGCCGAGCACACGCTCGCTGTTCGATGGGAACCTCGACCCCAAGCGCATCATCTCCCAGATAGAACTCCTACGTGGCCAAACCGTAACGCCGGAAGACACGCTCATCATCTTCGACGAGATCCAAGAAGCGCCACGCGGGATCACCTCGCTCAAGTACTTCAACGAGCTTGCACCCGAATACCACATCGTAGCAGCCGGTTCCTATATGGGCCTCGCGCTCCGACGCGAAAACGAGTCATTTCCCGTCGGCAAAATCGACCAGCTCACCATGCGTCCCATGGGGTTTGCTGAGTTCGTTCGTGCCGTCGACGGCAACCCGCTCGCCGACGCCATCCTTGCCGCAGACATGAACCTTCTAGCAAACGTTACCGAAAAGCTCGAGCACTTGCTCAAGGAATACCTTGTTGTCGGCGGTATGCCCGAAGTTGTCTCCACTTTCGCCGAGACACGCGACTTCATCGAAGCCCGAAGACTTCAACAGCAAATCATCGAGGCTTACGAATCCGATTTTGGCAAACATGCACCCGCCCGCATCGTCGAGCGCATGAGGTTGGTTTGGAAATCCCTTCCCGGCCAGCTTGCAAAGGAGAACAAGAAGTTTGTCTATGGCGCCCTTCGTCCCGGAGCGCGCGCACGCGATTTCGAGGAAAGCCTCCAGTGGCTCACGGACTACGGAATCGTTCATAAGGTGCCACGTGCTTCCGCTCTAAAGGCGCCGCTCTCGAGCTACGAAGACCTCTCGGGCTTCAAACTGTTCTGCATCGACACCGGCATCCTCGGAGCGCTCTCCGGTCTCTCTCCGGCCATCGTTCTTAACGGATCCGCTGTTTTTACCGAGTTCAAAGGTTCGCTGACCGAACAATACGTCGCGCAGGAGCTTTTGCTCCAGGACAAAACTCCCGCGTATTGGTCCTCTACCTCCGGCAATGCCGAAACCGACTTTGCCATCGACCATGCGGGAACCGTGCTTCCGCTTGAGGTCAAGGCGGCAGAGAACCTTAAAGCGAAGAGTCTGAAAGTAGCCTGCGAAAAATTCAAACTCGAGCGTTGCGTGAGGAGCTCCCTGGCGGCATATAGAGACGAGGGCATGCTCATCAATATTCCGCTTTGGGAGATTGGGCAGATCGACAAGCTGGCATAGGCGCTGTGGGGACGCCCCGCAAGGACTGTCCCCAGGTGCCGGCAGAAAAGGAACGTCCCCAGGTGCCGGCTGTTGAGTTGCGGTGGAATAGGGACTGTTTGGTGCCCGAAAGGGCGATTTTAGTCCGTATTTCACCGCAACTTATGAGGGGATGGTTAAAGGGTGCTGAGAGTGGGAGTCCAGGCGATGGTGGGGGTCGCACCGTCGAGAACCTCGTTGATGGTGGCGGCCATACCGGCGAGGAGGCTGTTCTCACTTACGGTGAGCGTCTTGTAGCCGCCGGCTCGCATGAGCTCGCGAATCACCACGGCGCCAGCCAGAATCACACCCGCGCGCTTGGGCTGCACGCCCGGCAGCGCAGCGATACCCTCCACACCCAGCGTAGACATACGATCGATGGCGGCCGAGATCTGCTCCAGCGAAAGCTCGCGCAGGTGCACAAAGTTCGAGTCGTACGGCTCCAGTTCGTGGACCAGCGCCACGAGCGTGGTGACGGTACCGCCCACCGCAACGAGGCGCTCGGCACGCTCAAAGTCGCTGGACAGGCCCTCAAAATAGGAGGAGAACTGCTCGCCCGCCCACGCGGCGGCAACCGCAAGCTCGCCGTCCGCAGGCGGCAACGCGGAGAAGAAGCGCTCCGTCACACGACGACAGCCAATGTCCAGCGAACGCGTGCCCTCCAGCGCAAAGACCCCGCGCTCCGGAGCGTATACGCCCGTCGCAAGCTCCGTCGACCCGCCGCCCGAATCCGCTACGATGATGCGCTCGCCGGCAAAGTCATGCGCCACGCCAAAAAACGTCAGGCGCGCCTCGACCTCACCCGGAATCACCTGCGGTTCGAGCCCCAGCTCGCGCAAGCCGTCCAGCAGCAGGGCAGCATTGGACGCATCGCGCGCGGCACTCGTGCACGTGGTGCAGATGCACACAGCCCCAAAGGCACGCGCCTCGTCCACAAACATGCGGCATGCGGCAAGCACGCGCTCGACCGCCGCCTCGCAAAAGCGGCCCGTCGCATCGACGCCCTCGCCCAGATCGGTAATATCGGTATGCTTGGACGATTCCACAATCGCTCCGCCCTCGACCTGGGCCAACACCAGTCGCGACGACACCGTTCCCAGGTCGATCGCGGCTACCTTATAGCGTTTGCAATTTGTCATTGCGGGCTCCCCTCCGGGCGCTATTTGCCATTGGACACGACCGTCTGGCCCTCGACGCCGTTAAACCCAAACAGCATGTCGAGCGCTTGGATGTACCACGGCGCGTCCTTACCGACTTCTTCGATTTCCTTGGCAACTTCGCTGGCCTTCTTGGCGTTCGACGACTTCTGGCTCGACGAGGCATCCGAATCGCCGTCCAGGCCCTGCACTTCAATCCTCTTTTCGCCGGGCATCACCAAGCCCAGGTCCTCGGATGCCGCATCCTTGATACCCTCCTCCGAGAGCAGCTTGTCGACGCTTTTTTGCAGCCCATCATTGTATTGCTGGCGAATCTCGACCTGCTTGGCCAAGATGTCGCTCGAACGCTTTGCCACGTACAGGTCGCGCACGGGGAAATACAGGCTCACGAGCACCAGGGCGACGACGATGCCAATGAATAGCCCTCGCTGAGGACCGTGGGTAAAGTCGTAGATCGCCTTGACCACCGCGTTGTCGTTGGCGTAGTGCATAAAGTCCGAGCCCGAAAAACGGTTCGAGGGCCTGCTCGACCTATCGTGCGTTTGAGCCGACGAGCGCTGAGCATGCGACGAACGTGCCGGGCGCACTGGTCCATCTGTCGAAGTATTCACTTGAGCATTGGGGCGCGAGGTACTTGTCGGGCGCTGCATGGAGCGGTCGGCGCCGGCGTAGGCGGACCCACCGAGCTGCACCGTGCGCGCACGGCGAGGCGACGGCTCACGCGAACCGGCGGAATAGTACCTGTTGTCGTAAATCTGATCCATGTGCGCCTTGTGCGGTTGAGGTTTGTTTGCGCTAAGTATTCTAGTTATAGCACGAGCGCCCGCACCGCCTTCGCCAGCCTTTGCTCGACATAAAAAAGGCGCTGAGTCATATGGCCCAGCGCCCAATGGTGCTCAACAGCGCCCGGCTGGAGCAAGGCAAATCCGAGTCTTCCCCGCCCCCGCGACCTCCGCGTGCCTAGCGAATGTTGTAGAACGCGGCCTTGCCGGCGTAGCGCGCGCTGCCCTCGAGCTCGTCCTCGATGCGGATGAGCTGGTTGTACTTGGCGATGCGGTCGCTGCGGCACGGGGCGCCCGACTTGATCTGGCCGGCGTTGACGCCCACGACCAGGTCGGCGATCGTGGAGTCCTCGGTCTCGCCGGAACGGTGGCTCACGATGCAAGCGTAGCCGGCCTCCTTGGCGGTCTCGATGGCCTCGAGTGACTCGGTAAGCGTGCCGATCTGGTTGACCTTGACCAGGATCGCGTTGGCGGCACCCAGCTCGATGCCCTTCTTGAGGCGCTCGGTGTTGGTGACGAACAGGTCGTCGCCTACGAGCTGCACCTTGTTGCCAATGCGACGGGTAAGCTCGACCCAGCCGTCCCAGTCCTCCTCGGCCATGCCGTCCTCGATGGAGATGATGGGATAGGTGTCGACGAGCTTCTCCCAGTAATCGACCATCTGAGCGCTCGTGTACTCCACGCCCTCGCCCTTGAGCTCGTACATGCCGGTCTCGGCGTTGTAGAACTCGGTCGAGGCCGGGTCCATGGCGTACATGAAGTCGACGCCGGGCTTAAAGCCGGCCTTCTCCACGGCCTTGGTGATGTACTCGAACGGCTCGGCATTGGTCTTGAGGTTGGGG
Source organism: uncultured Collinsella sp. (assembly GCA_900544645.1). Taxonomy (GTDB): domain Bacteria; phylum Actinomycetota; class Coriobacteriia; order Coriobacteriales; family Coriobacteriaceae; genus Collinsella. Next base: position 6,078 of record UQWG01000037.1, read on the forward strand.
GCAAAGCCGCCCTCGTCGCCCACGCCGCCGCCCAGGCCGGCCTCGTGCAGCACGCCCTTAAGGGTGTGGTAGACCTCGGCGCACCAACGCAGGCCCTCGGCAAAGCTCGGGGCGCCCACCGGCATGATCATGAACTCCTGGAAGTCGACGTTATTGTCGGCATGCACACCGCCGTTGAGGATGTTCATCATGGGCGTGGGCAGCAGGTGGGCGTTGACGCCGCCCAGGTACTGGTACAGCGACAGGCCCGCCGACTCTGCCGCAGCGCGGGCAACGGCCAGCGACACACCCAGAATGGCGTTGGCGCCGAGCTTGGTCTTGTTGGGCGTACCGTCGGCGGCAATCAGCGCGGCATCGACGGCGCGCTGGTCGAAGGCATCGAGACCCACGACGGCATCGGCGCACTCGTTGTTGACGTGTTCGACGGCCTGCGAGACGCCCTTGCCCAGGTAGCGGCCCTTGTCGCCGTCGCGCAGCTCACAAGCTTCGAAAGCGCCGGTCGAAGCGCCCGAAGGCACCATCGCGCGACCGAAGCTGCCGTCCTCGAGCACGACCTCGACCTCGACGGTGGGGTTACCGCGGCTGTCGAGCACCTCGCGACCGTAGACGTCCAAAATGTCACTCATGTTGTCTCCCTCTCACTTGGAAACGTAGTTGATGCAAGCGACTGGCCGACTGTGCACCATTGGTGCGCCTCCGTAAGTTAGCCATGTCGCACTTTTTGCATTATGCCCTAAGTTAGCCAAGGGATACAATTGTTTTTCGAAAAATTTAGCGGGAACGATGAGGCATATCAGCCCGTCGTTCCCACAGTCTTACTCCTCTGCCTTGGCGGCGTCCCACAAGTCGTTGAGGCCGTGGGTCGAAAGCTCGGCCAGATCCACGTGAGCATCGGCCGCCATCTGCTCCATCGCGGCCCAGCGGCGGCGGAACTTTGCCGTGCTGGCACGCAGGGCGCTCTCGGCGTCGATTCCCTCCTTGCGCGCGACGTTGACCAGGGCAAAGAGCAGGTCGCCAAACTCCATCTCGCGCTCGGGCGAGCCGGGAGCCTCGGCCTCAAACTCGGCACGCTCCTCGGCAACCTCGTTCCACACGTCCTGGACCGTCTCCCACTCAAAGCCCACGGCCGCCGCCTTGCGCGACACCTTCTGGGCCTGCATCAGCGCAGGCAGATGTGTGGGCACGCCGTCGAGCAGGCCCTCGGGCGCAGCCTCGCCTGCTGCCACGGCCTTGTCCTTGGCAGCCTTCTCGGCAAGCTTAACCTCATCCCAAATCTTGAGCACCTCGTCGGAGCTATCGGCATCAACATCGCCAAACACGTGTGGGTGGCGGCGGATGAGCTTGGCGTCGATATCGCGTGCCACATCGACGAGCGTAAACTCACCGGCGTCCGCCGCAATCTGCGCATGCAGCACTACCTGCATGAGCACGTCGCCGAGCTCCTCGCGCAGATGCGTGGCATCGTCGGCCTCGATGCAATCGAGCGCCTCGTAGGCTTCCTCGATCATGTTCTCGCCGATGCTGCGGTGCGTCTGCTCGCGATCCCACGGGCAGCCATCGGGCTGACGCAGACGCCAGATGGTCTGCACTAGATGCTGCAGCTCGGCCGACGCGTCGACCAGCGTGGACAGGTCGCGCGAACCCTCGGCATTTTGCTGAGCCATGTGCTGCGCCATGGCTACTCCTCCTCCATGACCACGTGGCGGAACGCGCCGCCCTCGTAGATGCCGTAGCTGTGCGAGCCGTCCTTGGGGATGCTCACGCTACCGGGGTTGAAGAGCCACAGGCCCGGGTGCGCGGCGCTTTCCTCGTTGACCTTGATGTGCGTATGGCCGTAGACGAGCGCGGAGCCCCCGGGCAACGCGGGCGCGTGGTCGACGCTGTTGTGCATGCCGGCGCCAAAGACATGGCCGTGCGTCAGGAACAGCTCGCGGCCGGTCTCGTCGAACAGCGTGGCGTAGTCGGCCATGACGGGGAAGTCGAGGACCATCTGGTCGACCTCGGCGTCGCAGTTGCCGCGCACCGCGATAATGCGGTCGGCCAGGGCGTTGAGCAGCGGAATCACGCGCTTGGGGGCGTAATCGCGCGGCAGGTCGTTGCGCGGTCCGTGGTAGAGCAGGTCGCCCAGCAGCACAATGCGGTCGGGCTGCTCGGACTCGATGGCGGCGCAGAGGCGCTCGGTCCAATATGCCGAACCGTGGATGTCGGAGGCGATGAGGTATTTCATGGTGGTCCTTTCGGTGGGGTTAATAGGGTTGGTGCGGCGCGTCGTTGGCCTGTGTCACTCAAATTGCAGAGCCGCGGCTTGTGCTGCCTGCATCACGCGCTGGAGCGGCACACCGTGCTCGCGGGCAAGGCGGGCGCAGTCCTCGTACTCGGGCGCTGCACGCTCGCTGCCGTCGGGCAGGGTGGCCACTTTAACGGACACCTCGCCCCATGGCGTCGTTACGCGCTCAAAGCGGCGTGGCAGGCAAACGCGCTCCATGACCTGGCAACGAATGCCGTTGGTCGTGGTTTCCAAAAAGATAATCGTCTGCAGGCGCTCGATATCCTCGTAGGTGCAGATTACCTGCAGCTGCCAGCCGGGGCGGCCTTTCTTGCAATAGAGGGGCAGCCAGTGCACCTCGCGGGCGCCTGCCCCGCGCAGACGGTCGGCGGCGTAGGCGAGCACCTCGGGCGACGCATCGTCGATGTCGCATTCCAGCTTGACGATGGTTTCGGGTGCATCGGTCTCGCGGGACAGCGGGGATGTACTATCGCATGGCATACGGTCCGGCTCCTTTCCGCACGGGCTCGTTTTGTTCATCCAAACGCTAGCACATCGCAGGCTGCGCGAGTGTGACGGCGCGTGATGAGCGCGATTTTCCTTGTCGACAAGAAACCGACACTCCACCGCCCCGGCCAAACATGTACATCAGCCTCCAAACATGTCATTATTTGTCGGTTTTGGAGGCTGACGTACACGTTTTGAGGGCAAGCGAGGCCGCACCACGCGCCGCGCAACCTTTCCAATCGATTTCGATCCCCGGCGTGCCCGGCGTGTTGAGAGCTGCGCCATTACAATGAAGCGGATTCGCTTGACGCAAAGGAGCCGCTATGCCCATGTGCCCGCTGGTCGATTGCCATACCCACACCTCGTTTTCGGACGGGCATGCCTCGTTTGAGGACAACGTCCGTGCCGCTGCTGCGGCCGGCTGCCGCGTCATGGTCTCGACCGACCATCTCACCCTGCCCGCCAGCATGGATGCTAACTGCGAGGTGCAGGTTACTGAGGGTGACCTCCCGGCGCATCGTCTGGCTTTTGAGGACGCTCGCAATCTTGCCGCTCAGATTGCGCCAGAACTCACCTTTATCTACGGTTTTGAATGCGATTGGTACGAGGGCTGCGAACCCTTGGTTGAGCGCTGGTCCCAGGGCGCCGTGGTGCGCTTGGGCAGCGTGCACTGGATTGGCGACCCCGGCGATATCATGGCCGGTGCCGCGGGTACGGCGGGAACGGAAAACGTCGTTCGTCCCGATACGCCCGATTCGCGCTGCGGTTGGATCGACGATGATACCGACCTGCATGTTTGGGAAAACTTAGGCGTGCGCGGCGTGTGGGAGCGCTATGTCGATGACTGGTGCCGCGCCTGCGAGAGCCCGCTCAACTTTGATGTAATGGCTCACCCCGACCTGGTCATGCGCTTTTCGAAGGAAGGCTTTGCGCCCGACTTTGACCCCGCACCGTTTTGGCAGCAGATGGCCGAATGCGCCCACGATACGGGCCGCCGCATTGAGGTCTCGACCGCTGCACCGCGCAAGGGCCTCGACTACTACCCCGCAACCGGTCTTTTGCGCTGCTTTGCCCATGCCGAGGTGCCGATCACTTTTGGCTCGGACGCGCACCGCGCCTGCGACATCTGCTGGAACATCCGTGAGGCCCAGGCACACGCCTACGACTGTGGCTACCGAACCTTCGACATCCCCCATCCCACCGGCGAATGGGAATCCACACCCCTCGCCTAACTAGTCGTTTAAGAACGTCCCCAATGACTAGTGGCGGCGGGCGTTGAGTTCGCCAGCCAGCTCGTCGAGGGTGATGCCGTAGCGCTCAAGCGTCACGAGCAGGTGGTAGACCAGGTCGCCGGCCTCGTAGCGGATGTGGTCGTGATCGTTATCCTTGCAGGCCATGATCACCTCGCTCGACTCCTCGGCAAGCTTCTTGAGCAGCTCATCCTCGACGTCGGTCAGCAGACGCGCGGTATAGCTCTCCTGCGGCGATGCATCACGACGACCGTGAATCACCTCGGCCAGACCTGTCAACGTCTCTCCGATATTTCCATCCTGAACGTTTGCGGTGCGCACACCCATAGCTCAATCCTTTCTGGTTGGCCAAGCGCCTAGTCGAGCGCCCGTCCTACGCGAGTTTCTTAAAGAAGCAGGTACGGCTGCCGGTGTGGCAGGCCGGACCCGGCGAGTCGACCTTGACCAGCAGCGTATCGCTATCGCAGTCGGCCCAGAGCTCCTTGACCACTTGCATATTGCCGCTCGTCGCGCCCTTGTTCCAGAGCTCCTGGCGACTGCGGCTCCAAAACCACGTGGTACCGGTCTTGAGCGTCAGCCCCACCGATTCCTCGTTCATCCAAGCAACCATAAGCACCTCGCCGGTGTCATATTGCTGAACCACACAAGGAATCAATCCTTTGGCGTCGTATTTAAGATCCGCTGGAGTAGTAATTTCTCTCATTTCAATTCCCCAATTTAAACATCGCCGGTCGGCGAGGGTTGTCCAGGTGCCCGAGATTCCGAGCGACAAGCCCGACGACGCGTACTTAAGTACGCGAGGAGGGTTGGAGCCGGAAGGTCGGGTGCCTGGACAAGCCGCAGCATTAGAAGTCCAATCTCACAGGAATGCCCTGTGAGGCCATATACTCTTTGACTTCGCGAATGCTGAAGGTTCCAAAGTGAAAGACGCTCGCCGCCAGCACGGCGTCGGCCTCGCCCTCGATCACGCCCTCGGCAAAATGCTCGAGCGTGCCCACTCCGCCGCTCGCGATGACGGGAATCGGCACCGCGCGCGCCACGGCGCGGGTGAGCGCCAAATCAAAGCCGGCCTTGGTGCCGTCGCGATCCATGCTGGTGAGCAGGATCTCGCCGGCGCCACGACGAGCCGCCTCCTCGGCCCACGCCACCGCGTCGATACCCGTAGCGTTGCGACCGCCCGCCGTAAAGACCTCCCACTTGTCGGCTCCCGGCTCACCAGGCAAACCAACACACTTGGCATCGATCGCCACGACCACGGCTTGGCTGCCAAACGCCGCGGCGGCCTGGCTGATCAACGACGGGTCGCGCACGGCGGCAGAGTTAAGCGACACCTTGTCGGCGCCGGCGGCAACCATGGTCCGCATGCCCGCCAAGTCGCGAAAGCCGCCGCCCACGGTATAGGGAATAGCGAGCTCCTCGGCCGCGTGCGCCGCCATCTCGATGGTCGTCACACGGTTGTCACTCGTCGCGGTAATGTCCAAAAATACGACCTCGTCCGCACCTTCGCGGTCGTAGGCGCGCGCCAGCTCCACCGGATCGCCCGCATCGCGCAAGCTCACAAAGTTGACGCCCTTGACCACACGGCCGTCCTTGACGTCCAGGCAGGGAATCACACGTTTGGTAAGCATGGACTACTCCTCCCCTCGGGCGGCGGCCAGCGCCTGGGTCAGCGTAAAGTTGCCCTCGTAGAGTGCGCGACCGGTAATGGCACCTTCAATCGCGCCCTCACTCACTGCGGCCAGCGCGCGGATGTCGTCGAGCGTCGAGATGCCGCCCGATGCCACGACGGGAAAGCCCGCGACCTCGGCCACATGGCGATACGCCGCCACATCGATGCCCGTCTGCATGCCGTCACGCGCGATGTCGGTGTAGACCAGGTGCTTAAAACCCAGCTCGGTGAGCTGTGCCACGGCATCGTCGAGTGCCACGCCCGCGCCATCACGCCAGCCGTTCACCTTGACCTGACCGTCGCGCGCGGCGATGTCTGCCACCAGCAGCTCGCCAAAGCCTTGGACCGCCACCTCGGCAAAACCCGGCTCGGTCACCAGCACGGTGCCCAGCGCAATGCGACGCGCACCGTAGCCGGCCAACTCGTCGATGCGCGCGAGCGAGCGGACGCCGCCGCCCACGTCCACAGACAGACCGTCGACGCCGCAGATGGCCTTGATCGCCGCCGAGTTGGCAGCGCATGTGTCCTCATCCTCGCCAAAGGCAGCGGACAAATCGACGACGTGCACCCAGCTTGCGCCCTGCTCGGCAAACGAGCGAGCAATGGCCACGGGGTCGTCGGAATATACCTTGCAGCGACTGCGGTCGCCGCGCTCCAGGCGCACGACCTTGCCGCCGATCAGATCGATTGCGGGAAACAGGATCATCGGCCGGCCTCCTCGACGATGTTGACGAAGTTCTTAAGGATGCGCTGACCCAGCGCGGAGGATTTCTCGGGATGGAACTGGCAGCCCCACACGTTGCCATGGCGCACGATGCACGGGAAGCTCCGCGTATAGTGCGTGCGCGCCAGCACATCGGCGGCATCGGCGTCGTCGGCCACCGCGTAGCTGTGGGTAAAGTACATGTTGGCACCCTCGGCAAAACCAGCAAGCAGCGGATCGGCCGCGCCGGCGGGCGTCATGTGCACCTGGTCCCAGCCCACGTGCGGCACCTTCAGGCGGCTCGACTCCAAGCGTGTGCACGAGCCGCGCATAATACCCAGGCCATCGACCCAGGGACCGCCAGCCTGCTCGGAGGTGTTGCCGTCGGCGACCGCGCCCTCGTCCGCAGGCACGCCCTCGTTGCCGCGCTCAAAAAACAGTTGAAGACCCAGGCAGACGCCGAGCAGCGGAGTTCCGGCGGCGACGGCATCGAGCACCGCGTCCGCCTCGCCGCTCTGGCGCATAAAGGCGATCGCGTCATAGAACGCGCCCACGCCCGGGATGACCAGGCCGTCGGCATTGCGGATCTGCTCCGGATCGTCCGACGTGCAGGCGGCGGCACCGGCGCGCGCAAGCCCACGCGCAACGCTAGACAAGTTGCCCTTGTGGTAGTCGACCACCACGATCTTCGGTTCGCCCACGCGACCCTCCTCTTCTCATCATCCAAAACCACCACAAAGGGGACAGGCACCTCTGTGGTGGTTTGTGCGATCCGTCAGCTACAGCGAGCCCTTGGTGCTGGGGATGCCCTGCACGCGGGGATCGAGCTCGCAGGCGTGGCGCATCGTGCGGCCCACGGCCTTAAAGGCGGCCTCGATAATGTGATGCGAGTTGCCGCCCGCCAGCTCGCGCACGTGCAGCGTAAGTTTGGCGTCGCGCGCAAAGGCGTAGAAGAACTCGACGGCCAGCTCGGTATCGAAGCTGCCCACGCGCTCAGTCGGCACGGGCAGCTCGCAGTAGGCCTGCCCGCGGCCCGAAATATCAACAGCAGCCATCACGAGCGTCTCGTCCATGGCAATCGCCGCGTCGGCAAAGCGCGTAATGCCCGCCTTGTCACCCAGCGCCTGGCAAAACGCCTCGCCCAGCACAATGCCCGTGTCCTCGACGGTGTGGTGCGCATCGACCTCCACGTCGCCCACCGCGTGCACCGTCAGATCGAACAGACCATGGCGGCCAAAGGCGTTGAGCATGTGGTCGAAAAACGGCACGCCGGTCGAGATATCGCACACGCCAGATCCGTCCAAGTCGAGCTTTACGACAATGTCGGTCTCGCCCGTCTTGCGGGTTACCTCGGCATAGCGGTCCATCTACATCTCCTCCTTCACCAGCGTGGCAAACGCGGCCAGCACCTCGTCGTTTTCTTGCGGGGTACCCACGGTAATACGTAGGCAGTCCGCGAGCCCCGACGCATAGCTAAAGTCGCGCACCAAAATCGAATACTCGTCGCGCAGACGCTCGCGCACGTGCGTGGCATGCGGCGTGCGCACGAGCACAAAGTTCGCCGCGCTCGGCCACGCCTCCACGGGCCGACCCTCGGCAGCCATTGCGTGCAGGGCACACAGTTCGCGCTCGCGCTCGGATGCAACCTGTGCCACCACGGGCGCGTACGCATCGCGGGCACGCACGCAGGCAAGCGCGGCGGCCTGGCTCAGCACGTTAACCGAATAGATCTGGCGAATCGCCGCGAACACGTCGATGACCTCGGGCGCCGCAATCACATAGCCCAGACGCGCGCCGGCGGCGCCAAACGCCTTGGACAGCGTATGCAGAATCACCAGGTTGGGATACTCGGCGATAAGCCCCTGCGCCGTGGTAGCCGCGCCAAACGAATCATCGGCAAACTCAACGTAGGCCTCGTCGACCATGACCATGCCGGGGCACGCATCGCACAGGGCCGCGACAAAGTCGAGCGGCGTCACATCGCCCGTGGGGTTATTGGGCGAGGTCACGATCGCCAGATTGCACTCGGGCGCCGCCGCAAGCACCGCCGCCTGGTCGAGTTCAAAGGTCGCCGGGTCGCGCCACACATCGCGCACCTCGGTCTGACAAAGCGACGCAAAGAACGCGTACTCGCTAAAGCACGGCGGGCAGTTGAGCAGGGTCCGCCCCGCGCCGCCAAACGCCAGCAGGTAGTTATAGAGCAGCTCATCGCCGCCGTTTCCCGCGCAAATATTCTCACGTGCCACGCCATGCCAGGCAGCGAGCTCATCGCGCAGGTCGTTGGACATGGGATCGGGATAGCGGTTGAGCGGCGTGGCAGCCAAGGCCGCATCAACCGCCTCGCGCACGCCAGCAGGTACGGGATAGGTGTTCTCGTTGGCCGAAAGATTGATGCGCGTGGGCGTAAAGTTGGGATCGTAGGGCTCAATACCGGCCAGGTAAGGCTGGACGAGCTCCTTCATGCGGGGCGTCAGCTCGGCCATATTAGGCCTCCTCGCCGGTCGCGCCAGCGGAAGCCAGGTCCACACCCTTGGCAACCGTCGCCACGGCGTCGCCCGGCCAGGCAACCTTGGTCAGGTCGGCAGCGGCCAGAGACTCGGCACTCACGGCATCCTCGCCCTGCTCCAGCATACGGCGACGCAGAGCGGCGGAAAGCGCGTGTGCCCACAGGCCCTCGGCCTCGGCCAGACGCTGTGTGGCAGGAGCGTCGGAGAGCAGGCCCTCGGGCGTATAGCAAATGACGCTCGAGCGCTTAACGAACTCTTCGACCGAAAGCGGGTTGGAGAACATGGCGGTGCCGCCGGTCGGCAGCGTGTGGTTGGGGCCGGCGACGTAATCGCCGAGCGGCTCGGAGCTCCAGGCGCCCACAAAGATGGCGCCGGCGTTGCGGATGCCGCCGAGCAGGCCCATAGCATCCTTGCAGTGCAGCTCAAGGTGCTCAGGCGCCACGGTGTTCACGGCCTCGACGGCGGCGGCCATATCGGCAGCCACCACGATGGTGCCCTCGTTGTCCAGCGAAGCACGGGTAATCTCGGCGCGCGGCGACTGCGCCACTAGAATGTCGATGCCCGCCTCGACCTCGCGCGCAAACTGCTCGTCGCAGGTCACCAGATAGCAGGCAGCGAGCGGATCGTGCTCGGCTTGGGCCATCAGGTCGGCCGCAACCACCATGGGCTTGGCCGTGGCATCGGCCAGCACGCAGACCTCGGAGGGGCCAGCGACCATGTCGATTCCCACGTCGCCCGAGACAATCTGCTTGGCCGCGGCGACAAAGGCGTTGCCCGGGCCGGTGATCTTGTCGACGCGCGGAATGGTCTCGGTGCCGTACGCCAGCGCGGCCACGGCCTGAGCGCCGCCCACCATATAAATCTCGTCCACGCCACCGAGCTTTGCCGCGGCAAGCGTGTACGGGCTGATCAGGCCATCCTTTTGAGGCGGGGTCACCATGACCACGCGCTTGACGCCGGCGACCTTGGCGGGAATGGCGTTCATGAGCACCGTGGAGGGATACTGCGCGCGACCGCCCGGCACATAGATGCCAGCCGCCGCGAGCGGGGTCACCTTAACGCCGAGTATCGTGCCGTCCGGGCGCGTTGTAAACCAGCTCTGCTCGACCTCGCGCTGGTGGAACTCGCGAATCTGGCGCGCGGCCTTCTCAAGCGCGGCGACAAAGGCCGAGTCGAGGCCTTCGAGCGCGGCATCGATCTGCTCTTGCGGCAGACGGAAGCTCTGCAACTCAACGCCGTCAAAACGCCGACAGTAGTCGCGCACCGCGGCATCGCCATTGGCGCGCACGTTGGCCACGATATCGCGGGCGGCGTCGACGATGTTTTGCGGCAGCACACCCTTGCGGTTGAGCTGGTTGGTAACGAGGCGCTCACCGGGAGCAAGCTTGATGGTCTTCATATCGGTATCCCCCTATCGGTCGAGGTTGTGTTCGAAAAACGAGAGGCCGGGCGGCGGCGCCAATCGGCCCGCAGCCCAGACGTTGGGACGCCCGTGCGTGCTCGCGCTATTGTGCCGAGCCCGCAACGGGCTCAAAATGCTTGTCCTTCACGGCCGCCGCCAGGCGATCGGCCAAGTTGCGCACGCGCGGGTCCAGGCGCGCGGCACCCGGGTTGACGAAGAATCGCGCCGTGCAGTCCATAATGCGACCGGTAATAACCAGGTCGTTATCGCGCAGCGTGGCGCCCGTGGCGGTGATGTCCACGATACGGTCGGTCATACCGACAATGGGGCCCAACTCGATGTTACCGTGCAGCGAAACGATGTCGGCGTTCACGCCGCGCTCGGCATACCAGGCGCTCGCGATGCGCGGATACTTGGTGGCCACGCGAAGCGACCCACGGCGGGCATAGTTGCGCTCGGCCTGGCCGGCGCGCCACGCGGGCTCCGCCTCGATAAACGTGCACAGGCCGTAGCCCAGGTCGACCAGCTGCAGCAGGTTGAGGTCTGCCTCGATAAGCGAGTCCCAACCGCAGATGCCGCAGTCGGCACCGCCACAGCCCACAAAAGCGGGCGCGTCGCTGGGACGCACGATGACAAACTCGATATCGCCAACCGCACCCTCGCCGGCACGCATGTCGCGGCCGCGCACGATGAGGTGACGGCCGGGGTCACGCAGCTCAGAGACGTCCAGACCTGCGGCCTCGAGCACGTCGAGCGTGTCGACCTTGAGCGAGCCCTTGGGCACGGCAATGCGCAGCGGACCCTCGACGCCACGGCCCACGGCATGGTCACCATCGGAAGCAGCGTCCTCGGCCGAGGTGTGCGCGGCCTCCAGACGCTCGAGCGAAAAGGCGAAGCCCGCCGCCGGCACCTCGATGCCGCCGCCAAATGCACCGGTAAAGATGGAGTCGTAGCGTCCGCCCGAGCCAACCGGATCGGGCAGGCCGCCGGCATAGGCCTTAAAGACCAGGCCCGTGTAGTAATCAAACGAGTTCATGATGGAGAAGTCGAAGGACAGCACCTGGGCATCCTCGGGAGCCAGGCCCTCGACCAGGGCACGCAGCTCGCGCGTAAGCGGCGCGACAATGCCCGCCGCCGCCAGCAGCGCGTCGACGCGGTCGAGCACCTCGGCACCACCGTGCAAGCGCGGCAGCTCGCTAATGGCGACCTTAACGGCCTCGGACTCGGCGCTTTTCGCCACGCGGGCATCGAGGCCCACGAAGTCGTTGGCGTGCACGCAGCGCAGGGCCTCGGCAGCCAGCTCACGATCCTCGCATACCGCGAGCAATTCCTTAAACGGACGCACGCTGCCTGCGATAATGCGCGCATCGGGAAGTGCCAGCTCGCGTACGGCCTCGGCAACGAGCGAGACAATCTCAACATCGCCCGCGGTATCTCCCGCGCCGATGAGCTCAAAGCCCAACTGCGTAAACTGACGCGAGCCGCCGGCATTGCGCTGGCACTCGCGAACCACCGGCGCCTCGTAGCGAAGGCGCAGGGGCAGGTCGGCCGCGCGCATGCGGGTCGAAACCAGGCGCACGATCGGCAGCGTGTTGTCGGGACGGACCACCAGCAGGCGACCGTCGTCATCAAAGAGCTTAAACGGCGTGTCCGCAATGCGGCCGCCTTCCTCGAGCGAACCCTTGTCCTCGAGCAGCGGCGTCTCGACCGGAAGGTAATGATGCTCCCTAAAGCAGCCCTTCACCGTACATGCGATCTCCTCGCGCGCCTGAGCTTCCTCGGGCAATATGTCCCGGAATCCCCACGGTGTGGCCGTCATCTGGTGAGCCTCCTCATGCTGCGCTTCATATAGAACGAAAGACCAGCATAGCTCCGCCGGTCTTCTGGGTACTTTAGCATACTAGAGTGTTTGCGGGGAGAATCGTCTTCCTCGGCTCACAGCGTATTCATTTGGAAACATAGGGCAAGCGGTTAGCAGCAGTCTCTTGTCACAACGCAAAAAGGGCGCCCGCGCAATTGCGGACGCCCTTGTGCAGGATCGAGATATCAACCAGCCAAGATATCGGACCCGTGACCAGCTCTTAGTAGTCGAACTGGTGGTAGTAGCGGCGGTACTTGAGGTTGTGCTTGGT
>UQWG01000038.1 GCA_900544645.1 uncultured Collinsella sp.
GAGATTGGTCAATCTCGGCCGACTATATTTGGCTAAATTATTCCGACGCTAACACTGCGGGAACGATAGGCAACCGGACACACATTCTGTCCGAGCGGTTAAAAGCGGGCACGGAATTTAAACGGCTGAAAAAGGGGCATCGACCTGCGCCGATGCCCCCAACGTGGACACACATTTTGTCCTATAAGCCTAAATAACTCATTTACGCCAGACGATTTAATTCTTTTTGGTTTTGAGCTTTTACTTAAAGAAAATAAAACGAATAACAAGGGCAACTGCTATGGCCACAATAATCAAAAGCAGGATTGTCAGTCGATGCTGTTTGCGTCGTTTACTTGATGAAACGAAGATTGATTTTCCCTGTTTTGGCGTTTCGAGATAGCGAGCCGAATGCGTCAAGGTTTGCTTTGGTCGAGGACCTCTTTGTTGATGAGTGGCGGATGCTTTCATCGGCTCATCACTAGCTGCGCTGTTTTTAGATAATGGTGCGTCTTTCAGATATACAGGGTCTCCCGAGGCGACGCCCATATGTTTACGCCCCGTTTGGGCATCCTCGAGTGTTTGATATCGATTTCTCGTCACATACTCGGGCTCCGGATCATTAATGGGCTCTTGCGAGATGTGGGGGCGATGGAACCGTGGCGGCTGCGTGGAAGTATCTTCCCCCTGCGTCGGCATAAACATTTTGTTCTGGTTTTGGTCGTCCATGATGCCCTTTAGCTCGTTACCAACAACGTGTACGCGCTCATTGTAAGCCCCTTGTTATTTGTAGCTGGGGACATACTCGGTATTTAAGCTCTGGTTCAAAGAACCTTAACCTTCCTAAAACCTAAGTCATACGCACTTAGATATGCTTATAGTACTGGACTCAAAAAACTTTATAGTCGATGTATATATGAGCACTGGGTGGGCATATATAAGAGCGTCAAAAGAAGTTCCAGTCACCTGGAAGATGACTCGGCAGTCCTATAAAGGAGTGGTAAACATGGCAAGCATGGTTCCTTATCGTTCGGTTTTTGGCGTTCGTCCCTCTGCAAGCTCGCTGTTCGATCTGTTTGATGATATGAGCGACCTAGCGAACAGCTCGATTGCCTCTAAGGCGTTCCCCGTTGACGTTGAGGATAAGGGCGATGGCTATGAGGTCAAGGCTTATCTGACCGGCGTCGCCAAGGACGATATCGATGTCGAGCTTAACGAGGGCCGTCTGTCCATTAGCGTGAATGTCGAGGAAGACGAGGAGAACGAGGGCAAGAACTTCCTGCAGAAGGAGTTCAGCTCGTACAGCGCGACGCGTGGCGTGTATCTTAAGGACGCTTCGAGCGAGGGCCTCTCGGCTAAGTACGCTGACGGCATCCTGACCGTTACGGTTCCCAAGATCGTCGAGAAGAAGAACGTTACGAAGATCTCCATCGAATAACTTCGTTGGTGTTCTTCGCTATTAAAAGACAACAAAAGGGGCTGGGAAGCGATTCCCGGCCCCTTTTGCTGTTTAGGACAGTCTATTGAATGGTTGCTGGCCGATACTGGCTTGCGGGGCGTATCGAGAGTTTTCGCGATCCTTGGAGAAGGGTGGCGGAGCTGCCGAGCTCGTCATCCAGGGTTGCGGCTAGAGCTTTGGCATAGCTTTTGACGGTAAGGCTCGGACGATTGTTATCTTGGCTGATATGCATGGCAATGAGCTGTTCGGTGCGATCTGTAACAAGTTCGCGCGCGGCTTCGGCGGCTTGGCTGTTGGAGAGGTGTCCCCTTGCAGACAGGATGCGCTCCTGAAGAAAGCGGGGATATTCTCCCTCGCGCAGCATGGTCACATCGTGGTTGCTTTCGAGCGCGAGGACTCGACAATCTTTGAGGGTGTTCATGGCTTGGCTCGATAGCTCTCCGGTGTCGGTGGCAAAGCCGATGGAATCATCGAGGGCGTCGAATCGATAACCGACTGGATTGATGACATCGTGTGATGTTGAGTAGGTTTGCACGTGGATGCCGGCAATGGATAGGGCGTCGCCGGGATCGAATTCCTCGACAGGCAGATGCGAAAGATTTTCTTTGTTCGAAAGAGTGCCCCTGCTGGCAAAGAGGGGGCCGTGCCAGTGCTTGCACCAGACATCGAGGCCCTTGATGTGATCGCTATGCTCATGAGTAATGAGAAGAGCCGAGACGTTGTCTGTCGAGAGCCCCAGTTCTGCCATGCGCTTTAATGTCTCGCGGCGAGACAGTCCGTCATCGACCATAATGAGCCCCTGCGGGCCCTCGATGAGTGCGCAGTTGCCTTTAGAGCCACTGCCGAGGATATGAAGGTGCAGACGAGACATAAGATTCCAAAGGATACAATGGGTGCGGACGAATAGAGGAGGAAGCGAATGCCAACGGTATCACAGCATTACGGACACCATGCCGTGCCCGGGGCAGTCGATGAGACCCGAACGAGGCAGCAGGCTGCTCCTGTCGTGCTCATGGTATCAGGCGGCGCGGACTCGACGGCACTGCTTCTTATGGCGTGCACATCAAAGCTGGATATCCAAGACGGACGCGGTGTTGCCCCCATTGCTCGCGAGCGCCTGCATGTGCTGCATGTAAACCATCATCTGCGCGGCAAGGCGTCCGATGGCGACGAGGCCTTTGTGCGTGAGCTCTGCGCGAAATATGGTTTACCGCTGTGCGTGGAGCACGCTTATTTTGATGGGGAGTCGGGCAATGTTGAGGCCGCGGCCCGCGAGGTGCGCTATGCCGCGGCGCGGAGGTATGTTCGCGAGCTCTGCGCCCAGACGGGGGCACCGCGAACGGCGGCTCGTATCTGCACCGCGCACACGTCTTCGGATCGCGCGGAAACGTTTTTGATGAACGCAATTAAGGGTTCAGGGCCCGCTGGCCTATCGAGCATTCCTCGCCGGAGGAATATTGTGGTGCGTCCCTTGCTCGGCCTAACTCATGGCGAGCTCGTGGGCTATCTACAGGTACATGGTCAGCCGTGGCGTGAAGACGAGAGCAATGAGGATATCTCGTATCTGCGAAACTACGTGCGCCATCGGGTGATGCCGGTGGTGGCGCAGCGCAACGCGAGCGTTTGCAAGACGATTGGCGCCGCCTGCGAGATCTTAGGCGATGAGGACGCGTTTTTGTCTCAGCTTTCGGCACAGGCGTTTCGAAGCTGCCTGCGTAAGGAGGCGGCGGGCGCGCTGGTGCTCGATGCCAGGCGCCTTGCTGCGGCCGAGGTGGTAATCGCGCGGCGTATCGTGCGACTGGCAATTAAGCGCATCGATCCGGACGCTCGTCCAGAGATGCGACATGTGGAGCGAGTCCTTTCCTGCGTTGCCGAGGGCGCCGGCTCGGTCACGCTTCCGGCGGGGATTGACGCACGCATTGAGTTTGGCATGCTGGCGTTTAAGGCGCCGGCGGCTCGCGAGGGCCTGGTCGCGGACTGGGTTACCGTACCCGGTCGTTTGCCGTTGGGCGGGGGACGTATGCTGGTCACAGAACCGATGGCCGTTGAGCCTGGATGCGATATCGTGCGCCGCGCCCGTGAACTTGCGGCTGCCGGGGAAGTGACAGCTTTGGTAGACGCGGCTGCCCTGGGTTTTGCCGACAGCGATAGTGAGCGGATCCTGGCGGGCTCGCGTGGCGAGATCCCTGCCGAGGCGCGATCGGCGCGCCTGTGGGTGGACGGTCCCGCACCGGGAGATGTGATGTGCCCGTTAGGGATGAGTGGTCGAAGCAAGAAAGTATCCGACTTGCTAGGTGAGGCTCGCATTCCCGTTTCCGAGCGCGCCGGAGTGCCCATGGTGAGGACGGCGCCGGGGGGTGCCGTGGTGTGGGTCGCCGGAGTTCGCGCGGACGAGCGTTTTAAGTGCACGGCCGCAACGCGCGTGGCATATCTGCTTCGTGTGGTCGATGCGGAATAGCGTCCTACGCCAGCTATTCTGTGCGGCGTTGACGGTATTCCCGCGCTGATGGTGCGCGGGCTGGAAAATATACCCCGTGCGCTGCTAGAATGTGTAGTTCGCGTCCATACGGCGGTGTGTGGGCGATAAGCACAAGAAAGGGTTGTCATGGCTTCTCAACATCCGGATATCGAGAAGGTTCTGTTCACGCAGGAGGATATCGACGGTATCGTCTCTCGTCTAGGCGAGCAGATTACTCGCGACTACGCGGGTAAGGATCTGGTGCTGATTGCGGTCCTGCGCGGCGCCGTGGTCTTTATGGGTGACCTGATGCGTAAGATCGAGCTGCCGACCAACATCGATTTCATGGCTGTTTCGAGCTATGGCGACGGTGTGAAGTCCTCGGGTATCGTGCGTATCATTAAGGACCTGGATATCGACATCCGCGGTCGCGACGTGCTGATCGTCGAGGACATTCTGGACTCGGGCCTGACGCTCAAGTATCTGATGAAGAACCTCGAGAGCCGCAAGCCCGCTTCTCTGGAGGTCGCCGCCTTCCTGTGGAAGGACGTTGAGGACCGCGTCTCGGCCATCACGCCCAAGTATGTTGGAACCCATTGCCCCGATGCCTTTGTGGTGGGCTACGGCCTCGACTATGCCGAGCGCTATCGCAACCTTCCGTATCTGGGCATTTTGAAACCGGAGGTTTATTCGTAAGATGCCCGACGACCGTAACGATAACAATTCCCAGACTCCCCGGGAGCCTAAGATCCCGGGGATGCCCGGAGGCAAGAAGCCCACGCGTACGGGCTGGCTGTATTTTCTTTTGGCTTGCGCGCTTCTGGGCTACGCCTTCTTTAACATGGGCTCCGGCTTTGCCAATTCCAGCAATACCGTTAAGCTCGCGACGAGCGAGATGGTGAGCGCCATCAAGCAGGATCGCGTCGAAGATCTGACCTATACGGTTCAAGACGGAAGCGTGACGGGTCATTACTGGAAGACGAAGAAGGACAAGGGCGATACGAGCGAGCTCAAGAGCTTCTCTTCGACCTATGTCGGCTCCGATTCGCTTGCCGAGCTCATGGCGGAGCACCCCGATACCAAGTACATCGTCAACACCAACGATCCCGATTTTTGGGGCGACTTGGCGATGAGTGTGCTTCCGACGATCGCCCTTATCGCCATCATGTTCTACTTTATGCGCCAGATGATGGGCGCCAACAACAGGAACATGCAGTTTGGCAAGACCAACGCCAAGACCAACGAGGCCACACGCCCCAAGGTCAAGTTTGAAGACGTTGCCGGCGTGGACGAGGCAGTCGAGGAGCTCGAGGAGATCCGTGACTTTTTGAGCGATCCGGATCGCTGTCGCAAGCTGGGCGCCAAGATCCCGCGTGGCGTGTTGCTGGTTGGCCCTCCGGGCACCGGTAAAACGCTGCTGGCCAAGGCTGTTGCCGGCGAGGCGGGCGTGCCGTTCTTTAGCATCTCGGGTTCCGACTTTGTCGAGATGTTCGTAGGTGTCGGCGCCAGCCGTGTGCGTGACCTCTTTAAGGAGGCCAAGTCCCAGGCCCCGTCGATCATCTTCATCGATGAGATCGATGCCGTGGGACGTCAGCGCGGAGCTGGCTTGGGCGGCGGTCACGACGAGCGCGAGCAGACGCTCAACCAGCTGCTGGTCGAGATGGACGGCTTTGAGGAAAGCGAGTCGGTCATCCTGATCGCTGCGACCAACCGTCCTGACATCCTGGATCCGGCATTGCTGCGTCCCGGCCGTTTTGACCGTCAGGTTACGGTCGACCGTCCGGATGTGAAGGGCCGCGAGCAGATCTTGCGCGTGCATGCCGAGAACAAGCCGATGGACGAGGACGTTAAGTTTGAGAAGCTCGCCCAGATGACCGTTGGCTTTACTGGTGCCGATTTGGCGAACCTGCTCAACGAGTCTGCGTTGCTGGCCGCTCGCCGTCATCGTTCCGTGATCTCGATGGACGAGGTCGAGGAATCGATGGAGCGCGTGATTGCCGGACCGCAGCGCAAGGGTCGCGTGATGACCGAGGCCGAGCGCACCACGATTGCCTACCACGAGAGCGGTCACGCCCTGGTGGGTCACATCCTGGAGCACTCCGATCCGGTCCACAAGATCTCGATCGTCAGCCGCGGCCAGGCGCTGGGCTACACGCTGCAGCTTCCGCAGGAGGACCACTTCCTCAAGACCAAGAACGAGATGCTCGACGAGCTCGCCGTGTTCTTGGGCGGTCGCGTTGCCGAGGAGCTCATGTGCGATGACATCACGTCGGGCGCGAGCAACGATCTGGAGCGCGCAACCAAGATGGCGCGCGAGATGGTCACGCGCCTGGGCATGAGCGAGGAGCTGGGCACGCAAGTGTTTGGCGAGGCGCAACATCAGGTGTTCCTTGGTCGCGATTACGCCGATCACCAGGATTACTCCGAGGAGACGGCGCGCCGCATCGATATCGAGGTCCAGCGCATTATGCGTGAGGCCCATCGTCGTGCGGTCGAGATTCTGGACGCCCGTCGCGATCAGCTCGATCTGATGGCGAAGGTGCTGCTTGAGCGCGAGACCGTCGAGGGCGACGCCGTGAACGCCCTGCTCGACAACGAGTGGAATGCCTACCTTGAGCGCGAGGGCGATATCCTGGCGGCCAAGGAGGAGCGCAATGCCAAGGCGGCCGGCATGCCGACCAAGAAGCGCGTGCCTCGAATGAGCGAGGAGGAGCTGGCGGCTGATGCCGCGGCCTTTGCGCAGGCGGCCATGCAGGAGGATGCCGAAGCCGCATCCGATGATGCTGACGATGACCATGCCGTCGTCGATGCCGACACCGACGCCGACAAATAGTCTTTGTGGCGAAAGCCTCCGCGGGGAAACCTGCGGAGGCTTTTTCTTTTGAGCGATATGGGGCCGTCTGTTGATTGGGGACAGACTTAAATGAGCGTTTTCACGCATTTAAGTCTGTCCCCAATCAACATTGCTGCGGCACTTTGCTCGGCTAAAGCGTACAATAGCGCCTATGCGAAAGGGGAACAGATGATCAACGAAACTATGTATGCTCGCGGTGCGGAAAGCTCCATCATCCGTGAGATTTTTAGCTATGGCCTTGAGCGCAAGGCGCAGATCGGTGCGGAAAACGTATTCGATTTTTCGCTGGGCAATCCGAGCGTTCCGGCACCCGCTGCTGTGGCGGAGTCCATTAAGAAGGCCCTGGAGCTGCCGAGCGACCAGCTGCACGGCTACACGCCCGCACCGGGCCTGCCGCAATGTCGTGCCGCTGTGGCCGAATCGCTCAACCGCCGCTTTGGCACGAGCTATGAGGGCAAAGACGTCTTTATGACGGTGGGTGCCGCGGCTTCGCTCACCTGCGCGCTCAACGCCGTTACGAATCCGGGCGACGAGGTTATTGTTATCGCCCCGTACTTTCCGGAGTATCGCGTTTGGATTGAGAAGGCCGGCTGCACGTGTGTCGAGGCGCTTGCCAACGAGGACACATTCCAGCTGAGCGTGGATAACGTATTCAAGGCGATCACCGACAAGACGGCAGCCGTCATTATCGACTCGCCCAACAACCCGACCGGTGCCGTATATACGCGCGACACGCTGACGCGACTGGCCAATGTTCTGCGCGAGGCCAACGCTCAGCGCGATCCCGAGAATCCGATTATGCTCATCTCGGATGAGCCGTACCGCGAGATCGTGTACGGTGCCGAGGTGCCTTGGGTGCCCTCGATCTACGAGCACACCATCGTGTGCTACTCGTATTCCAAGTCGCTGTCGCTGCCGGGTGAGCGCGTGGGGTGGATCTTGGTTCCCAACACCAATCCGCAGGCTGCCCGTCTGATGCCGGCCGTTGCCGGTGCCGCCCGTACGCTGGGCTTCGTGTGCGCGCCGGCGCTCTTTCAGCGCGTAATTATCGACTGCATCGATGAGCCGAGTGACGTTGAGGCCTATGCACGCAACCGCACCGCGCTTACCGACGCACTAGCGGAGTATGGCTACACCTATGTTGAGCCGGATGGCGCGTTCTACCTATGGGTGAAAGCATTGGAGCCCGATGCGAATGCGTTTTGCGAGCGCGCAAAGAAGTATGAGTTGCTTGCGGCTCCCTCGGACAGCTTTGGTATGCCGGGTTGGTTCCGCCTGGGCTATTGCGTGAGCTACGAAACGATTGTCAATTCGCTACCCGCTTGGAAACAGTTGGCGGACGAGTATCGTTAAAAGTAAAGCGCTCTGCCTACAATGTTTTACGTGAAACGGGGTTTGGTGTTAAGCCGGACCCCGTTGTCATGGACGTTGTGTCTTTGGGATGGAGTGGTTTTACGACTATCGAAGGCTATGCGTACAATGAATATAAGCGACGGCCGTGCCAGATAAGGAGACCTGATGCCCTACCTGCTTTCTTGTGACATTCATACCCATACGATGTTCTCTGCGCATGCATATTCGACCATTGAGGAGAATGTGTACTGGGCGGCAGAGCGTGGTCTGCAGGTGCTCGGATCTGCCGACCATTTGAGCTCTATGGTTACGGCTTGCCCCAATGACCTGCGCAGTTACCAGTTCTTTATCAACCAGGATATCTGGCCGCGCATTTGGAGCGGCGTGCTGGTGCTGCGTGGTGCCGAGGCCGATATCGTTTCGCTGGACGGAAGCCTGTTTGGCGAGGACACTCCTGTCACGCTCGATATTGCCGGCGATTCGTACAGCCGTCAGCATTCGCTGTTCGATTTGGTTACGCGTAATTTGGATTATTTGGTTGCGAGCGTGCATAATCCGCAGATTGCTGAGGGCGCGACGCTGGCCCAGACGACCGAGATGTATATCAATGCCCTGGAGCACCCCAAGGTGTTCATGCTGGGTCACACGGGGCGTTCGGGCGTGCCGTTCGATATCGACGAGGTGCTGTTGGCAGCTAAGGCCAAGCACAAGATTATCGAGATCAACAACCATAGTCTTGAACACGGTGTCGACACTGAGCATTGGGCCGTATGCCGCAAGATTGCCGAGCGCTGCGCCGAGCTGGGCGTGGGCATTGGCGTGTCGACCGATGCCCACATTGGCATGGCCATTGGCAAGCTCGATCACGCGCGCAAGATGCTCGACGAGATTCACTTCCCACTGGATTTGATCGTGACGCGCGACCGCGAGACGCTGCTGTGCGAGATGGCGGCAGCCGGCGTGTGCGATCTGCGCAATGGGATGTAGCGGAGTTTATAAACCAAGCGAAGGGGGCGGCCCAGGCGGGTCGCCCCCTTTCTTGTCCCAAAAATCTACTGAGGTTGGTTAGCGGCGTTCGAGGACCGCTACGGTTTCGGTGTGGTCGGTGTGAGGGAACATGTCGACTGGCGTGATCTTGAGCAGGCGATAGCCTCCGTCGAGGAGCTGGTGCAGGTCGCGCTCTTGGGTCACGGGGTTGCAGCTGATATAGGTGATGCGGCGCGGCTTAAGTGCGCAGGCAGCTTCGAGGAACTCGGGCGTGGAGCCGGCGCGCGGCGGGTCGATGGAAAGAACGTCGACGCGTTCGTTGTCGTCGGCGGCATCCAGGATGTAGTCGGTGGCGTCGTCGGCCATAAACCAAGCGCTGCGGGTGAGGCCGTTGAGCTCGGCATTGCGACGTGCGTCGGCAATGCCCGCCGGGTTGCGCTCAACGCCGAGCAGCATAATGCCGATACCCTTGTTCTGGGCATCTTTAGCTGCGCAAAGACCGATGGTACCGCTGCCACAGTAGGCATCCATGAGCACATCGCCCTGGTGCAAATCCATGCCGTCGATAGCGAGCTGATAGAGCAGCTCGGTCTGTTGCGGGTTGGTCTGATAAAACGCGGTGGGGGAGATGTCGAATTCGCAGCCGAGCAGCTGGTCGCGCATGCATTCGGCGCCATACACGATGCGGGTTTCCTCGCCGAGGATGGCGTTGCCGGGGCGTCCGTTGATGTTTTGGGCGACGGTGACGATGCGCGGATCGAGTGCGGCGACAGCCTCAAAGAACTCCTGTGCATGCGGCAAGTCGCGCTGAGCGGTCACGAGCGTGACCATGACCTGGTCGGTACGCCAACCGCAGCGGACGACGGCATAGCGAAGCAAACCAAGATGCTTGTCCTCATTAAAGGCGGGAATATGCAGCCGCTCAGCTTCGCGTGCGATGCCGTTGAGAATCTGACGGGCGCCCGGTGCCTCGACGGGGCATTCGGGTACGGCAACGATCTTGTGCGTGCCGCGCTCAAAGAAACCGCAACGGACAGCGCCCTCCTTACCGGGAGCAAAGGGAGTGGCAGCCTTATGACGAAAGCCACGCGGTGCAGGATATTTACCCGGGTCGCTCAGGGTGACGCCCATACCGCGAATGGGGTCGACGCTAATACCCTCGCGCTCACAGAGCTCAGCAAACAGCTCCTCCATAGCAGCCTGCTTGGCCGCCAACTGCTTCTTATAAGGACGATTGAGCGCCGTGCACCCACCGCAAGCTTTCATGATCGAACAAGGAGACTTGGGATCAACGGCCTTACGCGCAGACGGAACCGGATTCTTATACGGGCGCTTGGAGCGATTCTGAGATGCCTTATCCTCGTTCCGACGAGAGCCGGGACGCTTGGCCTTAGCCTTGCCCTTGGCCGACTTACCCTTCGCGTCCTGAGACGACTTGGATTTCTTAGAAGATTTTTTCTCCTCTGACCCCTCAGCCGCCTCGATCAAAGCACGACGAGCCTTACGCTCCGCACGAGATTCTGCCATGAATTAACCCCACTAATTTACAAATTGAAATCTGAAAGCATTGTACCGTGCCAAGCTAGCGGACGATATACAAGCGCCTATTTCATGTCAGTGATAAGTCCAACGATGTTTGCCCGGCGTGGGCGGGGAGCGGCGCGTAATTAAGTTTATCGCGAGTTCCGCACGCAAAGGAAAGCACTTAATGTGCTTTCCGTCTTGCGCAGGACTGTAGAGCAGGAAACTTAATTACGCGCCGCTCCCCGCCCACGCCGGGCAAACCCTCCCTTGTACTCCATCTCACTAAAGTGTATGATTCTGGACGTTACACGACTCACTTTACTTAACTAAAGTGCCATCAAGGGGGAATACCATGAATACCGATATGTCTCGTCGTCAGTTTGTTGGTCTAGCCGGCTCGCTCGCCACGGTGCTTGGCCTTGGTCTTGTCGGTTGCGGCGGTGGCGCCGGCAAGGGCTCCGCTGCTGGCTCTGCCGCGGCCAAGGATGTGAAGGGTGCTGCGGAGTCCAAGAAGCTCGTGGTGGGCTTTGATAAGTCCTATCCTCCGTACGGCTTTGTGGGCGACGATGGCGAGTACACGGGCTTTGACCTTGACCTTGCCAAGGCTGTTGCCGATAAGCAGGGCTGGGATGTCGATTACGAGGCCATCGATTGGGATGCCAAGGACACGCTGCTTAACTCGGGCGCCATCAACTGCATCTGGAATGGCTTTACCATGGAGGGCCGTGAGGACGACTACACGTTCTCCGAGCCGTACATGCTCAACGAGCAGGTGCTGGTGGTAAAGAAGGATGCAGGCATCAAGAGCTGGGACGATCTTGCCGGCAAGACCGTGATTACCCAGACCGATTCCGCTGCGCAGGATGTGCTTGAGGGTGACCAGAAGGATCTGGCGGCGACGTTTGCCACGCTCGACACCATCGGTGAGTACAACACGGCGTTTATGCAGCTCGAGAGCGGCGCGGTCGATGCCGTGGCTTGCGACCTTTCGATTGCCCAGTATCAGCTTGCCGCCAAGCCCGATGCTTATACGCAGCTTGATGAGCCGCTGTCCAGCGAGCACTACGCCGTCGGCTTTAAGAAGGGCGACACCAAGTCGGCCGACGCCGTGACCGAGTCGCTCAAGGCACTCTACGATTACGGTACGGTTAAGGATCTCTGCGACAAGTATTCAAGCTATGGTCTATCTTTCGATAATTGGGTGCTCAAGTAATGTCTATTCAGGTCATGATGCAGATGCTTGGCCAGGGATTCTTGGTCAGTTTGCAGTTGTTTGTGCTGACACTGCTGGGGTCGATTCCGCTGGGAATCCCCGTGGCGTTTATGCGCATGAGCAAAATCGCGCCGCTTCGCTGGATTGCGCGCATCTACATTTCGGTCATGCGCGGTACGCCGCTCATGCTGCAGATGTTTGCCATCTACTTTGCCCCGTACTACGTGTTTGGCATTTCGCTCACGCCCGATTCCAAGTGGACGGCGTGCGTCGTGGCGTTCATCATCAACTACGCCGGTTACTTTGCCGAGATCTATCGCTCGGGCTTGCAGTCCATTCCGCGCGGTCAATACGAGGCTGCCGAGGTGCTGGGCTATTCGCGCGTGCAGACGTTTCTGTATATCGTGATGCCGCAGGTCGCCAAGCGTATTCTGCCGGCGATGGGCAACGAGATCATCACGCTGGTCAAGGACACGTCGCTGGCGTTTGCCATTGGCGTGGGTGAGATGTTCTCGACGGCCAAGGCGCTGGTCGCCTCGCAGGTGAGCATGGTGCCGTTTGCGATCGCGGCGCTGATTTACTGGGTCTTTAATTTCGTCGTCGAGATGCTGCTGGGCGCCGCCGAGAAAAAATTGGATTACTACCATGATTAATTCGGTAATGAATATATCGAACGCGCGTAAGGCGTTTGGCGGCAATGAGGTGCTCAAGGATATCTCGCTTGAGGTGAAGCGTGGCGAGGTCGTGGCGATTATCGGGCCTTCGGGTGGCGGCAAGTCCACGCTGCTGCGGTGTGCCACGCTGCTCGAGACACTCGACGGAGGCTCGCTCTCGTTTGGCGACCTTGCCGTTGCGACGGATGCGGGTTCGGGCGCGGTCTATGCGAAGGGCGATGTGCCCAAGCAGGCGCGCTCGCGATTCGGCCTGGTGTTCCAAAATTACAACCTGTTCCCGCACTATACGGTGATGAAAAACATCACCGATGCGCCGATTCGCGTGCTTAAGCGTCCGCGCGAGCAGGCGGAAGCCCGCGCTCACGAGCTGATTGCACAAATGGGGCTGACGGGCAACGAGAACAAGGTGCCGTGTGAGCTTTCGGGCGGTCAGCAACAGCGTGTGAGTATCGCCCGCGCCCTGGCGCTCGATCCGGAAATCTTATTCTTTGACGAGCCGACCTCGGCGCTCGATCCCGAGCTAACGGCCGAGGTGCTGCGTGTCATTAAAGACCTGGCGGCGCAGAATATGACGATGGTGATCGTGACCCATGCGATGCAGTTTGCGCGCGATGTTGCCGATCGCGTGGTCTTTATGGACGGAGGCCGCATTGTCGAGGAGGGCCCGGCCGAGCAGGTTATCGATCATCCGCGTGAGCAACGTACCCGTGAGTTCTTGAGTCGTATCGAGGGCTAAGCTCAGCTATGTATTGAGAAGAAGCCGCCGCGGGTCTTATGGACTGCGGCGGCTTTTATTTGTATCGATGGGGTTTAATAATCGCCTGGCATACTTGCTCTGTCCTCTCGCCGCCTGTATTCATACGTGCGCCGAAAGGTATGCATGGACAGCCGCCCGTGAGGGTAGGGTGGTGGCATAGGACATTTGGAGGGTGAGTCGGCTCGGCTGCCGACCATGCTGCTCCCGGGACGGCACCGACCGCGAACTCTCCCCGTTGGCGTCGCGCAACGCGCGCGGCCCTGCAAGGAGGTCATCATGGGTGCTCCCAAGACCGGTAACGTAAGGAACGTGGTGCTCGTAGGCCAAGGCGGGGTGGGCAAGACTTCACTCGCCGAGGCCATGCTCCACCTTTCCGGCAAGACCGCCCGCCTGGGCGGCCACGACGGCACCAAGCCTACGCTCGACTATGACCCTGAAGAGGTCAAGCGTTCATTCTCCATCTCGACGACCATCGCGCCGATCGACTGGAAGGGCGCGCGCATCAATGTGCTCGATGCCCCGTGCTACCCCGATTTTATCGGCGACGCCTTTGCCGCGATGAGCGTCTGCGAGACGGCTCTGTTTGTGGTCGACGCCGAGGCCGGCCCACAGCCTACGACGGTTAAGCTCTGGTATGCCGCCGAGGACCTGCGCCTGGCGCGTGCGGTGTTCGTAAACCGCCTGTCGCGCTCCGAGGCCAGCTTTGCGACCACGATGGACCTGCTGCAAGAGCGCTTTGGCACGCGCTTGGGCGCCGTGACCCTTCCCTGGGGCGAGGGCGAGGACTTTGACGGCATCATCGACCTGGTGCGCATGAAGGCGCGCCACTGCAACGGCACCGAAGCCGTTGAGTCGGAGATTCCCGAGGAGTATCGTGCCCAGGCCGAGGAAGCCCATGACCATCTGTGCGAGCTGGTGGCCGAGGCTGACGATGAGCTGATGATGAAGTACCTGGAAGGCGAGGAGACGCTGACGCAGGAGGAGCTTGAGGGCCTGCTGTCGAAGGCGATTGCCGAGCGCATCTTTGTGCCGGTCTTTGCGGGCGATTGCATTAAGGAGCAGGGCGTCAACTCGCTGATGGACGACATCGCTACGTACTTCCCGGCGCCGACCGACTACGGCGAGATGCCGCTCATCGACGGCGATTCGCTCAAGATCTCGAGTGATGACGACCGTCCGGTGGCGTTTGTGTTTAAGACGCTGGCCGACCCGCAGCAGGGTCGCATCAGCTTTATCAAGGTGCTGACGGGCACGCTTGAGCCGGGTCTTGAGCTGGTCAACGCCCGTACGCGCAAGAGCGACCGTCTGGCTCACCTGTATGTGATGTGCGGCCGCGACATGACCGAGGTCGGTCACGCCTATGCCGGTGACATCATCGTGGTGCCCAAGCTGGCTGCCGAGACGGGCGATACGCTCTCCATTACCGGTAAGGTCGAGGCTGCGGCGTTTAAGTTCCCCAACTCTCAGTACCGCATCGCCATCGAGGCCGAGAATCGCGGGGACGAAGAGAAGCTCTACACGTTTATCGAGAAGGCCTGCAAGGCCGATCCGACTATGAGCATCGACCGCGACGAGGAGACGGGCCAGACTATCATCTCCGCCGTGGGTGAGGCGCAGGTTTCGGTGCTGCTCAACCGTCTGGAGGACCGCACCAAGGTCGCTGCCAAGAGCGTGCCGATCCGCATCCCGTATCGCGAGACCATCCGCCGCACGGCAAGCGCTCAGGGCCGCCACAAGAAGCAGACCGGTGGTGCCGGTCAGTATGGCGACTGCTGGCTGCGCGTTGAGCCGCTCATTGGGCCCGACGGCACGAGCGACGGCTACGAGTTTGTGGATGAGGTCGTGGGCGGCCGCATTCCGCGCTCGCTCATCCCCGCCGTGGACAAGGGCGTCCAGGAGACCATGAAGGACGGCATCATTGCCGGCTATCCGCTCACGGGCATTCGCGTGGCTGTGTACGACGGCTCGTATCACAGCGTCGACTCCAACGAGATGGCGTTCCGCGCGGCGGCTCGCATCGGCCTGCGCAAGGCGTGCGCCGATGCCGACCCGGTGGTGCTGGAGCCCATCGAGGAAATCACGGTGACTATTCCCGAGAGCTACGCCGGCGCCGTGATGGGCGACATCTCGGCCTCGCGCGGTCGCGTGACGGGTATGGAGACCGATGAGCGCGGCGATACCGTGGTCATTGCCCAGGCGCCGCTGGCAGAACTGACGGATTATTCGACGCGCCTACGCTCTATCACGCGCGGCACGGGCGACTTTACCATGAAGCCCGCAGGCTATGAGCAGGTGCCTTATGACGTTCAGGCCAAGCTGGTCGAGCGCTATGAGGAGGGTCGCGCCAAGTAGCGTGTGATTTTGCCTGCAACATGCATGCCGATGCAAGGGCCGCCCTGGGTAACCGGGGCGGCCCTTTTTGATCCCTTGGGGACGGAGGAAAACGGATCATTTTAGGTTTTGGGGCAGCTTGGTCGGCCCTAAACTCCCGAGGTCTGATTGCGGCCGGTGGCGTAGTCGATCTGCACGTGCGGCTGCAGGTTGTAGCAGTATACGTGGAAGCAGAGGGTCTTGCCGTGGTCCTCGACCGATTGCGCCTCAAGGCGCACGCCACGGCAGACAAGTTCCTCTTCGTTATACATGGGCGTGACACGGTAGAGCACATGGTTACCCGTATCGCGGATGTAGCCGAGAATCTGCTCTTCAAACGGCAGCATGCCCGTCTCGTTGAGATAACGCGTGCCGGTGAGGAGATTCTTGCGGTTGGCGTTTTCGCCGCAGAGCGACCAGGCGATGAGGTGACAGCGGTTGTAGAGGCTCTGGCCCGGAATAAAGTCGTAGCGCTGCTGGCGCCATCCAGCGGGATGGATACGCGAGATATCGCCGCGCTCGCCTTGACCGAGTGATTCGGGGCCCACGCAGGCAAGCGCTTTGCGGGTGCGGCCCAGGCTGTCGAGCTTGGAGAACTTCTTAAAGCAACCCTCTTCTGTAGCGCGCTCGTATTCATCGAGTGTGAATGATGGCGTGCCGAGCGGGTGCGTGCTGTCGGCGCGAAGGGCAACATAGGGGTTGCCGGCGTAGTCGGGAATGCTGCTGAGATAAACACCGCGGGCGCGGTTGAGGTCGGGGTTTTCGACCTCGTCGATGGGGGTGGCGGCGCTGTCCGCGGAAGCGCCGTCGCCGGTGTCGGTTGCGGCGGAATCGGAGCCATCGCCAGAGTCTTGGCTATTTTGAGAGTCCGAGGAGCTCGCTGTTCCCGATTCGAGTCGGGCAACCAGGTCCGCCTCGTCGTCGGTGCGGCTGGGACTCTCGTCTTGCTTCTCGGCCAGAGCCGCTGCCTGCTCATCGCTTTGCGGCGACAACAGCTTGGGCGCCCCGTCGAGCGACCCTGTGAACAGCGCAAACCCCAGCACCACGGCGGTGCCGATGGAAAGTACTTGCTTGTAGGCGGACTTGCGTGACATGGAGGCTCCTGGATGGACGGTTGGGAATCTACCAGTCTAGCAGGAGCCGGCAGGGGCCGTTCTGTCGAACAAATACTTAAGATTTGAGACAAACGCTACTGATTCATTTGTCCCGCGGTCTAGATCGAGGTGGAGTCGAGCCAGTTGAGCTTGCACTCGAGAATGCGCTGCTCGCCGGGTTCGCTGCTTCCGTCAAGTAGGGCGAGCAGCATCTCGGCTGCTTCGCGACCTTCTTGGTCGACGGGCTCGATGATGGTGGAGACGGTCGGTGTGGTGAGATTAGTCCAGTCTTCGCAGTTGAGTCCCAAAAGGCCGATTTGCTGCGGAAGCAGATGGGCCATTGGCTGGAGGGCCTTGTAGACACGGGGAAGTGCCCACTGATTTTGCACGAAGATAAGGGTTCGCTTGGCGGGATTGAACTTGAATTTAAAGTATTCGGTGAGCTCGTTGATTGACGGCTTGTTGTGATCGATGGGAATCGCTTTGTAGAGCTGCCCGTTCGCTGCCAGCGCCTCGGCATACCCCTGAAAACGCTCCATGCGGGTGCGCGTTTCGGTCATGTTGGCGGCAATGGAAAAGAAATCTTCGTAGCCGGCGTCGAGGAGTGCCTGTGTGGCGTTGTACACGCCGTCGTAAAGGTTGGTTTTGATCCAGCTGGTACCTGGGCTATAGATGGCCGCATCGAAAAAGACGACCGGCTTGCCGGCGCGTCTAATGCGGTCATGCACGGCTTTGAAGTTTGCCGTGGGCTGGATGATAAAGCCATCGACGCCCAGCGAGAGCATCTTGTCGACGTACATGAGCTCGGTCTCGGGGTTAAAGTTGCTCGTGCAAACGACCGTCTGGTAGCCCGCGGGGAGCATGACCTGCTCCATGCCATTGAGAACGAGCCCCGCCCATTTGTTGGTGTTATCCAAAATGATGATGGCAATGACGTGGGTTTGCTTGCCGGTGAGCGTCTGCGCTTGGGCGTTGGGAACGTATCCGAGTTCCTTAATGGCGCGCGCGATTTTGTTCTGCGTCTTCTCGCTAAGCTTTTCTCGTTTGTCGTTGAGGTAATACGAGACGCTTGCCGTCGAGGTTCCCGCCTCTCGAGCGACGTCTGCGATCGTAACGCGCTGTTTTGCCACAGCGACTCCTTCCGACAGATGAGCATTTTCCAACATGATGACTTTGAGTCTTGGTGAAGGATACGCTTCGGTGAGCGGCTTTTTCCTTTCATATGAGTATGCAACAAATGCGGCATACGGGTGGGGTCGAAATTTGTGACCGGCATGCGCATCTGCCGTCCCTTGATTATCAACTTCATCCGAACACTTCCCACATTCATCCGCACATGTGCGGATGAATGTGGGAACCCGATACCCTGAGGG
>UQWG01000039.1 GCA_900544645.1 uncultured Collinsella sp.
GCGGCGCCGGCGCCGCGATTACCTGGCTGTGCGGTGGCACGCGCGAGCAGATTGGCGCGACGGTCTCGAATACGCTCGGTAACGTGGGCGGCATCGTGTGCGATGGCGCCAAGGCGAGTTGCGCGGCTAAGATTTCCGCTGCCGTTGATGCTGCGATTCTGGGCCACGATATGGCCATGCAGGGCCGCGGCTTCCGCGCCGGCGAGGGTCTCATTCAGGATACCGTCGAGCAGACGATTGCCAGCATGGGCTACGTGGGCCGCGTGGGCATGAAGGACACCGACATCGAGATCCTCAACATCATGATCGGTAAAACCCAGGTCTGCTAGATATTAAGTTGCGGTGAGATAGTTCCTAAAATTACCCGGGTGAGGGGCAAACAGGAACTATCTCACCGCAACTGCGCTAGATGTTCTGGCGCCTACGATAGTTCGTCGGCTATTTGGTGCTCGTAGAAGGCCTCGATTACGGCGTTAAAGTCGCGGGCGAAGTCTTCCATGGTTCCGCGCCAGGTGGCTCGGCTGGGCTTGCCTTGGCCCACAAAGGCGGTTTGGATGCCGCAATCGGGGGACGGGAAGTCGCGCTTGGGATCGTTGCCCACCATAAGGACCTCGTGCGGCTCGAGCCCCATCACCTGAAGCTGCTCTAGATAGTAGGTGGCATCGGGCTTGCAGCGGGTGGTGTTTCCCATGTGCGTGACGAGCTCAAAGGGGGCGTCGGCCAGGTCGCCCCAACCCATGCGGCACTCGATGGCCCCCTGCGGAAAGCTGGGGTTGGTAAAGAGCGCGCAACGTAGCCCTGCATCCTGTACGGCCTGAAGCGCGGCATGTGCGCCGGGCATGGCGTGGGCGTTGATGACATCGTCGTTCTTGTACGGAAGAACTTCGCGGTCGTAGTAGGTAAACGCCTCGTAGATGAGTGGGTCCGAGAGGCAAATGCCGCACCGGCGCTCAACCTCTTCTTGGTAGAACTCAAGATTGGTGCGATTATCCGTGCCGCTTCGGCGATTGGCGTTGAGGTCGACCAAGATAGTGCCGAGGCGTGCCATCGTGCCACCGTGGCTGCGGCGACCGATATCCGCGAGCATCGACGAGACATCCTTAAAATAGCGAAGGATGAACGCGTTGAGGTTGATGCTGAGAAGCGTTTCGTCCATATCGAAAACGACTGCTTTGAGCACGCGGGCACCTTTCTCGATAAATCGTTCCAGAATCGTTGGCTCCGGATACTTTACCCCAAAGCCAAATGCCTGGCTGGTTATCGTCAAGTTGTGGAGACGTGTGTTCATAAGATTACGAAAAAGTCTCCACACGAGTAAAAAATCGCAGTTCACGCTTGAAATCGAACCCATTTCCCCGTAACCTATACGAACGTGATTGCATAAGCGTCACATTAGTATCTGTCGGCTCCCGAGTGTTCCTAAACGTTGTGTGCTTGTCGCACCCTTCTGTAGGTCCTAGCAATCGGGGCCCCGTAGTTCGAAAGGGGTCCACCTTTGAGTGAGATTCAGAACTCGTCCATTTTCTCTCTTGACGATGTCAACGAGGAGGAGATGAACAACCTCATCGACGGTACGATTACCGACTTTGATGAGGGCGATCTCGTTAACGGCACTGTCGTTAAGATCGAGCATGACGAGGTGCTCGTTGACATCGGATTCAAGTCCGAGGGCGTTATCCCGGTCCGCGAGCTGTCCATCCGCAAGGACGCTAACCCTGCAGACATCGTTGCACTCGGTGATCCCATCGAGGCTCTGGTACTCCAGAAGGAGGACAAGGACGGTCGTCTGGTCCTGTCCAAGAAGCGTGCCGAGTACGAGCGTGCTTGGAACCGCATCGAGGAGAAGTTCAACTCCGGCGAGAACGTCGAGGGCGAGGTTATCGAGGTTGTCAAGGGCGGCCTGATCCTCGACATCGGCCTGCGTGGCTTCCTGCCTGCTTCCCTCGTCGACCTCCGTCGCGTCAAGGACCTCACCTCCTACATGGGCACCCGCATCGAGGCCCGCGTTATCGAGATGGACCGCAACCGCAACAACGTCGTCCTCTCCCGTCGCGTCGTGCTCGAGGAGTCCCGTAAGGCCGAGCGCTCCGAGATCCTGTCCAAGCTCAAGTCTGGCATGCGTCTCCAGGGCACCGTTTCCTCCATCGTCGACTTCGGCGCCTTCGTCGACCTCGGCGGCATCGACGGCCTCATCCACATCTCCGAGCTCTCCTGGAACCACGTCAACCATCCTTCCGAGGTTGTCAAGGTCGGCCAGGAGGTCGAGGTCGAGGTTCTCGACGTCGATCTCAACCGCGAGCGCATCTCCCTGGGTCTCAAGCAGACCACCGAGGATCCGTGGCGCGCACTGGTCAAGAAGTACCCCGTCGGCGCTATCGTCGAGGGCACTGTGACCAAGCTTGTCCCGTTCGGCGCTTTCGTCGACCTGGGCGAGGGCATCGAGGGCCTGGTGCACATCTCCGAGATGGCCAACAAGCACGTCGACCAGCCTTCTCAGGTCACCCACGTGGGCGACAAGGTTCAGGTCAAGGTCATGGAGATCGACCTCGACCGTCGTCGCATCTCCCTGTCCATGAAGTCTGCTGCTGAGACTCTGGGCGTCGAGATCGAGGTTACCCCGCTTCCTTCCGAGAAGAAGGACGAGGAGACCGACGCCGAGTAAATCGGTTTGACGATCACTTGTTTTAAGGGATCCGTCCGCAATGGACGGGTCCCTTTTTGCATTTGCTGCTGAGGCGCGCGATGCTATCCGTGCGCAATGCTGCCCGGGTTGTCTGTTTGCTATTGGGTTGTCGGTGCATGAAAAATGTCGACATCCCGCCTCGGGGAGGAGGTGGGAACACACCGAGTAGACGGAGGGGTGCGGAGCGCGGTCGCGTCTCGACTGACGACGTTGCCCATCGACAGGACCATTGTAACGCATGGCGGTTCTTGGTTTATCGTGTCGAGCGTTTGCGTTGTGCCATTGCCTGCGGCAACGGTGTGTTACACTCTTGCACTGCTGAGTGGGCCAGACGGTCGCGCGATGTGCTGCTTGCAGCACGCGTGAGGAAAGTCCGGGCTCCAGAGGGCGGGATGCCGGCTAACGGCCGGGCGGAGTGATCCGACGGAAAGCGCCGCAGAAAAGAAGACTCCCACCTGCGCCGCAAGGCGTAAAGGGAAAAGCTGAAACGGTGGTGTAAGAGACCACCAGCGTCGTGGCAACACGGCGGCTTGGCAAGCCCCATCCGGAGCAAGCGCGAGTAGGAACGCTATGGGCCGGCCCGGTCCGCGTTCGGGTAGCGTGCGTGGAGCTGCATGGTAACGTGCAGACAAGATAAATGACCGTTCACGACAGAACCCGGCTTATAGGCCCACTTGGCAACTATGTTGACGCTGCGAACCCGTCAGCGCGGCAATCTGCCTTTCAAGCCTTCGGGCATGACCATAAGGTCAATGCCCTCGTCTTTCAAGGCACCTTGCTCGCGCTGACGGGTTTTCGCTGTTGGTGACGGTATCATTGGCGTTTCCGTTCTTGTTGGCGAGGGCAACAGTGCTGTCTTTGCCGTATTATTGAGGCTGTTTGTTGCTGCGCTTTATTCTGTTGAGGGACTTTGTTGGACAGCTATTTAACTCTGCAATCGAATATTGAGGTTTCGGGCGAGTTTGTGGACCGTAAGAGCCGGTTTATTGCCCAGCTGGTCCATATTGAGTCCGAGGATGAGGCGAATGCCTTTATCGAGATGGTTCGCAAGCGTCATTACGACGCTCGACACAATGTTCCCGCGTGGATTTTGGTCGATGGGCGCGAGCGCCAGAGCGATGATGGTGAGCCGAGCCGCACGAGCGGCATGCCGACGCTCGAGGTGCTGCGCGGTGCGGGGCTCAAAAATGTTTGCTGCGTGGTGACGCGCTATTTTGGTGGCACGCTGTTGGGGCCTGGTGGCTTGGTACGCGCCTATACCGCGGCGACGCAGGCGGCGGTGGCCGCGGCTCAGGAGGCAGGGCAGATCGTTGAGATGACAAGCGTCGTGCCGGTTGACGTGCATGTGGCCTATCCGCAGTATGAGCAGGTGCTTCGTTTGGCGCAGGATTCGGGTGCCAAGGTTTCGGATACCGATTTCGCGGATGCCGTGACACTTCATTTTGTGTTTAAGGCAGGGGAGCAGGAGTCGTTTTGCGTTAAGATGCGCGAGCTTATGGCGGGGCGCGAGGAGATCGAGGTCGGCGCTCCCGAGTTTGCCGAGTTCTAACGACGACGGCCGGCGTTCTTTTGGATGGATCCCAAACGCGCCGGCCGTCGTTTTATGTTGCTGCCGTTTACTCGGCGAGCTGCTTTAGCACATCGCAGGCGATCTCGACGGCATCGTCGATGCAGCCGGGGCAGCTGCGGAGCGGACCTTTATCCGATCCGATGCCCTTGAGCGTGCCGCAGACGGTCGTCGTGTTCTTCTCGCCAAATCGCTTGGCAATCTCGCGCGACAGCTTGTAGGTCTGGCCTTTGGTCTTGGGGTTCTCCATGCCGTTGCTCATTACAAAGCCCATGATGGCAACAGCGCCCGAGATGGCGCCGCAGGTCTCGGTCATGCCACCCATGCCGGCGCCAAAGCCCTCGGTGAGGGTAAAGGCGGTCTGGGGGTCGAGCCCGACGGCAGGTGCGAGCGTGCAGGCAACGGCCTGTGCGCAGTTAAAGCCGCGGGCGTGGTATTCGGCAGCCTGAGCCTGGCAGGCGGCGGTGTCGAGCTGGGTGGTATCGATCTGCTTCATCGTTGTCTCCTTGGTCACGGTGTACCCGCCTATGGTACCCGTGACGGGGCATGTAATCATCGAGAGCTTCATGTATGCCTCATTTTTATCTATCGAGCAAATGCCCAAGGCTTGAGATAAATACCCCTAATCAATTTGTCCCATAACCTACCTTGGGGATGGGTTGAGAGGGGTGCAGGGTAGCGGTATCGTGAACCGAATAAAACGTAACCCAGGTAAGGGAGCTAGATATGAGCGAGCAGACTATCGGTACTACATGTGTTCAGGGCGGCTATCACCCGGGAGATGCGGAGCCGCGCCAGGTGCCCATCTACCAGTCCACCACGTGGAAGTACGACACGTCGGAGCACATGGGCAAGCTGTTTGACCTGGAGGAGTCTGGCTACTTCTACAGCCGTCTGCAGAACCCCACGTGCGATTTGGTTGCCGCCAAGATCTGCGAGATGGAGGGCGGCACCGCAGCGATGCTCACGAGTTCGGGCATGGCTGCGAACTTCCTCGCGATCTTTAACGTTGCCGGTGCCGGCGATCACGTGGTCGCAAGCTCTGCCATTTACGGCGGTACGTATAACCTGCTCGCCCACACCATGGGCCGCATGGGCGTGACCTGCACGTTCGTCGCCCCCGACTGCACCGATGAGGAGCTCGAGGCAGCCTTCCAGCCCAACACAAAGCTCGTCTTTGGCGAGACGATCGCAAACCCCGCCCTTGCCGTGCTCGATATTGAGCGCTTTGCCAAGGCCGCACATGACCACGGTGTGCCGTTGATGGTCGACAACACCTTCCCGACGCCCGTGATGTGCCGTCCCTTTGAGTGGGGCGCCGACATCGTTACGCACTCCACCACCAAGTACATGGATGGACATGCTGCCTACCTGGGCGGCGTGATCGTCGACCACGGCCAGTTTGACTGGATGGCCCATGCGGACAAGTTCCTGGGTCTCACCACGCCTGACGAGAGCTACCATGGCGTGACCTATGCCGAGAAGTTCGGTCGCGAGGGCGCCTTCATTACCAAGGCCACCGCGCAGCTCATGCGCGATCTTGGCCCCATGCAGAACCCGCAGGCGGCGTTCTTCTTGAACAGCTCGCTCGAGAGCCTGCATGTGCGCATGCCGCGTCATTGCGAGAACGGCCTGGCCGTTGCCAAGTTCCTGCAGAGCCATCCCAAGGTGCGCTTCGTGAGCTATCCGGGCCTGGAGGGCGACAAGTACTATGACCTCGCTCAGAAGTACATGCCAAACGGTACCTGCGGCGTTGTGAGCTTTGGCTTTAATGGTGGTCGCGCGGCGGCCGAGACCTTTATGAAAAGCCTCAAGCTCGCCCAGATCGCCACGCACGTGGCCGACGCCCGCACTTGTTGCCTGCATCCCGCTAATGCCACACATCGTCAGATGAACGATGAGGAGCTCATCGCCTGTGGCATCTCCGCCGACATGGTACGCCTGTCGTGTGGCCTCGAGGACACGGCCGACTTGATTGCCGACCTTGAGCAGGCACTCGAGCAGTGCTAGGCTAGCGTTCGCATAAGGCGCCGATGCTGGCAGAAAGCTTCGGCGACCTTTCGTTCCGATTCCGTAGGCGGGACCCCAATCGCGGCTGTTTGCAGGCGATCGGGGCCCCGTTTTTTTGCGTTAGGCCACTCGAAAGGATGGATATGGAGAAAACTGCAGAGCAGTTGCGCCGCGAGCACATTGCTCTAGAGGGTGACACCCATGGCAAGAACAAATGGGCGATTCTGTTTACCGTGCTCATCATGACGTTTATGGTGTGTCTGGATTCGACCGTCGTTACCGTGGCGCTGCCCGTGATGCAAAAGGAGCTGGGCGTGGGCCTCGATCGCATTCAGCTGGTAAGCTCGGTGTATCTGCTTGCGACATGCGTGGCTATGTTGCCGTTTGGCCGTCTGGGCGACGTGCGCGGCAAGGTGAATGTGTTCCAGCTGGGCGTCATCGTCTTTTCGGTCGGTTCGCTGCTGTGCGGCCTTTCGGCCTCGCTTGAGGTTCTTATCCTGGCACGCATTGTTCAGGGCATCGGTTGCGCGGCGGCCATGGCTAACAACATGGGTATCATCACCGAGTCGTTTCCGGCGCGCGAACGAGGCCGTGCCATGGGTATTCTCGCGACCTTTGTGGCCCTCGGCATGATGTGTGGCCCCGTGCTCGGCGGCATGCTGGTGGCAAGCTTTCCCTGGGAGAGCATCTTCCTCATCAACCTGCCCATTGGCGTGATCTCGTTTATCGTGGGACTCTACACGCTGCCGCATGTTAGGCCAGAGGCCGGCGAACGTCCCATGCCCCTTGCCGAGGCCGCTCGTCGCTGCTTTGCAAATTCGGCCTTCACCATCAACCTTGCCTGCATGCTCATCGTGTTCGTTGGCATTGGCGCATCCGAGTTTATTCTGCCGTTCTATTTTCAGGACGCCCACGGCTTTGGTTCTGACATTTCCGGATTGCTCTTTTTGGCGCTGCCAATGGTGAATGCCTTTATCGGCCCGCTTTCGGGAACGGTTTCGGACCGTGTTGGCTGCGAGGGTCCCACGGCGGTCGGCCTGGGCGTGTATGTGTGCGGTCTCTTTGCAGTAAGCACGCTCGACGAGCACTCTTCTATCCCTGTGATCGTGTGCTGCGTCGCATTTATGTCGTGCGGTACGTCGATTTTCCAGAGCCCCAACAACTCGCTGTACATGGGCTCGGCTCCGCGCGAGGCACTTGGCTTTGCGGGTAGTCTGGGTAGCCTGGCGCGTTATGCGGGTATGGCACTCGGCATTACGGTGGCGTCGAATATCCTGTATGGACAGATGAGCGTGGCGATGGGCGAGGCCGTGACCAGTTTTGTTGCAGGACGTCCGGATGTGTTCCTGTTTGGTTTCCGTTCGGTGTTCTATGTGTTGATGGCTGTGGCCGCTGTGGGCTTTGCGCTTGCCATGGTGCGTTTGGTGAAGATGCGCGCCCGCCATTAGCGTGTTGGGAGGCTGTCTGCCACGATTCGCGCCGTCCCAAAAAGACTGGTTTGTGGTGCGATGCGGCTTGTGGGACGGGCGGGGGTCGGTCCGTGGTAGACTATCGAACAACGTTTATTAATCGCGCGGTATCGTTGCCGCGAGAAGGGGTTGCGCCATGCAGGAGCTTGAGGATCGTATTCGCCATGACGGCATCGTAAAGGCCGGTAACGTCCTTAAGGTTGATGCCTTCCTCAACCACCAATGCGACGTTGAGCTGTTCGACCACATGGGCGCCGAGTGGGCCCGTCTGTTCGAGGGTGTCGAGATCAACAAGATCCTGACGATTGAGGCTTCGGGCATTGGCATGGCTTGCATCGCGGCTCAGCATTTTGGCGGCGTGCCGGTGGTCTTTGCCAAGAAGGCGCAGTCCATCAACCTCGACGGCGAGCAGTATGCCACGACCATCTACTCCTTTACCAAGCAGAAGGAGTACCCGGTCATTGTGGGTAAGCGCTTCCTGTCCGAGGGCGACAAGGTCCTGATCATCGACGACTTCCTGGCCAACGGCTGCGCGCTTGAGGGCCTTATTAAGATCTGCGAGGCTGCGGGCGCCGAAGTTGCCGGCATTGGCATCGCCGTTGAGAAGGGCTTCCAGGGCGGCGGCGATAAGCTCCGTAAGCGCGGCTTCCGCGTTGAGAGCCTGGCACGTATCGCCGATATGGACTGCGAGAACGGCGAGATCACCTTCGCCTAAGCGCGCAACACAAGCGATTGGTATGCGATGTGACAAAGGGACTGTCCCTTTGTCACATTTTTTGTATGAGGGGAGGTGTTGATATGGACGAGAACAAGATGGGATGGCGCGAGTATGCGCGCTATGCCGAGATGTCGGCCGAGGAGTTGGCGCGCGATTGCGAGGTGCAGGTGTTTCGCGCGACTGGTCCGGGCGGACAAGGCGTCAACACGACGGACTCGGCGGTGCGCATGAAACATATCCCTTCGGGAATTACCGTGACGGCGCGCGAGAGCCGCAGCCAGTTCCAGAACCGTGCAAGCTGTCTGCGTAAGCTGAGGGCAGAGCTTGAGCGTCGTGGCCGTCCGCCGCGCCGACGCGTAAAGACCAAGGTGCCTCAGCGCTCTCGCCAGCGCAGACTCAATGACAAGCACTTCAACGCCATTAAAAAGGCCAACCGTCGCAAGCCGGGCAGCGACGAATAGCCTACTCATAAGTTGCGGTGAAATAG
The DNA here is from genome assembly GCA_900544645.1 of uncultured Collinsella sp. Classification (GTDB taxonomy): domain Bacteria; phylum Actinomycetota; class Coriobacteriia; order Coriobacteriales; family Coriobacteriaceae; genus Collinsella. The sequence continues at coordinate 8,935 of UQWG01000039.1, forward strand.
GGACTGTTTTGCGGCTTTAGATGCATAAACAGTCCCTATTTCACCGCAACTTAGGGCAGCTAGCGGGTGGGGTGCCAGACGTGGAGGGCTCCGCCGAGGATGTCGACCTCGATACGTGAGGCGACAACGGGCTCGCCGTCGGCCTGGATGGGGTAGTCGGGCTCCTCAAAGGTAAGCTCGGCATGGCGACAGCGGCGCATGCGAACCGGTGGCAGCTTGGTATGGTGGCCATCTTTGGCCGAAAGAAACATAGGCAGGGCAACCGCACGCGGAACGGGGCCGCAGGCGTAGCAGACGTCGAGTACGCCGTCGCAGGGGTCGGCATCGGGGCAGATACGATAGCCCGAGCCATAGGAAGGACCCAGCTGAATTGCCATGATGATCGCCCGCACGCGCTCGGCGGGCGCGCCATCAAAGCTGATGGTCATGGGGTAGTTGCGATAGCGCAGGCCAAACTGCTCAAGTCCCGATAGGGTGTAGAGCGGAGCGCCGGCGAGGCCCGTCTTTTTGCGCAGCTCGGTGGTGCCCAGGCCGATGGCGGCATCGATGCCGACCGAGAGCGTCTGGTCGTAGTACTCAACGGTAGCCTCGCCGCTGCCGCTCGCAGGGCTCCACGAGCGAATGCGCCCGATGTCCTGACGCTGCAGCTCGCAGGTGAGCAGCGCGCCAAAATCCTTACCGGAGAAATCGTCGATGCCGAGCGTTTGGGCAAAATCGTTGCCAGAGCCCACGGGTAGGATGGCAAGAGCGGGGCGGGCGTCCTCCTCTTGCGCCATAAGTCCGTTGACGACCTCGTGGATCACGCCGTCGCCGCCAAGAGCGATAACGGTGCGATAGCCCTCGACCTGTGCGGCCAGCTCCTTGGCGTGTCCCATGCGCTCGGTCAGCACCAGGTCAAACTGGGATGCGCGCGCGGTCATATCCAAAAAGCGTTGCAGGCGCTCGGCAACTTCGTGCGCCGCACCCGACTGGGCGGCTGGGTTGGCGATGATGAGCGTGCGGCCAAAATCAGTTGCGTGCATGGGGCGACTCCCGGCGTATGACGTGACGGTGCGGTCGCGCTCAGGTCGAATTGCCCCCGATTGTGGCTGCACGTCGAATACTTACGTCTACTCTATCAGGTCGTTGTGGCGCTCGATAGCATCCGCTACCGTACCGCCCTCATCTACAATAAGCGAACGGCGCTTGGGCGAGATGATGCGCTGGGCGGGGTACACGCCGCGGTGTCCGGCGGTTAGGTAGCTGATAAAGGCCACGATGACAAAGAACCCGGCTGCCGTGCCGTGGAACAGGTCGATGGCCATCATACAGGTGGTGATGGGCACGTTGAGGCCGGCGCAGAACACGCCGAGCATGCCCAGCGCTGCCAGAAAGCTGGGGTCGATTCCGACGAGGCAACCGATCCAGCCGCCGAGCGCCGCACCGATACCAAACAGGGGCGTGACCTCGCCGCCTTGGAAGCCGGCGCCCAGGGTGAGCGCTGTGACAACCAACTTGATGGCTGCGTCCGCCAGGGTGGTGTTGCCGGCAAATCCGGCGCCGGAAAGCCACGTGGAAAGGCCGGCGTAGTTCCAAGCGTCGAGAAGGGCATAGGCGGCCAAAACCACGAGTGCACCTATGAGTGCGCGAATAAGATAATTGGTGATAAAGCGACCGTACAGGCTCTTGACGGTTCGAACTGACCAGGCAAAGAGGCGTGCCGTCAGACCGAAGATAATGGCGCTGATAACAACGATGACAACCGTCCGTGGTGTCATGTTGGGAACGCTGGCGATAACATTCGCCTCGTACTCGGTACCTAGGGCGAGTGATGTAAAGTAGCCGGTAAACGAGGCGACCAGGCAGTAGATGCCCGCGGTGTAGTCGATCTTGCCGATAAAGCACATCTCCATGCCAAAGAAAGCCCCGGCAAGGGGCGAGCCGAATACGGCGCCAAAGGCCGACGAGATGCCGGCGAGCATGAGGTCGTGGTGGTCATGCTTTTTGAGGTGGGCGAGGCTCGAGATGTTGCTGGCGATGGTGCCGCCAATCTGCACCGCGGCTCCCTCGCGACCGGCCGATCCGCCCGTTAGGTGCGTGAGCGTGGAGCAGACGAAGGTGAGGACGGCCATGCGCATATGGATGAGGCGTGTGCCCAGAGCGGAGTCGATGACCAGGTTGTTACCGCGTTTGGCGGCAAGACCGTGGTTTTTGTACACCCATGCGGTGGCAACGCCCACAACGGGAAGCAAGGCGTAGACCCACACATGGTGCTCGCGATAGTCGGTGGCGATATTCAACGAGGCCAAAAACGCCCAAGCGGCAACGCCCATGGCGAGCGAGACGATGACGACGAGTACGAGTAACTTAGCGCTCGCGAGTAGGTTGCGGGCGTTGCGGCGCGTGTCGGCAGCCAAGAGCTGCTCGGAGCGGGTGATCTGATACCTGCCTGCCGTGATGATGTCGTTCAGGGAGAAAAAGCCGCCGTCGTCGAGCGGCTGGGAATGATCCTGCGCCTCGTTTGCGCTTTCGGGTTTGTCGTTATGAGCCATACGTTCCTCTTTTAGGTTGCAACGCAAGCATTATAAAACGCGGCAAACGCGACGAGCCGGTGGGTTGGTTTCCATTCTGTTTCGCAGCCTGCAACCGACAGGTGTATTTGCGGGTACAGGCCGAGTCGCGGTCGTGAGTCGGGGGATTATACTGAGACAAGCATAAAGAATTGGCGCTCCTGTTGTGCGCCGTGGCATTAAGAGGTACATATGGCAGAGAAACTCATACCGCTGGAGGATGCGCAGTCGATTGTTTTGTCGCACGTTGCTCCGACGGATCTCATCGAGATTCCCGTGTGGCAGGCGGCTGGTTTTCCCTTGGCCGAGGACGCGGTGGCCGATATCGATATCTCGCCGTTTGCCAACAGCGCTATGGACGGATATGCCGTGCGCGCAGCCGATCTTGCTGCGGCCGCCGGTGACACTCCGGTGACGCTCTCCGTCGTAGGACACGAGGCCGCGGGCCATGTCTTTGAGGGCACAATCGGCGCGGGCGAGACCGTCCGCATCATGACGGGCGCGCCGGTGCCCGAAGGTGCCGATGCCGTGGTGAAGTACGAGATCGTCGACGTACTCGATGGCGACGGCAACGAGGGCTCGCACGTTCGCTTCTCGGCGCCTGCCAAGGTAGGGGAGAACGTTCGCTCTGCCGCCGAGGAGGCCCATGCCGGCGATGTTGTGATGCATGCCGGCGAGGTCGTGGCTCCGGCCGGCGCCGGCCTGCTGGCAAGCGCCGGTTACGCGAGCGTGAAGGTCCATGCCGCTCCGCGCGTGGGCATTATCTCGCTGGGCACGGAGCTGGTCGCGCCGGGTGAGCTGCCGGCGCGCGGGCAGATTCGCGACTCCAACTCCTCGGCGCTGATGGCCGAGGCGCTCGATGCCGGCGCCGAGCCCGTGTTCTACGGTATTGCGCCCGACGATGAGCAGGCGATTGGCGAGCTGGTGCATCGCGCCACGCGAGAGTGCGATTTTGTCATTACGAGCGGCGGCGCCTCGGCGGGCGATTACGACTACGTGACGGCGCTCGTCCGGCGCGAGGGCGTGGTGCTGTTCGATCGCATCTCGATGCGTCCGGGCAAGGCCATCACGTTTGGCTTGCTCGGGGGCAAGCCCTACCTAGGGCTTTCAGGCAATCCGGCCGCGGCGTATGTGGGCTTTGAGATGCTCGCCCGTCCGGCGATTCGCAAGATGCGCGGCTTTGCCGAGGGCGTGCGTCCCGTGCAGCAGGCGACGCTCACGCACGGCGTGAAAAAGCGCCAGGACCGACGCTTCTTCGATCGCGCCACGGTTTTGCGCGACCCCGAGACCAGTGAGCTGTTGGTGACCGAGGCCAAGACGCAGAATTCGGCGCTGCTCGGCACGATGCAGCGGTCCAACTGCCTGCTGCGTATTGACGAAGGACCGTGCGAGCTCAAGGCGGGCGACGTCGTGGATGTCGTGCGTGTCGACCTGCCCGAGGGCACGGTGTTGTAGGAGGAAGACTATGGAGTTGAAGATTTCGATCGTGACGTGCTCGGATACGCGCGATCTTGCTCAGGACGAGGCTGGAGCCGCACTCGAGGAACTTATCGAGGCGCAGGGCTGGACGGTCGTCTCACATGTGGTCGTGCGCGACGACGCCAGCGAGATCGGTGATGCCATTGTGGAAGCTGCCGATGAGTGCCACGCCAACGTCGTCCTCACCTGTGGCGGCACGGGACTTTCGATGCGCGACGTGACGCCCGAGGCGACGCGTGCCGTCTGCGACCGCGATGTGCCGGGTATTGCAGAGGCAATCCGTGCGTACTCCATGACCAAGACGCGCCGCGCTATGCTCTCGCGCGCCGTGTGCATGCAGCGTGGGCATACGCTTGTCATCAACTTTCCGGGATCCACGAAAGCGGCCCGCGAAAGCTGGGAGGCCGTGAGCGATCAGCTGGAGCATGCGGCCCAAATGACGGCGGGCGGCGGACATACCAAATAAGCGGTTTACCTGCGGCGGGGCGACCTGAACGGCTGCTCCGCCTTTGTTTTCCGCCGAAGCGACGCCGAGGTGCACGGCAACTCGAAACTATATTCTCTAGCGAGAATAATTTCTCATTATCATTATTCGCGCGGAAGTATAATCGAGTAACAGAATAAAGCCTGCGGCGGGGTGCCCGGGCATAGCGTTCGAAAGGGTTGAATATGTTCGATATGGTTTCACGCCGCGGTTTTGTCTCGCTTTCTGCTGCCGCTGCCGCCGGCCTTGGCCTTGCCGGCTGCTTGGGCAACAAGACGTCCGAGCCCGCTGGTTCCGATGCCGGCTCCGTCAAGTCTTCCTCTAAGAAGAAGACTGTCGAGCTGCAGGTCTTTGCCGCTAACTCGCTCGAGAAAGCTCTGCCCGAGGTCCAGGAGCTCTACACCGAGCAGACCGGCACCACGTTTGCCGACACGCAGTTTAAGGCGTCTGGCGACCTTGTCGAGCAGATGCGCGCCGGTGCCGCCGTCGACGTGCTCATCACGGCCTCCAAGGGCACCATGGACGACGCCGAAGCCGCCGAGCTCGTCGATGCCGACACGCGTGAGGACATGTTCGTCAACGACCTCGTGATCATTCGCGCCGAGGGCTCCGATACTAAGGTCGAGGCCATCGCCGACGTCGCGAATCTGGACGGTAAGATTGCCATTGGCGACGCCAAGACCGTCCCCGCCGGCAAGTACGCCAACCAGGCCCTGGCCTCCGTGGGCCTCTACACCGGTACCGAGGGCGACGACGGCGAGTATGCTCCCGAGCTCGCCGACAAGGTCGCACTGGCCGACAAGGTTGGCACCGCTGCTTCTTACGTCTCTACAGGCGACTGCCTGGCCGGTTTTGTCTACAGCTCCGATATCTTCCGCTACGACGGCATCGAGGAGGCCTTCGTGTGCCCCGAGGACTCGCACAAGCCCATCGTGTATCCCGGCGCTGTCGCCGATAGCTCCGAGCATGCCGACGAGGCCAAGGCGTTCATCGACTTCTGCCTGACCAACAAGAAAGCCCAGAAGATTTGGGCCAAGTACGGCTTTGAGCTTTCCGCGTAGTGCGGCTTGGCGCGATAATTCCATCGTTTTGTTTTTCACTTCGTCCTTGTATTCGCTTGGAGCTTTTCGTGCTTAATAGATTCCGCATGCTTGTCGCCTGTGCTTTGACCTTCGCGCTTTGCTGGGTGCCGGGATTTGCGTTTGCCGGGGACGCTGAGCACGGGGCCCAGGTTGCTGCGACCGCTCATGGGCTTTCCTATGGGATCGAAGGTTTTGAGCGGTTGGCCAAGGGGACCGCTCGTGCCATGGAGGGCCAGCCTGAGGGCTACCGGTTTCCCGTTGACGAGGACGTGGACCTTGTAGTGGCGCCTGCCGCCGATCGCGTTGTGGTGTGGATATCGCCCAAGGCGGTCGAGAAGTATGGGTTGGATCCGCAGGACAACGAGTGCGTATCGGGTCTCAAGGCCCTCGTCTGTGAGCTCGACAGCGCAAACTGCATGGGAGGTGCGCAGCTGGGGGACGTGGATCTTCCTTGGTATGTCACGGCGGAAACAACGTTTGATGCCGGCGGGTATACCTATAGCTTTGACGAGCGCGGTGCGGATGGGGACCGCTATGTGGTGATTGCATCAGCCTCGGGTGATGCCAAGGGCGGCGCGCGTTGGCTTGATAGCGCTCAAATGGTAGAGGCATCGTCTGTCGTGTTGCGGGATGAGCAGGGCCCCTTGACCTCCTTGGCCTCCTTTTTGGGCGACATCGACTATCGTCCGTTTTGGGTGTCTATCAAAACGAGCGGCCTCGCCCTGCTGATCTCCTTTGCGCTGGGCCTGTTTGCCGCATGGAAGACCATGGGTACTACGAGCCGTATCAAGGGCCTGCTCGACTCGGTCTTTACCATCCCTATGGTGCTGCCGCCCACGGTCTGCGGCTTTCTGCTCCTCATGCTGTTTGGTCGATCGACCGGGGTCGGTCGGTGGCTTATCGCGCATGGCATCTCGATCGTCTTTACGTGGCCCGCGGCGGTGATATCCGCCGTGGTGGTGTCGTTTCCCCTGGTCTACCGCACGGCGCTCGGAGCCTTCGAGAGCCTCGACACGCAGATGCTCGACGCCGCGCGAACCTTGGGATGGTCCGAACGTCGCATCTTTGCCAAGCTCATGATGCCGCTTGGCTGGCCCTCGATTGCCGCCGGCACGGTGCTCGCCTTCGCGCGTGCCATGGGCGAGTTTGGCTGCACCCTGTTCTTTGCGGGCAACTACGCCGGCATTACCCAGACCATCCCCATCGCCATCTACTTTGAGTGGATGGGCGGCAACACGTCGGTGGCGCTCTTTTGGGTCATCGTCGTAATCGTGTTCAGTTTCCTGGTCATCCTGTTCATCAATATGTACACCGCTCATTCGCAAAAGTATCGCGAGCGGGGCCTTTCCCGTGCGGAGCGCAAGCGGATCAAAGATCTTGCCGGACAGGGCGATTCGCTCGACCCGGCGGGCGGCGATGCCTTGCGTATCGATCGCGAGGCGCTGGCCGAGCTCATGCGCGATGATGCCGCTTTGCAGGGAGGTCGATAGGCCATGTCGCTCGTTCTGGATATCAAAAAGCGCTATCCCGGGTTTATGCTCGACATGCAGCTTGAGGCCGGCGAGGATCGTGTGGCGCTGCTCGGTGCCTCGGGTTGCGGCAAGAGCTGTACGCTGCGCTGCATCGCCGGCGTGGAGACGCCCGACGAGGGCAAGATCGTCGTCAACGGCGTGACCTTTTTTGACTCGGCGACGGGCATCAACCTGTCGCCCCAGGAGCGAAAATGCGCCCTGCTGTTCCAAAACTATCAGCTGTTTCCCAACATGACGGTGGCCGATAACGTATGCGCCGGTGTAAAGGATGCGGGCGACGCCGCCGCGCGCAAAAAGCTCGCCGAGCGCTATCTGGGCATTTTCGGTCTGTCCGATTTTGCCGACCGCTATCCCGCGCGACTCTCGGGCGGTCAGCAACAACGTGTGGCGCTTGCCCGCATGGTGGCGGCGCATCCGGGCATTTTTATGTTCGACGAGCCCATGAGCGCACTCGATTCCTATCTTAAGAGCGCCCTCGAACAGAACATGCTCGACCTGTTCGATGTATGCAACCGCACCGTGCTCTACGTGAGCCACGACATCGACGAAGCGTGCCGCCTGTGCGGGCGCATCTGCGTGATGCACGACGGGCATGTGGAGGAGATCGGCTCCGTCGAGGACGTGGTCCGCCGTCCGCAGACGCTGGCGGCACTGCGCCTGACGGGCTGCAAGAACACAAGCCGGGCGCGCAAGATCGGCGACGAAGAAGTTGAGGCCCTCGACTGGGGCATGACCTTTAATGTGGGTCGCGAGGTTCCCGATAATGCAGCGTACCTGGGCATTCGCGCAAGCTACTTCCATGTTGACAATCGCGCTGAGCGGGGCCGCAACAGCTATGACTTGCACGTGGCACGCGTGAGCGATTCGCGTTTTGAGCGCCTGGTGCTGCTGGACGTGCCGCGCGTCGATGCGCCCACGCGTCTGCAGTGGAAGGTCAACAAAGTGGGCGTGCCTGTCGACGAGCTGCCGCAAGCAGGCGAGACGCTGTGCATGCATTTTGATGCCAGCAGGATCCATTTGGTTTGTCGATAGCGCCGGGTAATGCCGTCGGGGATATAAGCCTCGACGGCTTCGTCTTGTCGTTCGCCGAATGAGGAATGACAAACCTTTATCAATCAAGATAATTATTTATTAAACGACGGCACACGACGCTGTCGTACGAATGTCAACGGTGTTCGCATGGTCGACGACCGTTGATATAGTTGACCTCAACTTGTAAAGGAGGGTGCGCATATGCCGCAGACGACATACATTCGCCGCGTTGCCGCGCGTGCCCTATATATGGCTCGGAGCCGCATATGAGCAGGTATGTTCACGGCTCCGGGAGAGACGACGCACAACTAAATAATCGACCGCAAAGCAGGTTCCCCAAAATTCCGGGTTTAGGCGCGGCTGGGTTTTCGCCACCCACCGTGCAGCAATACCGTAGCTATTCATTTTTGGTTCGAGAGGGGAACCGTTATGGCTGAAGAATTTGATTTCCATCCGATGTGGGAGAGCCTCGGCATGAATCTTGCCGACCACGACATGCTGTTGGGCGCCGTGGGCCAGATGTACGGCGATATGTTCCTGACGCAGAACAATCGCCCCAAGTCCACGTCCTACCTGGACTTTGTGGCCACCAACATCCATAGCGGCCGTATTAAGG
>UQWG01000040.1 GCA_900544645.1 uncultured Collinsella sp.
AGGGCGGAGGCGGGGCATGCCCCGCCTCTTACACCACATCTCTGTGCGCTACCGTTCGTGCCTGATCCAGCTCTAGGATTTATACGTATCTGAACTAACTGTCCGCCCCGGTCTGGCCGCTGCCGATTCGGTGCGGTTTGAGACCGCTATTCGGCCCCGTTGCGGCCGGTGGTACTCTAGTATCCGTTTGAAATCGAGCGAAGGAGTGCCGCTATGGAGCAATCGAGCCTGTTTGGTGACGGTGTGGACATCGATACCGAAACGCCCGCGAGTGCGGATGCCGCCGCGCCGACCGACGCCCATGCCCAGGCGGCAGCGCGTGCGGCCGAGCTGCGCCACGAGCTCGATTACCACGCCTATCGCTACTACATGCTCGATGCGCCCGAGATCACGGACACCGCCTTTGACAAAATGCTCGTTGAGCTGCAGGAAATCGAGGCCACCTACCCTGACCTGGTGACGCCCGACAGCTATACCCAGCGCGTGGGCGGCTACGTGAGCGAGCAGTTTACGCCGGTCACGCACATGGCACGCATGTATTCCATGGACGATGCCATGGATCTGGACGAGCTCGACGCGTGGCTCCAACGAACCGAGGATGCGCTCGGCGCAGGTAGCGTCACCTATACCTGCGAGCTTAAGATCGACGGTCTGGGCGTGGCGCTTACCTACCAAAACGGCACCTTCGTGCGCGCGGCCACGCGCGGCGATGGCACCACGGGCGAGGACGTATCGCTCAATGTGCGTACCATCAAGGATGTGCCCATGCACCTGTCCGAGCCGGCGCTCGCCCACATGGGCGCCGACCGCGAGCGCACCATCGAGGTACGCGGCGAGGTCTATATGCCCAAGGGTAGCTTTGTCCGCCTGAATGAAGAGGCCGATGCCGAGGGACGCGACCCCTTCGCCAACCCGCGCAACGCCGCCGCCGGCAGCCTGCGCCAAAAAGATTCCAAGATCACGGCGCGCCGCGATCTTGCCACCTTTATCTATGCCATCGCCGATACTGACCCACTGCATGTCCACAGCCAGCGCGAGTTTCTTGACTGGCTGCGCAGCGCCGGTTTTAGCGTCAACCCCAATGTGGCACGCTGCGCCACGCCGGCCGAGGTTCACGAGTTCTGCGCCCAGGCGCTCGAGCACCGCGGCGATCTGGACTATGACATCGACGGCGTGGTCGTAAAGGTCGACAGCTTTCAGCAGCAGCTCGACCTGGGCTTTACCGCCCGCGCACCGCGCTGGGCCATCGCCTTTAAGTTTCCGCCCGAGGAAAAGCAGACCATCCTGCGCGAAATTCGCATCCAGGTGGGCCGCACCGGTGTGCTCACGCCGGTCGCCGAGTTCGACCCGGTGACGGTCGCCGGCTCCACCATCGCGCGCGCCACGCTGCACAACATCGACGAGATCCGCCGAAAAAACGTGCGCGAGGGCGACACTATCATCGTGCACAAGGCAGGCGACGTAATCCCCGAGGTCGTGGGCCCGGTGCTCGACAAGCGCCCGGCCGATTCGGTCGACTGGCAGATGCCCGAGGTCTGCCCCGTGTGCGGCAGCCCCGTGGTCCACGAGGACGGCGAGGTCGCCTACCGTTGCGTTTCCATCGACTGCCCCGCGCAGCTCAAGGAGCGCCTGCTTCACTGGGTGAGCCGCGGCTGCATGGACGTCGATGGCCTAGGCGACGAGATCGTCGACAAGATGATCACCGCCGGCCTGATCCACGATGTCGCGGACTTCTACCAGCTCACGGTCGACGACATCGCCGGCCTGGACACGGGCCGCGTGTACGCCAGCTCCAACAGCAAAAAGGGCGTCAAGAAGGGCGATCCCATTCCGGTAGGCCTCAAGACGGCCGAGAAAATTATCGCCGAGCTCAACAAGTCCAAGAGCCAGCCGCTCGGTCGCGTGCTGTTTGCCCTGGGCATCCGCCACGTGGGCAAGAGTGTGGGCGAGGTCATCGCCGAGCGATTCCTGTCGATCGACAAGCTCATCTTGGCGAGCGAAGAGGACATTGCCGAGTGTGAGGGCATCGGTCCCAAGATTGCGGCGAGCGTCAAGCGGTTCCTGGCCGTGCCCGAAAACCTTGCCGTGCTGGAGCGCCTGCGCCAGGCGGGCCTGTCGCTCGAGGTCGACTTGGGCGCCGCGCATGCACAAGCCGCAGCCGACGCGGGCGTGGCGGGCGAGCTCGCCGATGCACAACCGCTCGCGGGTCTGACCTTCGTGCTCACCGGCACGCTTGTCAACCGCACGCGCGACGAGGCGGGTGCGGCGCTCAAGGTACTCGGCGCCAAGGTTTCGGGCAGTGTTTCAAAGAAGACGAGCTACCTGGTCGCCGGCCCCAAAGCGGGCTCCAAGCTCACCAAGGCCGAGCAGCTGGGTGTGCCCGTGCTGGATGAGGCGGCACTTGAACAGATTTTGGCGACGGGTAGGGTCCCGGAGGCATAATGATTTGTTGAGGAACTGCGCAGAGGCTCAGCTCCTCAACATCTCCTTATAGTGTTTGCCTGTTCAATTTCGATATCGTTTCCCTCGTATGATCCAGATGCGTCTACCGACTCAAAGCGTGAGTAGGAAACTCTTGTCCCAACTTTGATTTGGGAAAGCTTGTCTTTGATTCGGCCAGATGAGGGGAATGTAATCCGGGTTTGCTTTCCAGCGTCGGTGTAGCGGGGACTGTTGTCTGTTTGGATTACGAGTTCCGTTCCCTCAATAGAATGAACGCTGCCGGCTCCAAAGACAAGGTAATCATCTCCTCCGCTATAGCGGGCTCTATCTGTGCATGAAGAAACGGATGCAAACATAGCGAAAATCACCAATATCGTAACCAGGGCAAAGGCCGTGGTGCCATAGCATTTTGATGGTGCCATCCGGTCTACCAAAAGACTGTTCCGTTCAATTTGACCATATTGGGCGTTGCATAGTTAATCGCTCGGGGATAAGTGTTCCATCCGTCGAATACTTCGAGCCACTGCAGTTCGATGCCAGAGCTTCCATTATGCCCAGTAAAATAGCCAGTTACCGTGACTGTATGACCTGATAGCTCGACGGATCCTTCACTGTTTCGGCTGTTGATCCACATATGATACAAGCCGATATTCCCTTGATCGATAGTTGCTCTGTACTGAGCGAATTGAGGCTGATAACCGAAAAATTGAGTATTAAGTGCTCTACCCTTTTGAGCGGCAAGACTTTTAAACGGAACAATTCCATCTGGGATGATCGTGCTTCCGTACTCGACGCCCTGATCATTGGTCTTATACGTTGTTGTGCCAGTGACGTTCCATATTTCTTTATAATAATCGGGATTAAATTGATTAGCGTTTGAACTGGTGAGACCGTAATGCATTGATACAGCGTACAAGGCAGAAACGACGCATGCATACTTATTAGTGCGGGCTTCAACTAATGATTCCGAGACTCCTCGGAACGGTATTCCGTTTAAATCGTCTATTTGGAAATGCAACATCAAGTCATCTTCATTGATAATGACTGCATCCCATGAAGTTGGGTTATTGCTTTGAGGTGCTATACCCTTTTCGGTGACAATTGGGACAGACCGTATATTGTTATAGTTGGTTACACAGTCTCTAGTTCCTGGCACCAAAGTTCCATATTCAATATCGTTGTACGAAATTAGTACGGTTGGGTTTGTGGCCTGTTGGCCGGAATAAGTTGAAATGGCGTTTGATAGAGAAGCTGAAATCGGAAGAATGGTATCGCCGAGGGTTATCTCCTTCAGAAGCCCAGGATATGATGCGTCAAGTATTAAATAACCGTAAGGGCTTCCTTCCCTTGTGACACTGATTTCATAGCCACAGATAAGGCCGATTTGTTGGCATACGGGAACGATTTGCTCGATCTCTAAGTTCGCGGATCCGTCGACGATGGGCAACAGGGAAAGCGCGTAGTCTTGTGCTAGGTCTGATGTAAAAGCGACGGATGAGTTTGAGTCGGCAGCGAATACTCTTGTTGGGCGTGACGCGGATAAGCCGATGATCGAGGCTAGGCCGAGAAGAAACGAGCGACGTGATTGAACTCTGGGCATAATGTCTCCTGCCTATGGGGGGGCAATATGCTGTCATTTTATTTGCTACATAATACAATCTAATTCGGATTAAGGTAAATGGATGGAATTGCTCGATAAATGGTAGTGATTAGCGGACCGGTATCGCGATCCTCGTCACATACGCCCCCGGGTCGTCGCTGATGATGTCGTCGATCAGGGCGATCTCGCGCGAGGGACCGGCGGGTGTCAGGTTGCGCTCGCGCATATAGCTGAGCAGCTGCTCATAGCGTGGGGTTGCTTGCCCGTGCGTGCCGCGAAAGCTAATGGTCAGGCAGCGCGCGGCGGGTCGCGTCTCGAGGTCGCCCACGTAATCATCGGTGTCATCGAGCAGCAAAAAGACCTCGTCGTAGCCATCAAAGTCGCCGGCGGCGAGGCGCTCGGCGCTAATCCCAACGCCCAAGTTGCCCAGAAAGACAAAGGTCTCGTGCTGGCCCTTCTGCAGCTGACGAATCTGCCACTCCAGCGCATAGGCGTCGGTAGGCTTGACGCGTTCGCGCAATACGGCGCAGCGAAGCTCGGGCGCATCGATTGCGCAAATGGTATCGAGCTCGGTGTTCAGGGCATTGTGAAGCAGGGCAAGCCGGTTGTCGATCTTGCGCGACACGCGCTCCAGCTCGCGGCGCTTGCGCTCGATGAGCTCCTGCTGCTGAGCCAGCTGCCGCTGCATAAGGTTCACGTCGCGCGTGGTCACAAACTCACGGATTAGCGCGAGCGGCAAGTCGAGAACACGCAGGTGGCTGATGGTGTTGAGAGTGGAGAGCTGCCGCGATCCGTAGTAGCGGTACCCACTCGCCGGATCGATGTGTGCCGGGTCCAGCAAGCCCATCTGCTCGTAATGGCGCAACGTGCCCACGCTTAGGTTAAACAAGCGCGCCACCTCGCCAATGCGGAGCAGACCCTCGGTATGTTCAGTTGGCGAGTCGGTCATGGCGCCGCTCCTTTCAATGGACGGGGAAGGGGCGCCGAGGTCGTACGACGCAAACGATCCTCTACGCCATCAGCTTGTCAAAAGCTCCGCGGCGGTTGAGTACGGTAAATGCCATCACGCAAATGACTGCCGACAAAATCGATCCGCACGGCGAGGCGATGCCCATGGGAAACAGCGTGTTGGAATAGGCGTTCGACAGCAGCCACGCGCCCGGCACGCGAATGAGCGCCACGGCCAGCACGTTGTGCGCAAAGCCGATGTAGCTCTTGCCGTACGCAGCGAAAAAGCCGCTAAAGCAAATGTGGATGCCGGCAAAGATTGCGTCGAAAATGTAGCTGCGCATATAGCCGGTACCGGCCGCGACCACTGTAGCGTCCTTGGCAAAAAAGCCGATAAACGCCGGCGCCACCAGCCACATCAGCGCTGTGATCAGGCAGCCATACACTACCGAGATCGTCATGGCATCTTTGAGTACCTGACGTGCACGATCGCCCTTGCCTGCGCCGGCGTTTTGCGCCGTGAGTGCGCTGACGGTGGCGCCCATGGAGCTCGGCACAATGAACAAGAAGCTGATCATCTTCTCGACCAGGCCCACGGCGGCGGCGTCGACGAGTCCTCGGTGGTTGGCGATGACGGTGATAAACATAAACGCCACCTGGATGCAGCCGTCCTGCACGGCCACGGGCACGCCGATCTTAAGAATGCTGCCGAGCACCTCGGGCTGGGGGCGCAGGTCGCTGCGCTTAACGTGGATGTTCGTGCGACGGCTCTTAAGCCACACGAGCGCGAGGGCAACGCTGGCTGTCTGCGCGGTCACCGTGCCGAGCGCCGCGCCCACGGGGCCGAGCCCCATGTGGCCGATAAACAGAAAGTCGAGCGCGATGTTGATGATGCATGCCACGCCGATCACGTACATGGGCGAGCGTGAATCGCCCAGCCCGCGAAAGATGGCCGAAAGAATGTTGTACGCGGCGATAAAGGGAATGCCGATAAAGCAGATACGCAGGTAGGCGGCAGTGCCTTCGACTGCCTCGGCCGGCGTGCCAATGAGCGCCACGATCTGCGGGCACAGTGCGAGCAGGACAGCGGCCAGTACCACCGAGACAGCCATAAAGAGTGTAATGGTGTTGCCGATGGCGGTCTCGGCGCGGTCGAAGCGGCGCGAACCCACGGCGTGGCCGACGATGACCGTCGTTCCCATGGCCAGGCCCACGAGCGTCACGGTAATGATATAGAGCGTCTGCGCGCCATTGCCCACGGCGGTGATGCCGGCGGCGCCGCTAAACTGCCCCATCATGTACAGGTCGGCCATGCCGTAGAGCATCTGCAAAAAGTACGAGAGCATATAGGGCAGGGCAAAGACCGCGATGGTCTTAAGGACATTGCCGCGTGTGAGGTCGTGTTCCATGGGCGGGGCTTTCTGGCTGGGTTTGTTTACGTACCAGTGTAGTGAAAACCCTACAACGATTGTAGAGTCAAGGTTTATGTTGGCAGTGGGGCGAAATAAGTCACGCGCACCATTATTCCGAGTGAATATGGACACACGTCACGAGAACTCGCCGCCGGCGCTAACCTTGCAGAAAACGATTTCGGAATACTTGACACCATTATTCGGCGCGCAATAATACGTGCGTTTGCGAACAACGTTTGATGGGGGTTGAACCTGCGTGCGCAATCTCAAAATACTGTTTTCCTATCTAGGGGCATACCGTCGCGATGCCATCCTCGGCGTGTTCTTTGTGTCGGTCGAGACGGTGCTCGAGCTGTTTATCCCAGTCATCATGGCCAACATCATCGATGTGGGCGTGCCTGCGGGTGATATCAACTACATGCTGCTGCAGGGGTCGTACATGTTGGTGTGCGCTGCGCTTTCGCTGGTACTGGGCTTGGGTTATGCACACACGTCCGCCCGCGTTGCCTCGGGCCTAGGCGCTAACCTGCGCGAGGCTGAGTACAAAAAGATTCAGACGCTCGCTTTTGGTAACCTGGACAACTACGACGCCAGCTCGCTCGTCACCCGCATGACCACGGACATCACCGTTATCCAAAATGCTGTGGGCAACGGCTTTCGCCCTATGGTGCGCGGCCCGGTGACGCTTATCGTCGGCCTTATCTACGCGCTGATGCTGTCGCGCCCGCTCGCCACCGTCTTTGCGATCATCTTGCCCGTGCTGGCAATCGTACTGGGCGCCATCACCTATCGCGTCAGTCCGCTCTACCGCCAACTCCAGGCCTCGATGGACCACCTCAACGGCGTGGTACAGGAAGACCTCACCGCCGTGCGTGCCGTCAAGGCCTACGTTCGTACCGAGCACGAGGAGGCCAAGTTCGACACCGTCAATACCGAGCTCGCGCGCACTGCGACGAAGACCTTTGGCAACGCGGTGCTCAACCTGCCGGTGTTTCAGCTGTCGATGTACGTGGCTGCGCTCTCCATCCTGTGGATTGGCGGCCGCATGATTCTCGCCGGCAAGCTGGGCGTGGGCTCGCTCACGGGCTTTATGAGCTACGTGCTGCTGATCATGAATTCGCTCATGATGATTTCTAACGTGTTTTTGCTGCTCACGCGCGCTCTCACGAGTGTGGGCCGTATCGCCGAGGTGCTCGATGAGGAACCCTTTATCGCCAACCCCGCGGGAGACCTCGCGATTGCGGCGCCAGCGGACGGCAGTATCGAGTTTCGCGACGTTTCCTTTAAATACCGCGCGGATGCAGCCGAGGATGTGCTCCAGCATATCGACCTTCGCATCGAGAGCGGCTCGACGGTGGGCATCCTCGGCGGCACGGGCTCGGGCAAGAGCTCGCTTGTGCAGCTGATTGCGCGCCTGTACGACGCCACCGAAGGCGCCGTGCTTGTGGGCGGACACGACGTGCGCGACTACGACCTCGCCGCCTTGCGCGACGCTGTGGGCATTGTGCTGCAAAAGAATGTGCTGTTTACGGGTACCGTGCGCGAGAACCTGCAGTGGGGCAATCCGCAGGCGTCGGACGATGAGCTCCTCGCGGCTTGCCGCGCGGCGTGCGTGGACGAGTTCCTTGATCGCATCGGCGGGCTGGACGGCGAGTTGGGCCAAGGCGGCGCCGGTGTCTCGGGTGGCCAGAAGCAACGCCTGTGCATCGCGCGCACGCTGCTCAAGCATCCGCGCGTGCTCATTTTTGATGACTCCACCAGCGCGGTCGATATGGCGACCGACGCTAAGATTCGCGAGCACATCGCCCGGATTTCCGATACGACCGTGCTCATCATCGCCCAGCGCATCGCGAGTGTCATGGATGCCGATCGCATTGTGGTGTTGGACGACGGTCGTGTCCACGGCGTGGGCACGCACGAGGAGCTGCTGGCGGGCGACAACATCTACCAGGAGATTTACGCCTCGCAGATGGAGTTTGCGGGGAACGCGGACGCCGGCGACGGCTGCGACGATGGCTGCGCGAATGATCCGTTCTCCTCCGTCCCCAGCAGATCACCCTTGGAAGGGGGTGAGTGCCATGCCTAAGACCGCAGCCCAAGCACGCCCGGCCGACCTCAAGCGCACTGTGCGCCGCTTGCTCTCCTACATGGGGCATGCCAAGTTCTCGTTGCTCGCGGTGGGCGTGCTCGCCTCCGTCGCCGCCATCGCGAGCCTCGTCGGCACCTACATGGTGCGTCCCATCGTTAACGGTTTGGCCACGGGCGGGGAGGAACTGCTTACCAAGCAGGTCATCCTGACGGCGATCATCTACGCCGCGGGCGTACTCTCGGCCCTGGGCTACTCTCAGATTATGGTGCGCGCGGCCCAACGCGTGGTGTCCGATATTCGCCGCGACCTGTTCGCGCGCATCCAGACGCTGCCGCTCAGTTATTTTGACAGCACGCGCTCGGGCGACATCATGAGCTTTTTCACCAACGACGTCGACACCGTCTCCGAGGCGCTCAACAACAGCTTTGCCAACGTGATTCAGGCCGCCATTCAGGTTGTGGGCACCACGGCCATGCTCATCATCCTTAACTGGCAGCTCACGATTATCACGCTCGTGTGCGATGCGGCCATTGTGCTGTATGCGCGCTACTCGGGTGCGCGCTCTAAGCGTTTCTTTGCCGCCCAGCAGGCATCGCTTGGCGACCTGGACGGATATATCGAAGAGATGGTCTCGGGCCAAAAGGTCATCAAGGTCTTTAATCGCGAGGCAGCGAATGTCGCCGGCTTCACCTGCCGCAACGATGAGCTTCGCCGCACCGGCACCGCCGCCGTGAGCTATGCCAACTCCATGGTGCCCATGACCGTCGTGATTGGCTACGTCAACTATGCCATCGTCGCCGTGGCGGGCGGCATGCTCTGCATCAAGGGCCTGGCCGACGTGGGCGCGCTTGCAAGCTACCTGGTCTTCGTTCGCCAGGCGGCCATGCCCATCAATCAGTTTACGCAGCTGGGCAACTTCTTGCTCAATGCGTTGGCCGGTGCCGAGCGCCTGTTTGCGGCTATGGACCTTAAGCCCGAGGTGGACGAGGGCTGCGTGGAGCTGGTGCAGACGGGCGACGCCGCATGGGCGTGGAAGATTCCCGAGGGTCAGGGCGTGGGCGTGTACGGGCACTTGCATGATGTGGTTGCCGTTGATGGATCGGGCCGCGCGGTGGCTGCCGACGGCACCGAGCTCACGTGCGGCTTGGTCCCGCTTGCCGGCGACGTGCGCTTCCATGCCGTTGACTTTTCCTACGTGCCGGGCACCCGTGTGCTCACGGATCTCAACCTGTTTGCCAAGCCGGGGCAAAAGATCGCGTTTGTGGGCTCGACGGGTGCCGGAAAGACGACCATCACCAACCTCATCAACCGCTTCTACGAGGTCGATGACGGCGAGATCACGTACGACGGCGTCGACGTCAAGCACATTGCCAAGGCCAGCCTGCGCGGGTCTCTCGGCATTGTGCTGCAGGATACGCACCTGTTTAGCGGCACCATTGCGCAGAACATCCGCTTTGGCAAGCTCGACGCGACCGACGAGGAGGTGCGCGCCGCTGCCGAGGCAGCCTGCGCCGACTCGTTTATCCGCCGCCTGCCTCAGGGCTATGACACGCTCGTGACCGCCGATGGCGCCAACCTGTCGCAGGGCCAGCGTCAGCTGCTCGCCATCGCGCGCGTGGCCGTTGCCGACCCGCCGGTGCTCATCCTGGACGAGGCCACTTCGAGCATCGACACGCGTACCGAAAAGCTCATCGAGCGCGGTATGGACCGCATCATGCGTGGACGCACCACGTTTATGATTGCGCACCGCCTGTCCACCGTCCGCGACGCCGATGCCATCATGGTCCTCGAACACGGCCGCATCATCGAGCGCGGCACGCACGAAGAGCTGCTCGCCCAGCACGGCGAGTACTGGCAGCTGGCGCATGGCTTAAAAGAGCTGGATTAACCCGTTCGAGCACGATGCCTTGACCTCTCCGTGCCTCTTACCTCGCCTCAAACCATCACAGCATTCGACGTTTTTCGCCAAAAACGGGAAAAGCATCGAATGTTGTGATGGTTTTTCTGCCACTCGAACGGGTGGAATCGCTTTCTTGCGCACGAAGGTGTGCGGACCCGTGGGCAGGGGAATAAGGTTGGTTATCCGACTCCATTGGAGGGCTCATGGACCTGCCGATCGTTCTGTCCCATAAGACTGCCTGGCTGTACCACAACGTGGCGCGCCCGTCCGAGCCGCTCTCGCGAGCAAGCAGTCTATACGATGAGGACTCGCTTGCTAACGAGACGGAGCCGACCGCGAGCCTGCCCAAATTGGGACTCGATGCCAAGGGGCTGAGGGCTTCGACGGCAGTTGGGATCGTTACCGACTATCTGGTTTCACTTGGTATTCCACGAGAAGAGCTCGATCATATCGACACGCTCGTCAACTTCGATTTTGAGCGCTCGACGCCGGCTGGATTTAGGTGCCACGTGTTTGGGGCGCCGATACCTCCAGACCATCTTATCGAGGTGGCAGAGGGTCTTCTGGTGGTTGATGAGGTCATGTGCTTTGTCCAAGCGGGTTCGTGGATGAGCGAGCCCGAGCAGCTGGAATATGGCTATGAAATCTGCGCCCGATACCATTTGAATCATCTGTCGACAGGCGATTATATCGAGATGGGGCAGAGGTATACCGTTGCCGACTTGATTGCTTATTGCAATGAGAACCGATCTCGTCAGGGGGCTATACGCGCGGCCGCCGTGCTCAAGCGCGTGCACAATGGCGCGCGCTCGCCCATGGAGACGGCCACCGCAATCATGGTCGTAGCAAAACGTTCCCAGGGCGGGCTGGGATACGCCAAGATCGAGCTCAACCATCGGGTCGATGTTCCCAACGAGTTCAAGTATCTCGCAAAGGCCGGGTATTTCGAGATCGACGTATATGCGCCTGCGAGCGGTACGGGGATTGAATACAACGGTTCGGACCATCTTGATAAACAGCGCAGCGCGTCGGATGCGGAGCGAATGACCGTGCTGAGCGCGCTGGGCTTTAGGATGATCGTCCTCACCGGGACTCAGTTTGCCCACCAGCTGCAATTGCATCGGGCGATGAACGCCATCGCGCTCGCTATGGGTCTCAAGTGCGACCGAAGCGAGGTGTTCCAAAAACGTCAGAATGACCTGCGAGAATTCGTGATTCGACACTGGGACGGCAGCCTTTAGGGACGCTTTGGTCCTTCTACGGGGTGCCGTGGGCAGGCAGACCATCACAACATTCGACGTTTTTTGCCAAAAACGGGAAAAGCATCGAATGTTGTGATGGTTTGTATGCTGAGGATGGGCTTGGAAAGTCCGTTTTGCTCGAAGCGACCCGTCCTGTCGTACGGGTGTCGGCATGATTCTCCCGTGGAGTATTATGTTTTCCGAAGAATAAAACGCCGCGTGAGGGGAGGGCTGCGTGGACGGGCACGTGCAACATGACGGCTTTGGCCGCGATATCAACTACCTGCGCATTGCCGTTACCGACAAGTGCAATTTCCGCTGCATTTACTGCATGCCGGCCGATGGCGTGGCGCCCCGTGCACACGACGAGCTGCTCAGTGCCGAGGAAATCGCCCGCTTTGTGCGCTTGGTGGCGGGGGAGGGCATTCGCCGCGTGCGCCTGACGGGCGGCGAGCCGCTGGTCAGCCGCCGCATCATCCCGCTCATTCGCGACATTCGTGCGATCCCGCAGATCGAGGACATCTCACTCACCACCAACGGCGCCCTGCTGCCCAAGCTGGCGCCGCAGCTCAAAGACGCAGGACTTAACCGCGTCAACATTTCGCTCGACACACTCGACCCCGAGCTGTTTGGAAAGATCACGCGTCTGGGTCGACTCGAGCAGACCATGGCGGGCATCGACGCAGCGCTGGCTTGGGGCTTTGAACCCGTTAAGGTCAACTGCGTTGTGGTGCGCCGGCTCAACCAGGATGTGGCGGCCCTCGCACGGCTCACGCTCGACCGGCCCATCCACCTGCGCTTTATCGAATACATGCCCATCGGCGACGAACACACGAGCTCGCATTGCGCTGTGGACCCGCACGCGCCCACACTCAATCCCGAGCTGTGGGACGCGAGCGATACCGTGCCGAGCGACGAGCTGCGGGCGCGCATCAATGCCGGGGCCGCCGCGGCGGGACTGGGCGAGCTCGAGCCGCTCGACATCAACGACGCTCCTGCCGGCGCGGGCCCTGCGCGCTATTGGCACTTTCCGGGCGCGGCGGGAACGGTCGGCTTCATTAGCGCCATGTCCAATCATTTTTGTGCGAATTGCAACCGTCTGCGCCTGACGGCCGATGGCAACGTGCGTCCGTGCCTGTTTAGCGATGCCGAGTATTCGGTGCGTGAGGCGTTGCGCCGTGGTGATGATATGCAGGTACTTTCGATTTGGCGCGATGCCGTCGCCCACAAACCGCAGGAACACGCGATAATTGAGGGCACGCAACGATTTATGTCCCAAATCGGAGGATGATCATATGGCCAAGAGCAGGTACGCCGATGCCACCAAGGCCGCTCGCAGGGCCGCGATGTCTGCCCACAAAGCCACGGCCGCGGCGAATGCCGGCAACGTCGACGCGTCCGCGCAGCCGACTGCCAGCGCTGCCACCGAGCCCGCCCGTGACGCCCGTCGCGACGAGCTGACGCACGTGGACGCTAAGGGCGAGGTACGCATGGTCGACGTGTCCGACAAGGCCGAGACCCATCGCATCGCCATCGCCGAGGGCACCATCCTCATGCACCCCGAGACGCAAGCCATGGTGCTGCAGGACCGCGCCAAAAAGGGCGACGTGCTTGCCTGCGCACGCGTGGCGGGCATCATGGCCATCAAGCGCACGAGCGACATCATCCCCATGTGCCATCCGCTGCTCATTACCAAGAGTAAGTGCGACATTGCGCCCATCGCTCCGGCGGGGATGCCGGCCGAGGACGTGCCCGAGGGCTGGGCGCCGGCGCGCGCGGACGGGCAGGTTGGCTTTCACGTGCTGGTTACGGCCGGCGTGACGGGCAAGACGGGTATCGAGATGGAGGCCCTGACCGGCGCGAGCGCTGCGTGCCTGACCATCTACGACATGTGCAAGGCGGTCGATCGCGGCATGGAGATCGTCGACGTGCGCCTGCTGCACAAGGAGGGCGGCCGCTCGGGCGTGTGGGATCGTGCCGAGCGTCAGGTTGCTGCTGTTGAGGCTGCCGCCGCTGACGGTGCCGCGCCCGCGAGCGCACCCGTCGCCGTCGCGCCCGCAGCTCCGGCACCGGCCGTCCCTGCGATCGCGTTTATCGGCTACCAAAACTCGGGCAAGACCACGCTCGTCGAGAAGGTCATTGCCGAGCTCACCCGCCGCGGTCTGCGCGTGGGTTCACTCAAGCATCATGGGCATCACGGCTTTGATATCGACGTGCCCGCTAAGGATACGTGGCGCCATCATCAGGCCGGATCCAAACACGTGGGCCTCATCTGCGCCACGCGCTGGGCGGAGTACGCCGACACGCGCGAGGAGGACGAGATGCCCGCGCGCGAGCTGCTGTCGCGTTACAACGATGTCGACGTGGTGATCATCGAGGGCTACAAGACCGAGGGCTTCGACAACATCGTGGTCGCGCGCTCCGGTGTCGACCGTCTGCGCGGCAAGAGCTCGCTCGACCTGGTCGACGGTCGCACGCTGGCCCTTGCCTGCAACGAGGCCCTGGCACGCCAGGCCTTCGACGCCGGCTTTGCGACCCGAGCCATCAACATCAACGACGCCCGAGCCATCTGCGACCTCATCCAAGACCACCTTCAGGCTTGACGCTGCGCCGGCCCCAAGCACCCCGTCTCGCCCCTCAAGCCGTCGCTCGCGTACCAAAGTACGCGTCGCTCCTCTTTCGGGGCGACCTGGGGCACTTGGAACCGGCTCGCTGCGCTGCCATAACATGCCAAAAAGGGACAGGTTTATTTTGGCAGGTTTTATCTGGGCAAACGTCATTTCCACCACAAAGGGGCCAGGCACCTTTGTGGTGGTTTTTGCTTTGGTAGATGTGCGGGACATGCCTTACAATCTACCAAGTAGTTCATGACGGGCGGAAAACGGAGAGAAGGGGTCTGATGCGTCCTTAATGTTTCATGCGGATTGATTGATTCGATAGACGGTGGCGAATGCCCACCGCCCGTATTCGTATGAAACAAGGAGTCTCCATGCTCGCCTCTCTTTTCTCAAAGCCTCAATCATCGCTGTCCGTGCAGGCCAAGCGCCTGGTGGCGATGCGCTTTCTCATCTACACCGGTTTTCAGACCAGCTACTTTATCGGCGTTATCGGAACGCTCACCTATGCGGACGATGCCTCGGTCGTGGCGACATCGTTGGCCGTCCTGTTTATGAATGTTTTTGTAATCCTGGGATCCTTTGCGGGTGGCGCGGCGCTCGACGCCTGGGGCCCGCGCCGCCATTTCTTGCTGAGCATCATCGGCGCTCTCGCAACTGGCGCGGCGATCCTCGTTTTTGGCAGCGCGACCGGAACAGTCCTTGCCGGCGCGGTGCTCCTGGGCTTTGTGATGGGATTCGCCCAGCCCATCGCCACGTCCTATCCGGCGTATCTCACCGACGACCCCGTTGAGCTCAAAGACATCAACTCCGCCATCGCCATGCTCTCAAACGTGAGTATCATCGTTGGCCCCACATTGGGCGGCTTTGTCGCGGCGGCTGCATCGTCGCGCGCGGTGTTTGTGCTCATGATGATCTTTACCGTACTGGCGCTCGCCGCCGGTTGGGGCTTTAGGCAAAGTGCAGGTCAGGCCGCCACACACGAAGGCAAACCCGTAATCGGCGACATCACGTCGGATAAGGCCAGCCAAAGTCCCGACCCCAACACATCTTCTCGCGTCACCTTCGCGACCAGCATCAAGACGGTCTTTACCAACAGCGTCCTCGCCCTACTGTTCTGCATTATTTTCCTTTCGAACTTTGGCTATGGCGCCTTCGACCCGCTGGAGTCGTTCTTCTACCGTGATGTTCTGCACGTCGGTGTCGAATGGATGGGCTGGCTCTCGTCGGCCAGCGGTGTGGGCGCGGTGCTGGGCGCTGTGGCCGCGCTCCGCTTGCCGCCGCGCTTCGTCAGCCTTAAAACGCTGCTCGTGGCACTTATGTCCGTAGGCCTGGGAAGCCTGCTCTACGTGGGGACACCGTACGTGGGCGTAGCCCTCGTCGGACAGATTGCCCTGGGCGTGGCCTGGGGTGTCGTCAACCCGCTCCACAACACGATCGTGCAAACGACGGCCCCGCTCGAGCAGCTCGGTCGCGTGAACTCGGTCATGGGCTTTGGCAATATGTTCGCCGGCGTGGCGCCGCTGGCGATTGCCCCGTGGCTGGCGGCGACATTTGGCGTGCAGCAGACGCTCGTAGGGGCGGGCATGGTCGTGACGGCGGTTCCCGCGGCGCTGCTGCTGTTTGGACGCCGGCATTTGGATCGTGCCGCAAAGCAGTAAAAACCATCACAACATTCGATGAAAATCGCGGTTTTGCCGAAAAACGTCGAATGTTGTGATGGTTTGCGCCCCGGGCCAGGCCATCCTGCGAGTCCGGCCACCACAAAGGGGCCAGACACCTTTGTGGTGGTTTTTGCTTTGACGGGCCGCGCCCGCGCCTTGGTATACCATGTACGCCGTTCACGAATACACCCCACACCGCCGCACAACCCAGAAAGGCCCCCATGGACACCACCTTCAGTCACATCAAAGCCGTGTTCTGCGATATCGACGGCACGCTGCTCACGAGCCAGCACACGGTGTCCCCGCGCACCGTGGCGGCGATCCGCGCCCTGCGCGAGCGCGGCGTGCTCTTTGGCCTGTGCACCGGGCGCGACGCCCACGCGACCGAGGCCATGTACGAGCTCTGGGGCATCGAAGGCCTGGTAGACGTGATGGTGGGCTGCGGTGGCGCCGAGGTCATCGACCGCGCGCACGACATCAACGAGCTGAGCTATCCGCTGCCGGGCGAGACCATCGCGCGCATCTGCAAACACATGGCGGACCTTCCGGCAACACCCGTCTGCCCCCGAGACGGCGTGTTCTACGTGCCCGAGAGCAACGCGTGCGTCGAGCACCTGTCGCGCGTCGATGGTGTGCCCTACCAGGTGGTCGATTTTGCCGAGTTCTTGCGCGAGCCGCAGCCCAAGGTGATGTTTACCATGGCGCCCGAGGTAATGCCGCGGGTGATTGAGCGGGCGTCGACGTTTGCCGATGACACTGTTAAGGCGGCGGCTCTGCAAACCACGCAGCGGCTCTACGAGTTCATGGATCCGCGCGTGTCCAAGACGCGCGGCCTTGTGCGCGTGGCGGAGCTCAACGACATGGAGCTCCAGAACATCTGCGTGTTTGGCGATGCGGACAACGACACCTGCATGGTGGCTGACGCCGGCGTGGGCGTGGCCATGGCAAACGGCAGCGATGCCACCCGTGCCGCCGCCGATTTTGTAACGGCCAGCAACGACAAAGACGGCATCGCGATCTTTATCGAAGAACATCTGCTATAGCGCCGGGGGGGGGAGAACCACCGCAAAGGGGGCAGGCTCCTTTGCGGTGGCCTCTGGCGATTTGGGTGAATTGATACCTAAAATCTGCGCGAAAATTCAAATAACGTTGTCTGAACATCATGCTTCTAACCACCGATGTGTTAAAGATATTCCCATCAATTTGATAGTCTATTCCTCCCGGTTAATGACCTACCGTTCACGGTCGATTTTCGACCGTTCACAGGATGTTCGCTCTTGAGCAAAATGTTGTGCAAATAAATCTAATGCCATTAAAAAATAATAGGCAACTAAATTACCAGCAGAAACAAATAATAGATAGCGAATAAACGAAGGTAAATCTGAGTAAATGTCAAGGGAATTGAGAACTTGCTACAAAATTATCGGTTTTGTTGCTCGGATGTTTAAACAATAGTTACAGGTTGATTTCCGATCTCATCCGAACACATTGAGCGAATAGGCCGTTCCCGCAGCTAGCCGAACGCCCCCGCGGCCCCTCACGGGCCCCGGGGGCGCCGTTTTCCCAGTTGAAGGAACGGTGGAGATGTGTTTCGATAGGTCCGGTGGCCATGC
>UQWG01000041.1 GCA_900544645.1 uncultured Collinsella sp.
TACCCATGGTGCGCTTGGAAGCCTCACGCACGGTGGCAAAGGCCTCGGGGAGCATGTCGTCGAGCGACTCGCCGTTGGCGTAACGCTCGCGGAACTTATCGGTCTGGCCGCGGAGCTCCTCCTCGGTCATCTTCTCAAACTGGGGCTCAAGACCGTTGATCTGGTCGACGATCTTGTAGTAGCGCTTAAGGTCCTTATCGGATCCAAAGGACAGCAGCTTTGACATGAATCCCATGTGGTTTTCCTTTTTGGCCATCGCCCACGCCGTGCAGCTGCGGGCGAGTTAAACACAGATGATTGTACTTTAGCCAAACAAGGCGCGGCCTATACGGTCGACCTCGACCGCCACGTAATAACTACGACCAACCTGCCACAATGGGACAGGTTAATTTTGGCAGGTTTTATCTGGGCAAACGCTGCCTCTCTGCCATTTGGTGCAATGGGGGCAGGTTGGTTTGCACCAATAAAAAGAAAAGGGCCGCGCACCCAAATGGATGCACGGCCCTCACGCCATGAATGCGAGTGATTCCGCGGCGAGCTATTTACTCAGCAGCCTCGGTGGTCTCGGCCTCGGCAGCGGCCTCCTCGACGGGAGCCTCTGCGGGAGCCTCGGCGGCCTGCTTGGCAGCCTCCTCGGCAAACTTAGCAGCACGCTTAGCCTTCTCGGCAGCCTTAGCCTCAGCGGCGGCCTTGCGAGCGGCCTCGGCCTCAGCAGCCTTGGCGGCCTTGGCAGCCTTGGCCTCCTCGGCCTTCTTGAGCTGGGCGGCAGCGGCGCCACCGAACTTGTCGGCGAAGCGCTGGACGCGTCCACCGGTGTCGACGAACTTCTGCTGGCCGGTGTAGAACGGGTGGCACTCGTTGCAAAGCTCGACCTTCATCTCGGACACGGTAGCGTGCGTCTTGAAGGTGTTGCCGCAGGAGCACGTCACCGTGCACTCGACATACTGGGGATGGATACCCTGCTTCATGGTAGGACTCCTTATTGGTCAGGCGCTGGTTACCGATCAGCGCATAAGGCGTCTTGGTTTCCGACCAAGACAACAAACTCGGCTATGGTACCACGGCGCCGCGCGTCCCACAAAAGGTTCACGGTCTTTGTGCAACGCGGCGCGACCAACCGCAGCGGACACGCACCCTGTTGCCCCTTCTCCCATGTTGCAGACGTGTAACGCCGCAGTAAGCACACCCCTTTTGGCGCCAGACAGGTACAATGATGAACACTGTACCGTAGCGGAGCGCCCCGCGCGCGCCGCAATCACGCGAAAGGGTTTCCCATGGCCGAGATCTCGTCCTCCCGCATCGTCATCACCGTCCTTGGCAAGAACCGCCCCGGCATCGTCGCCGGCGTCACCCGTGTCCTAGGCGAGGCCAACGTCGACATCCGCGACATCACGCAGTCCATTATCGAGGACATCTTCACCATGACCATGCTGGCCGACACCGCCGAGTCCAAGCTCGACTTCGCCGAGCTGCAGAAGGCGCTGGCCGAGGCCGGCGAGCTTTCGGGCGTCAACGTGTCCATCCAGCGCGAGGACGTCTTTAACTTTATGTACCGCCTGTAGCGAACAAGCCGCTCGGGGCAGCTTGACGTCATATCGTCCAAGCGCGCGGCCCCAAAGCGGACCGGAGAGGAGCGCGCATGGCCTACGACGCCAAGAAAATCTACTACCGCTTCGACGATCACCTGAGCCGCCTGGTTCTGGATTACGAGGCGAGCCGTCAGATTTCGCCCGAAAGCGAAAACCTCTACCACGGCCTGCCGACCGACCCTTATGACGAGGACCTGTTTGTCGAGCACAATGTCAAACGCGGCCTGCGCAATGCAGACGGCTCGGGCGTGGTCGCGGGCCTCACTCGCATCTCGGACGTACATGGCTACAACAAGGTCGACGGTAAGGTCGTGCCCGATCAGGGCAAACTCACGCTTCGTGGCTACAGCATCGAGGATCTGGTCAACAACGCCCAGGCCGAGAACCGCTACGGCTACGAAGAAGTCGCCTATCTGCTCATCACGGGCTCCCTGCCCACCAAGGAAGAGCTTGACGGTTTTTGCGGACGCCTGGGTGCTTTTAGGCACCTGAGCGACGAATACGTCCGCGAGTTCCCCATGACCACGGTGTCGTCGAGCATCATGAATGTGCTTCAGCGCGCCGTGCTGCTGCTCTACGCCTTCGATGCCGAGCCCGACGCCATTACACCCGAGCACGAGATCGACGTGGCCATCTCCATGCTCGCCCGTCTCCCCCGTATCGCCGCCTTCGCGCATATGGCCTCGGTCGCCAAGCGCCGCGGCTCCGAGGTTCATGTACCGCACCCCACACCCGGCCTTTCCACCGCCGAGACCATCCTGCAGGTGTTGCGCGGCGGTATGGCATTCACCCGCGACGAAGCCATGCTGCTCGACGTGATGCTCATGCTGCATGCCGAGCACGGCGGCGGCAACAACTCCACGTTCGCCTGCCGTGTGCTGTCCTCCTCGGCCACCGACCCGTATTCCGCCTACGCCGCGGCTATCGGCTCGCTCAAGGGCCCGCGCCACGGCGGCGCCAACGCCAAGGTCGTGTCCATGCACGAGGACATCCGTGCGCATGTTTCCAATTGGGAGGACGAGGACGAGATCGCAGCCTACCTGGGCAAGATCCTCGACAAGCAGGCCTTCGACGGCACGGGCCTCATCTACGGTATGGGCCACGCCGTCTACACGCTGAGCGACCCGCGTGCCGAGGTGTGCCGCCGTTACGCGCGCACGCTTGCCGCCAAGAAGGACCTGGGCGAGGAGTTCGCGCTCATCGAGCGTATCGAGCGCCTGGCCCCGCAAGTAATGCGTGATCACGGCATGACCAAGCCCATCTGCGCCAACATCGACCTGTACACGGGCTTTATCTACAAGATGCTCGGCGTGCCCGAGACGCTCTTTACGCCGCTGTTCGCCGTCGCCCGCATGGCCGGCTGGTCGGCGCACCGCATGGAAGAGCTCTTCTGCGCGCATCGCATCATCCGCCCGGCATACCGTCCGGTGATCGATCCGCTGGAGTACAAGCCACTCGCCGATCGCTAAGACGCGGACCGTTATAGAACCCGAACGTGGCCAGGGCATCACCGCCCTCGGCCACGCTTTTTATGCCAGTAGAAAGGGCTGCATCGAATGATTGTGTTTTCCGATATGGATGGAACGCTGCTGACGAGTGATAAGCAGATGAGCGACGCCACCTGGGCGATGCTCGACGAGCTTGCGCGCCGCGGTGTTGAGTTTGTGCCCTGCACGGGGCGCCCGCTGTCAGGCATCTTTGAGCCCATCCTCGCTCACCCCACCGTACACTACGCGGTCTGCGCCAACGGTGCCAGCGTCTGGCAGCTCGACGCCGGTACGCCCACCGACGCCTCGCGCGCCACGTGCATCTTGAGCCGTCCGCTCGACCGTGGCATTGCCCACCGCATCCGCCGCATCGCCGCCGGCCACGATGTGACCTTCGATATCTTCGCGGATGGGCAGTGCTTCCTCCCCCGCTCGCTATACGGGCGTCTGGATGAGTTCTGTGGCGGCGACCCCCACATCGCGGCTTCGCTCAAGCGTACGCGAACACCGATCGACATGGATATCGACAGCAAGATCGACGAGGTCGAGACACTCGAACGCATCGCCATGTACTGGCACGACCCGGCCGATCGCGACGCCATCGCGGCCGAGCTCGACACGCTCGGAGGCATTGAGGTCACGCGTTCGTACGCCATGAATATCGAGGTCATGGGCGAGGGTGCCACCAAGGGAACGGCCCTCACGTGGCTATGCGAGCACCTGGGCGAGCGTCTCGCCGACGCCTGGGCCTTCGGCGACAACATCAACGACATCCCCATGCTGCAGGCAGCGGGCCATGGCGTGGCCATGATCAACGCCGAGCCTGAAGACCGCGAGGCCGCCGACGCCATCACCGAATACGACAACGACCACGACGGCGTCGCCCGCACCATCATGGCCGCCCTCGCCTAGTCACTGGGGACGTTCTTAAACGACTAGTCACTGGGGACACTCTTCGCAAAAAGCTGCAAGGACTGTCCCCCACTGCCGGCAGAAAAAGAACGTCCCCATCTGCCGGATTAGGAGAAACTCTCCAGCACGCGACGGAGCTCACGTTGGACGGCGTGGTCACGGTTACAACCCACCACGCGATCGGCCACCGCCTTGAGCGCGGGGCGCGCATTTTCCATCGCGCAGCCCGTGCCGACAAAGCGAATGATCTCGTAGTCGTTCATCGAGTCGCCAAACGCCATGACCTCGTCGCGTTCGACGCCATAGTGCTCCATGAGCTGCTCGATTCCCGAGGCTTTCGACACACCGGGCTGCATGGCATCGATCCATGCGTTTCCAGAAGGCGCAAAGGTAAAGAGCTGGCCAAGCTCGCGCTGCAGTACGTAGGCACTGTCCATAACGGCACAGTCATCGCAAAAGATACTCGCCTTGATGATATTTACGCTGGGATCGGGCAGCTCCCAAATGCGCTCGGCATTGGGAAGGTCCTTATCGACCTCACGCACGAACTTGCACTCATCATCGAGCAAAAAGGACTTGGTTCGGTCAAAGAGCGCAAGATGCAGATTGGGAAACGTCCTGACGGCTTGGGCGAGCCTTCGAATCGCCAGGTGGGAATACACCTCACGGTCTACCATCTTACCGTCGGCGTAGACTTGGGCGCCGTTAGCGGCGACAAAGTCCATCTTGTCGCGAACGGGCGCAAAGAACTCGCACAGGCGATCGTAGCGACGACCTGACGATGCAGCGAAATGCACGCCATGCTCGTGTAGCGCCAGAATCAGTTCGTAGGTCTCGGGAGGCACCTGGCCGTTTTCGTCAAGCAGTGTGCCGTCCATATCGGATGCAATCAGTTTAAACATAGAAAAGCTCCCTTCGGGCTTGATGGAATCGGACGTATATCCAAAATCACCGTACCCAAAGGGAGCTCAAATAAGACTCCGCGGGCGCAAACGTTACAAGGACCTAGCAAATAGCTCACGCGCGCCAGAGGCCCCACGGTCGCGGCGTCAGGCAGCGCGCCAAAGAGTGTCCCCGATGACTAGTCGTTTAAGAACGTCCCCGATGACTAGTCGGCGTAGGTGAAGGTTGTGACGTCGAACATGCCCTCGGGGCGGATGCGGAGCGTCGGGATGACCGGCAGGGGCAGGAAGATAATGCCCATGATGGGGTCGAGCGGCGGCTCAATACCCATGGCGCGCGCCTTGACCATAAAGTCGTCGTGCTGCGCGGCAACGTCCTCGGCCGTACCCTCGCTCATAAGGCCACCGAGCGCCAGCGGAATGCGTGCCACGACCTCGCCGTTGCGCACCAGCACGTGGCCGCCCTGGCCCACGGCCTCAACGGCAGCCATCATATCCGCCGCATTGTCGCCCACCACGCACACGTTGTGCGAGTCGTGGCCGATCGTGGAGGCAATGGCGCCGCCCGTGATGGTAAAGCCGCGCACCCAACCACGGCCGATATGCTTGCCGACCAAGCCCAGACCCGCGGGGCCGTCGCCGTCGGCGCCCTCGGCCTGCAGCGACACGCCACGGCCATGGCGCTCAATCAGCATAATGCGGCGCAAGTCCTCGGCACTCTCGGGGCGAGCCATACCCGTGATGGCCTTGCCCGGCACCACGTCGATCACGGCCTCGCCCGGCTTAAAGGCATAGTCGAACACGTCGAGCGATAGCTTCGGCAGTTTAACGGAAGCGCGCAGCTCATCGGCAAGGGCCGCAACCTCGGCCATCTCGGGTGCAATCTCGCCCACAAAGGTGCCGTCCTGCGCCACCAGAGCACCGGCGGCATATACGCGATGCGGAGCCGTGGCAAACGTCAGGTCATTGAGTACCAGCAGGTCGGCACGCTTGCCCGGGGCAATCGCACCGCGCAGCTCGTGCGGGTCGCGGCAGCCGTGATCCAGGCCAAACGCCTCGGCCGTGGAGAGGGACGCCATGGAGATAGCGACCACGGGGTCGATACCGGCCTCAATCGCCACGCGGCAGGCATTGTCGATCATGCCGGTCGCAAGCGCATCGGAAGGGGCACGGTCGTCAGTCGCAAAGCAGCAGCGGCGGGCGCGCGCGGGATTCTCCAGCAGCATCGGCGACAGGTTGGCCAGATCATGGCTGCACGTACCTTCGCGCAGCATCACGTACATGCCGCGAGACAGCTTGTCGAGCGCCTCCTCGGGAATCGTCGACTCGTGGTCGGCGATAATGCCTGCCGCAGCATAGGCGTTGAGGTCCTTGCCGGCAACGAGCGGGGCATGACCGTCGACCTGTTTGGACGGCGTCTGGTTGGCAGCGTCGATGCGAGCACAGGTCTCGGGATCGGCCATAAAGACGCCCGGCAGGTTCATCATTTCGCCCAGACCAAAGACATCACCCGGATATTCGGCAAAAAACGCCTGCATATCGGCAGCGGTGATGACGGCACCGGCCTGCTCGTCGGGCAGTGCGGGCACGCACGAGGGCATCATGTACTTGATGGAAATAGGAGCGCGACGACCGTCCTCGATCATAAAGCGCAGGCCGTCGAGCCCCGC
Source organism: uncultured Collinsella sp. (assembly GCA_900544645.1). Lineage (GTDB taxonomy): Bacteria > Actinomycetota > Coriobacteriia > Coriobacteriales > Coriobacteriaceae > Collinsella. Next base: position 6,561 of record UQWG01000041.1, read on the forward strand.
CACGTTGGCAATTTCGTGGCTGTCGGCAATGGCAGTAGTGGTACCGCGCGTCGCCGCCATGCGCGCATACTCGGCAGGGCGGATGTTCGAAGACTCGATATGCAAGTGTCCGTCAATAAAACCGGGGGCAAGATAGCGGCCCTGGCAATCGATGACCTCGGTAGCCTCATACGTACCGGCGGCATCGTCGCGACCATCGTAGAGCACACCGACGATCACACCGTCCTTGACGGCAACGCTACCGGGCGCCACACGCTGGCCATACACGTCGACGATCTGCGCATTGGTAAACAGCGTGTCGACGGGCACGCGGCCCTCGGCAGCGTCGATCACAGTCCTCATGACCTCAACGGACATACATACTCCTTTAACCGTAGAAAAAAGCTGCGGAGCGGACGAGCCTTCACCGCAGCAAGCCAATAGCCATTGTATGCCCAAACGATGGGTCAACAATACGCCTCTCCGCTTAACGGCACACGCCGCTTGGCGCAATGGGGGCAGGTTACTTTGCACCAATGACAAGGAGTGTCCCAAAGTGCCGGCACAAAAGGAACGTCCCCAAGTGCCAACCACGGAAGCGCCGATGTTTTGGCAACGACAGCGAGCGGGCCGCATTTGAGACAAGGTGACGTGAAACGAAAGGGCGCTGACCTTCTGGTCGCGCCCTTGAAGTTGAACGTCAGATTGTCCAAATGCGGCCCGCGCAGCGTCGGCCGGTCCGCCGTTCGGTAGAACGACGGAACTAAATCAACTTGAAACCCTTGCGCTTGCCTACGGAGAGGGTGTCGCCCAGCTTGAGGGCGCTGGGATCGATGTTATAGCTCTTGGGAGCCACAGCCTTGCCGTTGATCTTGACACCGCCGCCGTCGATATCGCGACGAGCCTGGCCGGCGCTCGCCGAAAGACCCAAGTCCTTGAGCAGGCCGGCGAGGTAGATCTGGCCCTCGTCGTTAACAGTCAGCTCAACGTGCTTCTCGGGGAAGTCGGCGAGCTGGCCCTCCTTGAACACGCGGTCGAACTCGGCCTGAGCCTCGTCGCCGGCACCGGCGCCGTGGTAGGTGTCACACAGGTCACGGCCCAGAGCGCGCTTGAGCTCGTAGGGGTCGGCAGAACCATCGGCCAGGGCGGCATCGATCTTGTCGACCTCTGCCGGGGTGAGCGAGCTGGCCAGACGATAGTACTTGCCGATCATCTCGTCGGGGATGGACATGGTCTTGCCGAACATGTCCTTGGGCGCGTCGGTCAGGCCGATGTAGTTGCCGTAGGACTTGGACATCTTGCGCACGCCATCGGTACCCTCGAGCAGCGGCATGGTAAGCGCGATCTGCGGCTCCATGCCCATCTTCTCCATGAGCTCACGGCCAGCGAGCAGGTTGAAGAGCTGATCGGTGCCGCCCATCTCGACGTCGGCCTTGATCTGCACGGAGTCGAAAGCCTGCATCACGGGATACAGGAACTCATGCAGGGCGATCGGCGTCTGAGACTGGTAGCGCTTGGTAAAGTCGTCGCGCTCAAGGATGCGGGCGACGGTGAACTTGGAGCACACCTGCAGCAGGCCGGCCAGGTCCATCGACAAGATCCAGTCACCGTTGTGCACAATGGTGGTCTTCTCGGGATCCAGGATCTTCATGGCCTGGCTCACGTAGGTCTCGGCGTTGGCCTCGATCTGCTCCTGCGAAAGCTGCGGACGCGTGGAATTCTTGCCCGAAGGGTCGCCGATCAGTGCGGTGCCGTTGCCGATGATAAGGGTGACGTTGTGGCCCAGGTCCTGGAACTGGCGCATCTTGCGCAGCGGCACGGCATGGCCCAGGTGCAGGTCGGGGCTAGTGGGGTCGACGCCGAGCTTGATGTTGAGGGGCTCGCCCTTCTCAAGCTTCTTGCGAAGGTCGGCCTCGGGGACGATCTGCGCTGCGCCCGAGGTGATGATACGCATTTGCTCGTCAACAGACAGCATTGGGTATCCTCCTTTTGCTATAGCACCCTCGCCGAAAACGGCGGTGCTGGAAGTCCATAAACTCTCATATGATAACAAACTGACGCGACGCGGCACCTACGACAGGAAAATCCTCGTCCTGCCGCACGCGTCAACGGCGACCGGCAGACGCGTACCGTCATGTTCAACTAAATAGCGCGTTTGCTGACGACGAGAGCAGTCACGACAATGGACCTGCCCCGTCACATCGGTGGCGCAGACGCCCTCGGCGGTCAGCAGGCAGTGCTCGCACACCATAAGCTCGGGACGGTCGGCGTCGACCGGACCCAAGACGCCGGGTTCAGCAGCCAGTTCGGCAATACGCTCCGCATCATTGCCGAGCAACTCGGCCGGCAAGTACACCCGCCCCGCACCGAGTCCGCGCAGCCAGGCAAGCGTGGCCCGATTCGCGCAGAACACCGGCGCCGCCACGTCAAACGTCACACCCAGCTCGCGAGCGATCACCACCTGTCCCAGGTTGCGGCAGACGACGCGCCCGGCACGCTGCATCAGTGAGCGGGTCCGCTCGACGTCGCCCCCGCGACAGACCTCATCGAGCACCACGGTCGCATCGGACAGGTCGAGCTCGTCACACGGGTCGGCATCCATCAGCTCCCAGGCAAAGAACATACGAGCCAAAGCCCCCTGCTCCGCCGACTCCGCCAGTCCCGCCGCCGGCACATCGCCAGCGACAACGGAGCCCTCAAACGGCAGCACTTCAACGGCGCGAGCAGCAGGCACGACCGCATCGGCCTCGGCATGCATGCGCTCCAGGGCCGTCGCCGTCTGCTCCAACACACTGGCGCTGCGAATCAGGTACACCTCGCAGCCCGTGTCCACCTTACGCTTGCAATGCACGACGACGCGCTTCCCCGCTGCGGCATCCACCGGGCAGGGCACCTGCGGCCAGCGCTTGGGCACATCGGGACGCGCGTCGACACCCGGATAGAACCGAATCTCGAGCGTGTCACCCGCCGCCACGGCGGCGTCGAGCTCAACGGTCACCTCTTCGTGGCCCACAGCGACCAAGCGCCCCACGCGCACGCCCTGGTTAATTGCGCGCTCAAAGCTCATCAGCTCGGCACCCGAACGCCCTCGCAGGTACGCATCGGTAAACCCACGGTTAAACGACCTTCCCAGCTCGCGCTCAAGCTCTTCCACGGCACCGGGGCCCCACGCGCCGTCGCACAGCATATCGAGTGCCCGGCGCCACACCCGCACCACGTTGAATACGTAATCGGGGTTCTTCATGCGCCCCTCGATCTTGAGCGACGCCACGCCGGCATCTACAAGCTCGGGCAGATGCGCAATACCCAGATAGTCGCGCGGGCACAGCAGGCGATCTCCCTCGACAGCAACAACACTCTGCCCCGCCTCGTCCACTAGGCCGTACGCCAGACGGCACGGCTGTGTGCAGTCGCCGCGCATCGCCGAGCGCCCACGCCGCAGGGCCGAGAACTCGCACGCCCCCGAATAGCCGATGCAAATCGCACCGTGGCAGAATACCTCGATGGGCACGCCCGTGGCACATAGCGTCGCAATCTCGTCGACCGTCAGCTCGCGCGCCGTCGTCACGCGCTCGACCCCCAGCTCATCGGCGGCAAGCCGCACGGCACCCTCGCTATGAACGCCCGCCTGCGTAGACAGGTGAATCTCGACCCCGGGAATCGCCGCGCGCAGCGCGCAGGCCAACCCGGCATCGGCGACAATCAGAGCATCGGCGCCCAGCTCCAGTGCATGAGCTCCCAACGCCACCGCGTCGGACAACTCATCGTCAAACACGAACACGTTGAGCGTTACGTACACACGCACGCCATGGGCATGCGCCACGGCGCAGCCGCGCGCAAACTCGTTATCCGTAAAGCCATGGGCGCTCACACGGGCGTTAAAGCCGCCCAACCCCGCATAGATGGCATCGGCACCCGCGGCGATGGCCGCAAGCATCTGGTCGAGCCCGCCCGCCGGCGCCAGCAACTCGGGCAGCGCCGCACCAGCAGCATCCAATCCAGTCTCGTATTGTCCGCTCGGCCCCATCGTCCGAATCGCCATCGACAAACTCCTTACCAAGGTATGCATTCACTCTGAAAAATGCCGTCTTCCAGCATACACGAGGCCTCGCGCGCCCCGTTTGGTTTATCGTGTAATAACTTATGTCCATCCTGCCCCGACGGCACATCCACCGTCCGGCACGACATACCTGGAGGTCAATATATGGGTCCTCGCCAACGACAGGGACGCAGCCGTTCAAAGACGCATGCTCTGCCCATAATCCTGCTCTCGTTTTTGGGCTTTTTGCTTATCGCGGGCGTGGCATTTGGCATCGGCATGGTCGGCAACGTCAACCGCTGGCTGTCCGATCTGCCCGACTACACCGACGCTAACGCGTATCTGGTGAGCGAGCCCACCGAGATCGTCGACTGCAACGGCAACAAGATCGCGAGCTTCTACACGCAAAACCGCAAGTCCATCACCAAGGACGAGGTCTCCCCCTACGTGCTGCAGGGCACCGTTGACGTCGAGGACGAGCGCTTCTACGAGCACGGCGGTATCGACCTGTGGGGTATCGCGCGTGCTGCGGTGGCAACCCTCGGCGGCGGACACGAAGGCGCCTCGACTATCACCCAGCAGCTGGTGCGCAACACCATCCTGCAGGAGGAGCAGTTCGACTCGACCATCGAGCGTAAGGTGCGCGAGGCCTACATCGCCGTCAAGATGGAGGACATGTACTCCAAAGACGAGATCCTCATGATGTACCTCAACACCATCTATTACGGCCACGGCGCCTACGGTATCGAGGCCGCCGCCGAGACCTACCTATCCAAGAGCGCCGCCGACCTCACCCTGAGCGAAGCCGCGCTGCTCATCGGCCTTCCCAACTCGCCTTCGCAGTACGACCCCACGGTCAATCCCGACCTGGCACTGTCTCGCCGCAACAAGGTCCTCGACAACATGCTGCGCCTGGGCCACATCACCCAGGAGGAGCACGATGCCGCACAGGCCGAGCCCATCATCCTCAACGTGACCGAGATTTCGGGCAGCGGCGTCGACGTATACTCGCAGCCCTACTTTGTCGCCTATGTTAAGCAGCTGCTGGAGCAGGAGTTCTCGACCGACGTGCTCTTTAAGGGCGGCCTGACCGTCAAGACCACCATCGACCCCACGATGCAGCAGGTGGCAGAGAATGCCGTCCGCGAGCAGCTCGACACGCTCTCACTCGACGGCCTGGACATGGGCATGGTCGTCGTCGACCCCAAGACCGGCTACATCAAGTGCATGGTGGGCGGCTACGACTACAACGCCGACGAGAACCACGTAAACCATGCCACGGCCAAGCGTCCCGTCGGCTCCACCTTCAAGGCCTTTACACTGGCAACTGCCATCCAAAACGGCATGAACCCCAACGTCACCCTCAACTGCAACTCGCCGCTCAAGGCCAAGGGCACCACGACCGAGGTCCAAAACTACGCCAACCATAGCTATGGCAACATCACGCTTAAGCAGGCGACGGCATACTCCTCCAACACCGGCTACATCCAGGTGGCGGAAGCCGTCGGCAACAGCAAGATCATCTCGCTCGTCAAAAAGCTCGGCATCGATCCCGCCAAGGACAACATCGAGGACGTTCCCGTCATGACGCTCGGCACCGGCTCGATCTCGCCGCTCGAGATGGCCGCCGCCTACGCGACGTTTGCCAACGGCGGCTACTATCGCCAGCCGATCGCCATCACCGAGATTGACTCTCGTACCGGTTCGGTGCTGTACCAGCACACCGACAATCCCTCACAGGTGCTTACCGAGGGCGAGGCCGCCGCGGTCACCGATGTTCTGTCCGGCGTCATGCAGGGCGGCGGTACGGGTGCTGCCGGTGCCCTGAGCGTCAACCAGCCCTATGCCGGCAAGACGGGCACCACCGACAACACCACCAACCTGTGGTTCTGCGGCTATACCCCGCAGCTGGCGTGCGCCCTGTGGACCGGCTATTCCGCGGGCGAGATCCCCATCCAAAAATACGGCACAGACCTGCTGGGCGACAGCACCAACCTGCCTGTCTTTAAGCGGTTTATGAACACCGTTCTGACCGGTACCGAGCGCGAGGAGTTTGCGACCGGAACGGCGCCCACCTACAAGAACAATAGCGTCTGGAAGTTCTACGGCACCAACAACACCAAGAAGACGGAGAACGACGACAAGGACAAGAACGAGGACGAGGACGAGGACGAAGAGGAAACCACCACAACGACTACCACGACGACCACCGAGACCACGGGCGGCGACACCACCGGCGGCACCGGTACGACCGGTGGCTCGACGGGCGGCTCCACTGGTGGTTCGACCGGCGGCGATGGCGGCACGCCTACGCCCACGCCCACTCCCGACCCCTCGCCCACGCCTGACGATACGGTCGGCTAGAAATCATCCGGCCATAAGCAACAAGGCCCCCGAGCAGCTTATTTGAACTGCTCGGGGGCCTTTTAGTTTGAAGCGGCCTGGTGGGCGGTCTTTATACCGGCAAACAAAAAAGGGGGGGGTACCAACCAACGTCGATACCCCTTTACAAGCCACGATGTCAGCGCACACAGTGCAGAGCGCACGACCCGCACGCCTACTTGCGAGAATTGCTCAGCTTATTGATCAGCGCCTCGAGACGCTCGCCGTCCTCGGCCGTCTGGGCAATAACCAAAATCGTATCGTTGCCGGCAAGCGAGCCAAGCACATCGGGCAACTCTGCCGCATCAACGGCGGCGGCGATGCCGGAAGCCGTGCCAGGCTGAGCCTTGATCATAACCAGATTATCGGTACGCAAAACGCCCGTTACGAGCTCGGAAACCATACGCTGCAGGTGCAGGTCCTCTGCCAGAACATAGATGCCCTCAGGGAGCTTACGCAGCCCCATATCGGCAATATCGCGAGAGACAGTCGCCTGCGTGCAATCAAAGCCCATAGCACGGAGCTCATCGACCAGCACGCGCTGCGTGCGGACGTCCTTATTGCGCACAATATCTCTAATGGCATCCTGGCGCCCATTGCGTTTTTTAGCCATACAAACCCTCTCTCCAAAAGATGGCGGAGACAATCAATCAGTGATTGAATAGTTTAACGCTATTTGAAGGCTTTTGTGTATAAGAACGCATTTCGAAACAATTCTATGCAAATTTGTTTCGAAATGAGCCGTTTAGGCGGTTTTTGCGCCCGTCCGGTTAAGAAAAGCTGCCAGATGCGTACACATCACGCAGCGCGCGGGCTTGGCGCTGGCGATCGGCCCAAACAACAGACCGAGTCCCCGATGGTTGTCCTTGAGCGCGGCGACCATCTGACGGGTTCGAGGCGCCTCGAGCATATCACGCATGCGGGCGGAACGCTCAATTGACGACACCCCATGCGGGCTCAGACACAAATTCTCGATGCAGGCGACCAGTCCGGCAAAGTAGAACTTTTGGCTTGCCAGCTTGAGCCGACCACCGCTATCTGCTTCCGAGAGTGAGTCCGCAAGCTCGTCGAGCGCTCGAGTGTCATCGGATATCCTGGCATACATGGTGGGATCAAAGGCATCTGTAAGCTTAGGTGCCACCGCGTGGAAACAAGCGTCGCCGCAGCCGGACACGAATCGTGCCTGCGAGAGCGCATAAGCCATAAACTCAACCGTACGGTACGCCTTGCCGCGCGACAGGCATGCCTCAAACAGCGAGCGGCTGTACATCACGCCAGAGGTCTGAGCGACTAGGCCGCCTAAAATCAACTGAGGCAGCCCAGTCACCATAGAAGACTCGTCTTCTATGGCAATAGAGGTAGCATCCAAGACGCGCGAATGGCGCTCTCGATGTGCATCATAGCGGTCGAGCGACACCGTGGGGAACACCATGTCTGCCGCTGTATCGCACGCGATATCGACCATCTTGGAAAGGGACTGCGGAGCAAGCCACTCATCGGCGTTCATAGCGATGATTTGAGAGCCACGCGAGGCAGCAAAACCGGCACGAAGACAAGCACCGCGCTTCGCGTCCTCGACGTCAATCAAATCAATATGGATGTCCCTGCCGGCAGCAACCTGAAGCGAATGGCGCACACCGGGCGCAGCATCGCGGCAGACAACGACAATCTGCAAATCGTAGAGGTCTTGGTTCTGGATACTCTCGAGTGCACGCATCGCATAGCTGGGCGAACCTTCTACCACAAGGATCACCGAAAGTCGCGGATGCGAGCCACGTCGAACCAAGTTATCCGTCCTCTCGACAGCAATGAATCAAACCGTGGTTCATGGTACACCCCGGCAATAAAAGCAATGAGACACCGGTTGCACTGCACGCCAAGAACAGATGTTGCACACGCGCAGCCCACAGATGACAGGTGCCGACGAACGGCGCGTCGAGCCCTCCCCTAGTCGAGCACGACAAGCTCGGCGGGATCGTAATCCACGCCCATAAACGTAAGGCCGCAGGCAGGAGCCGTGGGGCCCGCAGCGGTACGATCGCAAGCATCGATGACCTCGCGCATCCACTCGGGTTCACGGCGATGCATGCCAATCTCGACAAGCGTGCCAACGATCGTACGGACCATCGAATGCAGAAACGCATTGCCCTCGATGGTAAACGTCAGGATGTCCTCGCCAAACGCAACCTCATGGCCAAACTCGGCGCGCATCACGCAGCGATGCGTGGGCTTGCCAACGGCAGAGGCAACCTTGCAAAAGCTTTTAAAGTCCTGCTCGCCCAAAAGCGCAGGGCAGGCGGCCGCCATCGCATCGACGTCGAGGGGATAGCGATGCCACCACACAGCACCGCGTGACAGCACGGGCCGCGTATCACGATCGGCAATGCGATAGGTGTAAGTGCGAGAGCGCGCGTCAAAGCGTGCAGAAAAGCCTTTACGAGCCCTGTAGACCTCGTTTATGGCGATGTCTTTGGGCAGCAGGGCATCCATAGCCCGCAGCCACCTACGGCGCGTCAAGGCGAGCTCAGCGTCCGTTACGGGCACACTAATGTACTGCGCCACCGCATGCACGCCGGCATCGGTGCGCCCTGCGCACGTCAGGTCGATCGGACGGCGCAGGAGCGTCTCGATAGCGCGGCGCAGCTCGCCCGCAACCGTCGTCTGGCCAGGCTGCTCGGCAAAGCCGCTATAGGACGAGCCATCGTATGCCACGCGGAAAACGAGCGTGGCATCGAGCTCTGGAATCGAATTGAAATCAGACGGCGCAGTCATGGGCGCTCCCAACAAACAGGCAATGGCATTTCGACAAAAAAAGAGGGGTACGCGAACGTACCCCTCGAATATAGCCTATGCAGACGGATTGTCTACTCAGCGGTCTCCTCAGCAGGAGCCTCCTCGACGGCCTCGACCTTCTTAGGAGCAGCGGCCTTCTTGGGGGCCGGAGCAGCCTTCTTGGCCTTAGGCGTGCAAGGCTCGGTGACGAGCTCCATAATAACGATGGGAGCGTTGTCGCCCTTGCGGTTGCCGAGCTTCATGATGCGGGTGTAACCGCCGTTGCGGTCCTGCCACATGCCCTGGGCAGCCTTGTCGAAGATCTCGGCAACGAGCTGCTTATCGCCGAGCTTGGCGATAGCCAGACGACGAGAGTGCAGGTCGCCCTTCTTGGCCCAAGTGATGATCGGGTCGACGACCGAACGCAGCGCCTTAGCGCGGGTCTCGGTGGTCTTGATGCGGTCGTTCTCGAAGAGGGCCTTAGCAAGGCTCTTCTTCATGGCCTTGGTGTGGCTCGCATCGGTGCCGAGCTTCAGGCCCTTCTTAACGTTGTGACGCATGGTCTAGTTTCTCCTCAAATATGCGAAGCATTAAGCCTTCAGGCTCAGGCCCATGGACTCAAGCTTGTCCTTCACTTCCTCGATCGACTTAACACCGAAGTTACGGATGTTGAGCAGATCGTTCTCCGAGAACTCAACGAGCTGACGGACCGAGTGAATGCTGGCGCGCTTAAGGCAGTTGTAGGAACGGACGGAAAGGTCCAGATCCTCGATCTGCTTGTCCAGCTCGGCGTTGTCGTTGGTGACCTCGGGAGCGAAGATCGAAGCCTCCTCCTCGACCTCGGGGGTCTCGGCAAGGTTCATAAAGGCGGCCATATGCTGGTTGATGATATTGGCAGCCTGGACCACGGCGTCGCGCGGGGCGATGGAGCCGTTGGTCTCGATCTCGAGGACAAGGCGGTCGTAGTCGGTGTGCTGACCGACACGGCAAGCCTCAACGAGTTTGGCGCAACGGGAAACCGGCGAGTACAGCGAGTCGACGTGGATCACACCGATGGGATCGTTGTCGCGCTTGTTGGCCTCGCCAGAAACATAGCCGCGGCCATAGCCGATGCGCATGCTCATGGTGAGATGGCCACCCTCGGTGAGCGTAGCGATGTGCTGCTCGGGGTTAACCAACTCAAACTCGGACGGAATAAAGAAGTCCGCACCGGTGACCTCGCAGGGGCCGTCAACCGAGATGGTGGCGGTCGCCTCGTCGGTCGTGCCGAGAGCCCTGAAGACAAGACCCTTGACATTCAGGACGATGTCGGTGACATCCTCGACCATGTTAGGGATGGTCATGAACTCGTGCTGCGCACCATCGATCTGAATAGCCTCGACGGCGGCACCCTCGAGCGAGGACAGAAGAACGCGACGAAGGGAGTTACCCAGCGTATCGCCGTAACCACGCTCGAGCGGCTCGACGGAGACACGAGCAGACGTCTCGTTGATCTCTTCGACCTGAACCTGAGGCCTAATGAATTCTGACATGTATTACCTCCAGCCTCAGCAGCCCGGATGGACTACTTAGAGT
>UQWG01000042.1 GCA_900544645.1 uncultured Collinsella sp.
ATGCGGGCGTGGCGGAATTGGTAGACGCGCCAGATTTAGGTTCTGGTGGGATTCCCGTGAAGGTTCGAGTCCTTTCGCCCGCACCAACGCATCTGCGTCGGCTTCGGCCGTCGCGACTCTTTGTTGCATAAAGGTACCAGCACCTCAGATAAGCTGGGCAGTATGAGGAGGAACGTGTTGAACATCACCGCTTCTGACGTCAAGGACGCCAAGCTCACCGCTACGGTCACCATCCCGGCCGCCGACGTCGACGCCGCGATCAAGAAGGCTTACAAGGACACTGCCAAGAAGTACCGCTTCCCGGGATTCCGTGCCGGTAAGGCTCCCCGTCCGGTCATCGACTCTGCTCTTGGCGCCGAGGCTACCCTCGCTCAGGCCACCAACGACCTGATCGCCGCCAACGAGCCCGCCGTCCTCAACGAGCTGGACATCGTCCCCACCAAGAACGGTGACTACAAGGAGCTCGACCTCGCCAAGGATCACGAGGACTACACCTACACCGTCGAGTTCTCCCTGCGTCCTGCTGCCGAGCTCTCCTCCTTCGACGCCGTCGAGATCGAGATGCCCCCCGCGGAGGTCACCGAGTCCGAGATCAACAACCAGGTTGAGATGCTCCTCAACTACCGTGCCACCTTCGAGGACGTCGAGGGTCGCGCCGTCGAGGCTGACGACTATGTGACCGTCGACCTCAAGGCCGTCGAGAACGCCGACAACTTCGCCGCCGAGGGCCGCATGCTCATCGCCGGTAGCGACAGCAACCCCAAGGAGTTCAACGAGGCCCTGATCGGCACTAACGTTGACGACGTCAAGACCGTCACCTGGACCGACGAGGTCGAGGAGGGCGAGGAGGCCGAGACCCACACCGTCGAGGTCACCGTCAAGGGCATCAAGGTCCGCAACACCCCCGAGCTCACCGACGAGCTCGTCAAGTCCGACTTTGGCTTCGACAGCATCGACGCTATGCGCGACGCCATCAAGATCGAGATCGAGCAGGACAAGGCTTCCCGCCTCCCGGCCGAGAAGGAGAACCGTTGCGTCTCCGCTCTTGCCGAGCGTCTGCAGCTCGACGAGATGGACGCCGACTACGAGCAGTCCGTCTTTGAGGAGCTTGGCCAGAACTTCCTGTCCAACCTCGCTGCTCGTGGCATGACGCTGGACACCTGGCTGCCCGCTTCCGGCCTGACCATGGAGCAGTTCATCGGCGACCTGCACAAGCAGGCCAACGACGTTGCCCGCGAGTCCCTGGCGCTCGACGCCCTCGCTCGTGAGCTCAAGATTGAGGTCACCGAGGACGACATCAACGCCGAGTTCGAGAAGGCCGGCGTCAAGGACGTCGAGGCTTCCAAGGCCGAGTTTATCGCCGATGGCCGTATGCCTGCTGTCCGCGAGTCCATCCGTCGCTCCAAGGCCGTCGACCACCTGGTCGAGAACGCCAAGGTGACCGAGGTCGACGAGACCGCCAAGGACGCCGAGTAATTCTCGCCGCCTTGCCCGCGAGCGCATGCATGCGCTCGTGATGGGGTAAAGTTATACACCGGTTATCCGGTTGCTTCGTACGGTGCCAGCCAATGCATTGCATGCGGGCACCGTACGTTTATCTAGAACCACTATTGGTCCGTAAGAGAAATGGAGATGCGTATGATCGCTAAGTTCGATTCCGCCCTCGTGCCATACGTTATCGAGCAGACGCCGCGCGGCGAGCGCAGCTACGATATCTATTCGCGCCTGCTCAACGACCGCATCATCTTCTTGGGCGAGGAGATCAACTCCGTCAGCGCCAACCTGGTCGTTGCCCAGCTGCTGCATCTTGAGAGCCAGGATGCCGAGAAGGATATCTCGCTCTACATCAATTCGCCCGGTGGCGAGGTCTACTCCGGCCTGGCGATTCTTGACACCATGAACTTCATCAAGCCGCAGGTCTCCACCATCTGCGTCGGTATGGCCGCGTCCATGGCTGCCGTGCTGCTTTCGGCCGGCGCCAAGGGTAAGCGCTTCTGCCTGCCGCACTCCAAGGTCATGATTCACCAGCCCAGCGGCGGTGCCCAGGGTCAGCAGACCGAGATCGAGATCGTGGCCGAGGAGATCAAGAAGACCCGTCGCGAACTCAACCAGATCCTGTCCGACGCATCGGGCCAGCCGATCGAGAAGGTCCAGGCCGATACCGAGCGCGACAATTACCTGACCGCTTCCGAGGCGCTCGATTACGGTCTGATCGACCGTATCGTCACCTCGCGCGATCTCGCCGCGAAGGACGCCTAGGATGGCAGGAAACATGCAGGACAACTTTGACGAGAACGGCAACCCCATCCGCTGCTCCTTCTGCGGAAAAGAGCAGGGTCAGGTCCGTCGTCTCGTAAAGGGTCCGACCAACATCTTTATTTGCGACGAGTGCGTCGCCGCCTGCTCCGAGATCCTTGAGGAGTCGCTTGCTTCGGACTTTATGGACGCTGCCCGCAACGGCAAGCTGCCGGGCTTCCTCAACGACCACGGCCAGGCTGCATCCCAGCCCGCCGTGGACCCCGAGACCGAGGGCTTTGAGCTCGAGGACGACCGTCAGGTCATCACGCACGTGCCGACGCCGCACGAGATCTATGACGAGCTTTCGGCCTATGTTATGGGTCAGGAGGACGCCAAGCGCGCCATGTCGGTGGCCGTGTACAACCACTATCGCCGCGTGATTGAGGGCGGCGCTGCGGTGTCTGCCTTTGATGACGACATGGGCTCGCAGTTCGATGACGATATGGACGAGGTAGAGCTCGCCAAGTCCAACATCCTGCTGCTCGGTCCCACCGGTACCGGTAAGACCCTGCTCGCCCAGACGCTCGCGCGCATCCTCGAGGTGCCGTTTGCCATCGCCGACGCCACCGCGCTCACCGAGGCTGGTTACGTGGGCGAGGACGTGGAGAACATCCTGCTCAAGCTCATCAATGCTGCCGATGGCGACATTGAGCGCGCGCAGGTGGGCATCATCTATGTCGATGAGATCGACAAGATTGCCCGCAAGGCCGAGAACCTTTCCATTACCCGCGATGTCTCGGGCGAGGGCGTTCAGCAGGCGCTGCTTAAGATCCTTGAGGGCACGGTGGCCAGCGTTCCGCCCACCGGCGGCCGTAAGCATCCCCAGCAGGAACTGCTTCAGATCGACACGACCAACATCCTGTTCATCTGCGGCGGTGCCTTTGTAGGTCTGGACAAGATCATCGCCGACCGCGTGGGCAACAAGGGCGTAGGTTTTAACTCCGAGATCGCCGGCCCCACCTCGGTTGACGAGAATGATCTGCTGCGTCAGGTGCTCCCGCAGGACCTCAACGCCTTTGGCATGATCCCCGAGTTCGTGGGCCGTACGCCCGTCGTGACCCAGACGCAGGCGCTCGACGAGGACGACCTGGTGTCGATCCTGACCGAGCCCAAGAACGCCGTGGTGCGCCAGTACCGCAAGATGTTCCAGCTCGAGGACGTTGAGCTTGAGTTTGAGGACGCCGCCCTGCACGAGATCGCCCGTATGGCGCTTGCCCGCAAGACCGGCGCCCGCGGCCTGCGCTCCATCTGCGAGGACGTGCTGCAGCAGACGATGTTCGACCTGCCCAGCGAGGAGGGTGTTTCCAAGGTCGTTGTGACCGAAGCCTCCGTAAAGGGCGAAGAGCAACCCCAACGCATCTACGGGTAAATAGCTTGAATTTAGGCCCCGCGGCAACCACCGCGGGGCCTGCCTTATAGGGACAGGTTTATCTTGGTCGGTTTTTATATGGGCAAATGTCGTTTCCCCTGATAAAACCTACCAAAATAAACCTGTCCCTTTTCGGCAGGTATGCCTGTGCTATTCTGTGAGATTGTCAAGTTAGTACCTTCAGGCTGAAGTAATCGATACCTAAGGCGTGTCCGCCTGCTTGGTTTTCGTAGATTCCGCACGAGCCGAAGAGCACTAAATGTGCTCTTCGTGCGAGCCAGGACCTGACCGAGCGAAAACCAAGCAGGCGGACACGCCGACGGGCAAGGGAGAGATATATGGAAGAGATGCCCAAGAACTACGATCCGTCGACCAACGAGCCGGCGATCCTGCAGAAGTGGCTCGACGGCGGCTACTATAAGCGCCGCGAGGGCGTGGGCGACTGCACCGTCACCATTCCGCCTCCCAACGTGACTGGTAAGCTCCACATGGGTCACGCTACTGACGACTCCATCCAGGACGCCATCATCCGCATGGCCCGCATGCGCGGCAAGTCCACGCGTTGGGTGCTCGGCACCGACCATGCCGGTATTGCCACGCAGACCAAGGTCGACAAGAAGCTCAAGAGCGAGGGCATCAGCCGCCTGGAGATCGGCCGCGACAAGTTTGTCGACGCCTGCTGGGACTGGACTCACGAGTACGGCGGCATCATCGTCGAGCAGATCAAGCGCATGGGCTGCTCCGTCGACTTCGACAACGAGCGCTTCACCATGGACGAGGATTACGCACAGGCCGTGCGCAAGGTCTTCTGCGATTGGTACCACGACGGCCTGATCTACCGTGGCAAGCGTATCGTTAACTGGTGCCCCAACTGCACCACCGCCATCTCGGACGACGAGGCCGAATATAAGGACGAGAAGGGCCACCTGTGGCACCTGCGCTACCCGCTGACCGAGCCGGTCAACGGCCAGGATTACATCGTCGTTGCCACCACGCGCCCCGAGACCATGCTCGGCGACACGGGCGTCGCCGTCTCCCCGAAGGACCCCGAGAAGGCCGCCTTCGTGGGCAAGACCGTCAAGCTTCCCATCGTCGACCGTGAGATCCCCATCTTTGAGGATTGGCATGTCGACGCCAACTTTGG
Organism: uncultured Collinsella sp.; assembly: GCA_900544645.1. Taxonomy (GTDB): domain Bacteria; phylum Actinomycetota; class Coriobacteriia; order Coriobacteriales; family Coriobacteriaceae; genus Collinsella. Next base: position 4,812 of record UQWG01000042.1, read on the forward strand.
CTCCGGCTTTGTCAAGGTCACCCCGGCCCACGACCCCAACGACTACGCCATGGGTCAGGCTCACGACCTGCCGCAGATCAATATCTTCGACGAGCACGCGGTGGTCGTCGAGGGCTACGGCGAGTTCACCGGCATGACCCGCGAGGAGTGCCGCGAGGCCGTCATCAAGTGGTTTGAGGAGCATGACCTGCTCGATCACGTCGAGGACCTCGATCACTCCGTCATGCACTGCTACCGTTGCGACGCCGCACTGGAGCCGTGGCTGTCCGAGCAGTGGTTCGTCGCCGTCGATAAGCTCAAGGGGCCGGCGCTGGACGCCGTCAACTCTGGCAAGGTCACCTTCCACCCCGCGCGTTGGACGCAGACCTACACCACCTGGATGGAGAACCTTAAGGACTGGTGCATCTCGCGCCAGCTGTGGTGGGGCCACCGCATCCCTGTGTTCTACTGCGAGGACTGCGGCTGGGAGGACGCCCTTACCGAGGACACCGACGTGTGCCCCAAGTGCGGCGGCCATCACGTGCATCAGGACGAGAACGTGCTGGACACCTGGTTCAGCTCGCAGCTGTGGACCTTCGCCACGCAGGGCTGGCCGCAAAAGCCGGAGCTGCTCGAGGGGCATCACCCCACGACGGCGCTCGTCACCGCGCGCGACATCATCGCGCTGTGGGTCGCCCGCATGGTCATGAGCTCGCTGTATTTCCTGGACGAGGTGCCGTTTAAGGATGTCGTCATCTACCCGACGATCCTTGCCAAGGACGGCAGCCGAATGTCCAAGTCCAAGGGCAACGGCGTTGACCCCATGGACCTCATTGGCATGTACGGCGCCGATGCCATGCGCTTCAACCTGCTCACGCTGTGCACCAACAACCAGGATGTCAAGTTCGACGCGAACATCGATAAGAAGACCAAGAAGCTCATCGACAGCCCGCGTACCGACCAGGCTAAGTCGTTTGTGACCAAGATCTGGAACGCCAGCCGCTTCCTGCTTATGAACATGGAGGGTTACACGCCCGGTGAGCCCGTCGTGGAGACGCCGGCCGACGCTTGGATGTTCAGCCGTCTGGCCAAGGCCGTCAAGATGGTCACCGAGGGCATCGAGAACTACACCTTTGGCGACATGGCTCGCGGCGTGCAGCAGTTCTTCTGGAATGAGGTCTGCGACTGGTACGTCGAGGTCACCAAGGCCCGCCTGAAGGGCGAGGGCCGTCTGCAGGCGCAGCGCAACCTGATCTTTGTGCTCGACACCTCCATTCGCCTGATGCACCCGCTAATGCCGTTTGTCACCGAGGAGATCTGGGACAACATGCCGGCGAGCGTGCTCGACCTGGACGCCGAGGGCAACGTGAACCGCGCCGAGGCGCTCATGATCGCCAAGTGGCCCGAGCCCGCCGACTACGCCAAGTATATTGACGAGGACGCCGAGCGCGCGTTTGAGCTGTGCCGTACCGTCGTGTCTGCCGCCCGCGCTACCCGTTCGCGTTATCGCTTGAGCCCCAAGGCCGAGCTTGACGTAGTCGTGCGCGCCGGTGCCGAGGACATCGAGAAGCTCGAGAGCCTACGCTCGACCATCGAGCCGCTGGCAAACACTGCCTCGCTGGTCATGGGCACCGACGTTGAGAAGCCGGCTGCGAGCATCGCCGTTGTTGACAGCGGCGTCGAGGTCTTTGTGGTGCTCGAGGGTAAGGTTGATCTTTCGGCCGAGAAGGCACGCCTGGAGAAGGAGATTGCCGCGGCCCAGAAGGAGCTCGCCGGCTGCGAGAAGACACTGGACAACGAGGGCTTTGTGGCTAAGGCTGCGCCTGCGGTGGTCCAGAAGAAGAGGGACCGTGCAGCTGAGCTTAAGGAGATCTTGGCGGCGCTGACTGCTCAGGTTGCTGACTTCTCGTAGATCTTACTGAGGGGCGCGTCCCGACGCTTTGCTCGCTACTGCGGACAGTCCTGCGCAAGACGGACAGCACATTAAGTGCTGTCCTTTGCGTGCGGAACTTGTATCGAGCAAAGCCCCAAAACCGCTCCCATAGCGGTTACGGGGGCGTCCGCTGCCTGCTTGTTAGGGCCACTGGGTTGTGGCCTTGATCTTACTGCAAAGCGGTGTTTGGCTGATATTTTGAATGGGAGGGGCTCGTTGTTGCTTACGGGCCTCTTTTTATGTTGAGGGGACTTTGGTTATGGCGAAGCGTTCTGGGTTGTATTCGGTGCCGTTTGAGGTTCCGGAGCTTTCTTTTGATGAGGCTGTTGCACTTGCGGCCGATACGGGCAAGATTGCGCGTTATTCCACGCCGCTGCTTGAGACCGTCGTCGAGATGCTCGATGAGCTTGGTCGTCCTGACGAGTTCTATGATTGCGTCCAGATAGCCGGTACCAATGGAAAGACCTCGACGACGCGATTCTCGGCTGCCATTCTTCGTGGTGAGGGCCTTAAGACGGCGCTCTTTACGTCTCCTCATCTGGTGCGTTATCCCGAGCGTATGGAGATTGATGAAAAGGTCGTCTCAGACGAGGTCTTTGCCCATGGTGTTTCTGCGGCGTATGAGGCAGGTCGTCGTCTCAACGCACGTCGTGAGGCAGCGGGCGAGGAGCTCCGTTCTATTACGCCCTTCGATCTTTTGTCCGTGGCCGGTTTGACTATGTTTGCCGAGGCTTGCGTGGACGTGGCCGTGCTTGAGGTTGGCATGGGCGGACGCTGGGATGCTACGAGTGCGACCGATCCCGTGGCCGTCGCCATTACGGGCATTGGACTCGACCATACGAAGGTCCTTGGCGATACGCTCGAGGCCATTGCGGGGGAGAAGGCTGCGGTTATCAAACCCGGGCGTTTGGTTGTTTTGGGCGAGGGTACGCATGAGGCGAGCGTGCAGCGCGTGATGGATGCCCGTTGCCGCGAATGCGGTGTGGTGCCGCTCGTGGTAAACCATGTCACGACTAAGGTGCCGGCGCATGTGGGCGACACGGTTGAGTTCAGCTGCACCACGCCGCGCGCGATCTATACGTCGAGGATGGTTAAACCGGCGTATCAGCCGCAGAATGCCGCGTGCGCGATTATGCTGTGCGAGGGGTATCTGGGCCGCGAGCTCGACCACGATGCGCTCGACGCTTCGCTTATGGGCTGCCCCACGCCGGGTCGCTTTGATGTGCTGGGAACCGATCCACTCAAGCTGATTGACGCCTGCCATAACCCTCAGAGCTGCGAGAACTTTGTGAGCGCACTGGACGAGATTGATCCGTGCGTAGAGAATCGCCCCACGCTGCTGTGCGCCGCGCTGGCCGACAAGGATGTGGCGGGCATCGTCGATGTGCTGATCCCGGCCTTCCCGCGTGTAGTCGTGACGCAGACCGATTCCGACCGCGCCCTGCCGGCAGAGGAACTCGCCGCCCTGGTGGACGCCGATAAGCTCGCAGGCGTGTACCCCAGCGTATCCGAGGCCCTCGCAGCCCTCGATGCCGCGGGCGAGCCCTTCGTAGCAGCCGGCACCATCACCCTAGCCGGCGAAGTAGCCGGCCTGCTCCGCTAACCCATCCCCTCAGCAGTTGCGGTGAAATACGGACTGTTTTACAAGCCAGGAAGCCTCAAACGGTCCGTATACCACCGCAACTCAAAAGCCCCGTCCCAAATTAGCTGCGCTTGGGTGCCCGTTTACGAAACCATTTATGCCGCTTAACCTGTAGCATATTGCAAACCTCCATCGGGCAAGGATACGCTCAACTTAACTTGCCAATCGGACCAGTGCTGTTTGGTCCGTTGAGCGTGTCGGGAGGAAACATGAACAGAAGGCATGTCAACGCGGCCATTACCGCGGGTTTGGCTCTGACGATGACGGTCGGCTCGGTGCCGCCGCAGGCGTTCGCCGAGATGATGCAGGGTGATACTACCCAAGTCGTTGCCGAGCAAAGCGATGCGACGGGTGCGGCTGCCACGTCTGCGGACACCGGTCAGGCAACCTCGCAAGACTAGAGTGAAGACAAGATCGCCTCTTTTGCCAGCCTGAACGAGCTACATGTTGCCGAGGGTTCCGACGCCACGCTGCCCCAGACTGTAACGGCAACCTACGAGAGCGGTACCACCAAGCAGGAAAACGTCACCTGGAAGTTGAACGGCGCTGATGCTCCGGCAACTCTGGCACAGCTGCCTGCCGGCTCGTATGAGTTTGAGGGTACCGTCGACGGTACCACGCAGACGGTCAAGCAGCGCGTGGTTGTCGAAGCTGTTACGGCGGACCCGGCAGTGGTAGATCCGGCGGCAGTAAACGCCCCTGATGTCACAGAGACGAGCAACGAAAGTGGCATTACGGTCGAGTCGATCGACGCCAACCCGATTCTGGAAAAATATGTCGGGGCCGATTACTACGGCCAGATCCAATCTTCGAGCGTTAAGGTAAAGCTGTCGGATGGCACCGAGACCTCGGCGTATGTTGATTGGGACGAAAAGTCGCAGACGGCATTTGATACGGCGACGGAGGAATCCGAAGTCCCCATTACCGGTCAGATTACCGGCGTAAGCGTGAACAACAACTGGATCACGCTCGCGGAGCCGTACGAAGTGAGCGGTGTACTTAAGGTGTACGTCCCCCGTTCAACCAGCAATGGCTCATGGGCATGGACCGCAGCTGGTATTGCCCCCGCGCTTCCGTCTAGCATGTCGGCCAGTTATTCAAATGGTCAATCTTATACATGCCCTGTTGAGTGGAATGAGATCTCGGCTGATCAGTACCAAAAGGAAGGAACCTTTGTTGTCGAGGGACATTTGAAGAACTATCCCTCTATGCTCGCACAGTGCACGGTCGCAGTCCGCTCTGTTAAGAGCGTCCAGACCGAGTTGACGTGTACGACCCTAACTGGTGAGGTCCCGTCTCTGCCGTATTCTGCTTCGGTTGTCTTTGATAGCGGGGCCACCGAGCAGATCCCGGTGTCTTGGGATTCTTTCGACGCGTCGCTTTACTCTAAGGTGGGCTCGTTTACGGTTAAAGGTAAACTAAACGGTTTTGATTACCGTGAGGTTACCTGCACCGTTACCGTCAAAGATCCTAAGGACGTACTCGATCTTAATTCTCTGAGGTTCGAGCGCGTGGTCGGCGACATTTCTCCTCTTAGCACGTATGTCTATTTCCCGTTTACGCAGTCAAATAACACTACATACACCCAAGGTTATCAGGTTAACTGGGACAACGCCGACGTGTCTCAATTCCAAAAGGCAGGCACCTATACGGTCACGGGCACGCTTGTGACATATAACGAATCTTCAGCCGCTAATGGCCTAAAGGTAACTGCTCAGGTCGAGGTCAAAGAAGTTGCCTCTATCGACGCTCTTGCTCCCGTTAACACGCCCGTCGGCGTACGTCCTACAACGGGCGGCGGTCTTCCCTACAGCGTTGAGGTTGCATTCACCGACGGTACAAAGAAGCAGTGCAACATTGCGTGGGACCCTATTTTGGACACGCAGGTGGCAAGTGAGGGGTCGTTTAAGCTTTCCGGTTCGCTGTCGTATTGGACCAATACCTCATCTTCATCGTCTACTCAGGTGGAGCTGGGTGACAGCAACCGAGTCACGGCGACCATCTCCGTCCGCGCCCTGCAGATGCCTTCCTCGACATCGACAAGCACGCTTATCGGTTGCCAGCCTAATATGCCGGGTTCAATCGAGGCCACGATGTGGAATGGCTCGCGAGGCAATTTCCCCGTTCAGTGGTCGACGATTAGTCAGGACGCCCTAAAGAACCTTGGCCAGATTACGGTTAGCGGATATTTTACCGGCTCTAACATTCCGGCTACGGCGACGGTCAACGTCTGCGATCTCGAGGACAGCAACATCGGCAAGATTGCTTATGTTCCCGGCGCCGGACTTCTGGCTCCGCGCTACACATCCACGCTGTATTTGTCGGATGGCAGCTCGTTCTATCCCCAGTATTCGTCGGGGCAGCCTTATAGCTGGGATGAGTTTCCTCAAGAACTGCTGGACGGCAAGCCTGGCGAGTACGAAATTACCGGTACTATCACTGGCTCGCTGGCGAAGGTCAACGCGATCGCGGTGTGCAGTGAGGTCAAGGGCGTCAATAACTATAGCGAGAATGGCGTGACGCTTGGGCAGTCGTACGAGGACTGGCGCGTTATTTACCCCGGTGAGGAAGTCAATCTGGACTACTTCTACGTGTCCGGCGTATTGCAGGATGGAACGACTTTTGACAGTCTCGGCGTCAACTGGGATACCTACGATAGGTGCCCCCAGAAGGACTGCACGATTACCGGAACGGTCGCCGGAACGAATATCCCCGTGAAAGTGCACGTCATCGTGACTAAAAACTGGGAGGCTCAGCCACAAACCATTACAGTGCTCAAGGGCAGCGACGGCACCGCCATGCTTCCCGGCTATGTCGAACTTATCAGCCCCGATGCGGCAGAACATCCGGACTATTCGCACAAATACGCCGAGACCAAGTGGAACACGAAGGGCTTCGATTGGACCCAGGGCGGCGTGGTACGCGGCACTGCAACAATTAGCTTTAATGCAGGGTACGGCATGCAGACTGTCGACGTTCCGATTACTGCCACCGTTAAGATCGCGAGTAAGGCAACCTCGGTTCAGGGCGGGACCATATGGACCGTCCCCGGCACCAAGCCGATGCTGCCGGAATACCTTGAGGTTCGATACGACAACGATGTGTCTTCTGAGCCCCAGCGCGAAAAGGTCACATGGGACCGTGTCGCCGAAGACGCTTATGCCAAGGACGGTTCGTTTAAGGTGAAGGGCAAGCTCCAAGGTGGTGTCGAGGCGACAATCACTGTTGACGTCTGTTCCGTCATCTCCGTTGCCGTTCCTGAGCGCATTAATACGGCCAGCGGTGTTTTCCCCGAGCTGCCGTGGAATGTCTCGGTTGCCACGAGTGACGGCAAAACTCATAATGCCCAGGTTCAATGGGATTACGTTCGTCCCTCGGTTTATACCGGAGAGCCGGGTCAGGTCACGACAGTGTCTGGCACGCTGTTTGCAAGCGGCCTCGACGGATGCGGTGACGGCACTAACACCGGTCTCACTGTTCAGACCAAGATCGTTATCCAAGGCGTTGAGAAGGCAATCGATAACGGCGAGACCGCAGTGACCACCAAGGCGGGCACTGCGCCTGCTATGCCGTCCAAGATGGCGGTCGAGATGAGCGACGGCTCCGTTTCGACGGCGGCTATTGATTGGGATCCGATCGCGCCCGAGAAGTACGAGCGGCCTGGCACGTTCTATGTGACGGGCCATGTGGTCGGCTTTGATGCCGCTGCTGTTATGGCGCTGCTTGACGATGACGGCCAAAAGGTCGGCGTGGATGAGAACGGCAACGTGACCGCCAAGGTGACGGTTGCCGACAAGAAGGCGAAGAAGGTTGCGTTGCAGCCCGAGGCAGTCGTGGTCAACACCACGGTCGGATCGATGCTGGAGCTGCCAGATGCCGTGTCCGTATATTTCTCGGATGGCTCAGCGCGGGATACTCGGGGCAGTTTGGGCGGCATCGAGATCGAAAAGTGGACCGACACCGACGGCATCGACCTCTCCAAGCCGCTCGCCAAGAAGGGTACGTACAAACTCGTCGGCAAGCTCAAGGATGTCGACAACGTCAACGCTATCGTGTACGTCAACGTCTCCGAGGCGCCGCGAACCATCACCAAGCTCGAGGCCAAGTCGTTTAGCGTTGCCAAGGGCACGTCCAAGCAGGATCTGTACGCCCAGATGCCCAAGCAAGTTGTGGCGACTTACTCCGACGGCTCGACCGATTTGCTCGACATTGACGTTTGGGATCTTTCTAACGTTACGGACAAGCTGCTCAACGGAACCGGCACCGTGGAGATCACGGGCACGGTTAAGCTCAACGGTGCCAAGGTGACCTGCAATGTGACCGTGGTGGATCAGGATGCCCAGACGCCCGACCACGTCGAGCCGATCGATGCTATTGAGATTGCGGACAATGCTAAGGTCAGCGACCTTATGGAAAAGCTGCCGTCCAAGGTGACGGTGGTCATGAAGGACGGCAAGACCAAGAATGAGACGCCCGTTAAGTGGTCTCAGGTCGACAGCCTGGGCCGTGCCGGTACTGAGTTTGAGGTCACGGGTCTAACGGACAACGGCATGACCGTTAAGGTGAAGGTCAAGGTAACCGCGCATATCGTGGATTTTGATACCGTGGACGAGATTGAGGTCGAGCGCGATACCAAGGCGGCTGATGCTTTGGCCAAGCTGCCCGCCACGGTCACGGCGATATACTCTGACGGTTCCGATTCCGAAGCCGACGTAACGTGGGACACTAAGGGCCTCTCCGACAAGGACTTTGCCAAGGAGGGTGAAGTTACGGTTAAGGGTACGGTTGCCGGTACCGATCAAAAGGTAGAGTGCACTATCAAGGTCGTCAAACCGCTTCGCGAGATTCCTGATCACTTGGCTGGTTCGGTTGATGCTGTGACGGTCGACGACGGCGCGAAGCCCGATGCTGTTGTGGCCGCACTGCCCAAGACCGTGAAGGTCGCTATGAAGGACGGATCCGAGGTCGATTCGAAGATCAATTGGACTGCCCCCAAGAAGGCCGTCATCATTAAGAATGACGGTGCAAGCATTGTCGTTACGGGTAAAACCGCGGTTGGCAGCTTTGAGGTTAATGCTACGGTTAACCTGGTGCCGGTTGTTGAGAGCGTCGTTGACGTTAAGCTTTCGGTTGCTCGCAACACTGCCGCCGACGACATTGCGCTGCCCACCAAGGTGACCCTCAACATGTCTGATGGCTCGACGAGGACTGCTGCCGTCACGTGGAATAAGACTCCGCTCACGGCAGATGCCTTGGGCAAGCTGGGCGATGTTGCGCTTGAGGGCAAGGTAGAGGGCACTTCGGTTAAGGCCAAGTGCACGGTCGCGGTCGTGAAGAGCGATGCCGAGATTCCGGCGTCTGTTGAGCCTGTCACGGGCGTTAGCGTTCCCGAGGGCGCATCGGCCGACGCCGTGCGTGATGCGCTCAAGGGCGTGAAGGCGACCGTTCGCATGAAGGACGGCAAGACGACGGCGGAGTCCGAGATCACATGGACTGAGGTCCCTGCCGCTGCCGCCACGTACGGCAACAGCGTCGTCGCCAAGGGCGTGACGGTGAACGGCAACCTGCCTGTCGAGGTCATTGTCACCTCCACGACGACGATCAACAAGGTTGCCGAGGTACCGCAGATCACGGTCGAGCGCGATGCCAAGGTTGACACCGTGACGGGGCAGCTGCCCAAGAAGGTTGCCGTGACGTACTCCGATGGCCATACGGATGAGGCCTCGGTCACGTGGAATACGGATGGCCTGGACAAGCAGCTTGCCGCTGTTGGCGAGCATACAATTGAAGGCTCCGTCGAGGGCACGACGCTTAAGGCGACCTGCAAACTGGTCGTCGAGACGCCGGCAAGCGAGATTCCCGTGACACCTGCGACGTTCGCTCCCGTTGAGGTGTTTGAGGCAAGTTCTGTCGCCGATGTGCTGAAGGCGCTGCCCAAGAAGGTCTCTGTGATGATGAAGGACGGCAGCCAGGAGGACTACGACGTCGATTGGGAGAATGTCCCCGCACTGGATTGGGGTGCCGATGATGTGACCGTGGGCGGTAAGGTTCGCGGTACGGAGCTTACAGTCAGCTGCATGGTACGCGTTAAGCTGCGCCCGGCGGCCAAGGGCCTCGTTATCGTTGACCAAAACGGCAAGGCCACGACTGCCGAAACCGTGCTCAAGGTAGAGCGCGGCAAGGAAATTGACCTTGCTGCCGCGGCGAGCAATGCGGCCGATGGCGCTCTGCTGCGTGGTGCCGTGACGTGGGTCTCGTCCGACCCGACGATCGCTACGGTCGAGAACGGTAAGGTCAAGGCCCTCAAGAACGGAACCGTCGTCATTACCGCGACGATGTCCGTTGACGGTGACGCCGCGGCGATTGCGACGCTTGCCGAGGATGGCACTGCGCCGGCGCCTCAACAGCTCACCGCTTCGGTGACCGTCGATGTTGTTGAGCCTGTTGTTGTACAGGAACCGACAGGCGGCAAGGATAACGGTGCCAAGCCCGATGCCAAACATCCTTCGGGCAAGAAGAATGGCAAGAAGGCCGCTAAGGGAAGCCTGGCCGAGACGGGCGACAACACTGCCGTGACCGTCGCGGCGCTTGGCGGAACCGGCCTGCTGGCGCTGATTGCCGCAGCGATCGAAAAGCTGCGCCATCGCACGGAGTAAGGCTGCGAGCTTAGAGCCTTAGGGCTCTAGGACATAAGAAGGCCTCCCGGTTCTCGTCGGGGAATCGGGAGGCCTTTCGTTTGACTGCAGGGCAGCTAATTTGGGACGGGGCATTTTTGACTACCCTGGTCCCCTTGGCAGTTGCGGTGAAATAGGGACTATTTTATGGGCTAGAAGCCTTGAGCAGTCCGTATTTCACCGCAACTTAGTTTGGGGGCTTGGGGAACAGGCTAGTTTAGGCGGAGCGGATCGTGGGGGTAGGCGTTGAGAATCTCGACGCCCTTCTCGGTCACCAGGGCCAAGTCCTCGATGCGGACGCCGGTGCGGCCGGGGAGGTAGATGCCCGGCTCGATGGAGAACGTCATGCCTGGCTCGATAACCTGTTCGTTGACCAGCGAGACGTCGCCCGGCTCATGGTCCTGAAGACCGATCGAGTGGCCCAGGCGATGCGTAAAGTACCGCCCATAGCCCGCGTCTTCAATCACATCGCGCGCGGCGCGGTCCAGGTCGCACATGCGCACACCCGGTGCGATGAGTGCCTCGGCGGCCTCGTTGGCGCGGCGCACGATGTCGTAGATGCGCGCCGTCTCCTCGTCCGGATCGCCCCAAAAGAACGTGCGCGTCATGTCCGAGCAGTAGTTGCGACGACGCCCGCCAATGTCGAACAGCACCACGTCGCCGCGCTTGAGCACGGTGTCGTCGGGCTCGTGGTGCGGGTCGCCGGCGTTAGCACCAAAGCTCACGATGGGCGGAAAGCTAAAGCCCTCGCAGCCGTGCTTGCGATACAGGCCGAGCATCTGGTCGGCAATTTCGCGTTCCGTCACGCCCTCGTGAACGAGCTTGATAGCGTCGGCCATCACGGCGTCGTTAGCGGCCGAGGACACGCGCATGAGCTCCTGCTCGGCGGCATCCTTGCAGGAGCGTGCGGCGGTGACGGCAAAGTCGCCCAGGAAAAACTCGCTTGCGGCGTGGCGCTCCATGAGCGGCATCAAAAAGCCGGAGCGCATGACGGTATCGATGCCGAGTGGTTTGGTCGGATCGACCTCGCGAGCGAGGGCGTCGGCCACGACGTCGGTATCGGTGTGGTAGGCAACGCGTGCATTGTCATACTCGGGCAGCTGATGCAGCGCGTTGACCAGGATCACGGGCTCGCTACCGCGTGCGAGCAGCACGCCGCAAAAACGCTCGAACATATCGGCATAAAAACCGGTCAGGTAATAAATCGACCACGGGTCGTTTACGAGTAGCTGAGCGCCGGGGTGCTGAGCCTCGAGCGCATCAAGCACGTGCGCCACACGCTGGTCATCGACATGTGCCATGAAACATCCTTTCGCTAGGCTGCCACCATGGTATCCCCAATGCCAGGGTAGTCAATTTGGGACGGGGCTATTTTAGCTGCGTCAAACTTGCGGGCTAATAGGTAAAAGTAGCCATAAGAGGCTAGTCCCAAATGGGCTGGTTTCAAAAGTATGGCGGATTACGGGGCTGGACCTGTATTACTTGACCATGGGTAAAATCGCGAAATTAAAACCGCAGGTAGACGGCTTATCAAAAATCGAAAACTGCCGGTATGGATGGGGGTCTCCGAATCGGCCCCGTAATCCGGCATAGTTTTGAAATGGCACTAAAGTAGGCACAAGCTGAATACCGATTCCAAGGATAGTTGCGGTGGAATAG
>UQWG01000043.1 GCA_900544645.1 uncultured Collinsella sp.
CAGATTGACGATCTTGAGGACGAGATTCGCGAGCGCGTGGCCCGCAAGGAGCGCGTGCTGGTGACCACGCTCACCAAGCGCATGGCCGAGGACCTGACCGACCATCTGCTTGATGCCGGCATTAAGGTCAACTACATGCACTCTGATACGGCGACAATGGACCGTGTCGAGATCCTGCGAACGCTGCGCGAAGGCAAGATCGATGTTCTCGTTGGCATCAACCTGCTTCGCGAGGGCTTGGATCTCCCCGAGGTCTCACTGGTGGCAATTCTCGATGCCGATAAGGAAGGCTTCTTGCGCAACCGCCGTTCGCTGATTCAGACGATTGGCCGTGCGGCCCGTAACGCCGATGGCGAAGTCATCATGTATGCAGACGTTGTGACCGATTCGATGAAAGAGGCCATCGAGGAGACGCAGCGCCGTCGCGAGATTCAGATGGCATATAACGAAGAGCATGGCATTGTGCCCAAGACAGTGCGCAAGGCCATCAACGACATCTCAAGTTTTATTGCCGAGGCCGAAAAAACCGTGGGTTCCAAGGGGCGCTCGAAGGGCGACTCCCTTGGCCATGGCGCATTCTATACGCCCGATGAGTCGGGCGAGGGCGGCGTGCCGGAAACGGTGGCACCCGAGCAGACACTTGCGGAGCAGTTGGAAGAACTGCCGCATGACGAGCTTGTGCGGATCGTCGAAACCATGGAAGAGGATATGCGCAACGCTTCTGCCGCCATGGACTTTGAGGAGGCGGCGCGCCTGCGCGATGCCGTCGTTCAGATTCGGGCGATGCTCGAGGGCGCGTCTGAGGACGAGACGATCGAGCGCTTACGTTCGCAGGCCCGCAAGGGTTCCACGTTCGCATCGGGCAGAAAACGCCAGGGTGCACGGTTTAAGAAATAGCGAACAGGCCCCGAGTTCCCTGTGGAGCTCGGGGCCTGTGTCTTTTGCGCGCTGGAATTCGTGCGCTAGAGGTCTGCGATCAGGGCTTCGGCACAACGGATGCCGTCGGTGGCCGCGCTCATGATGCCGCCAGCATATCCAGCTCCCTCACCACAAGGGTAGAGGCCCGGGGTCGACACGGCATGGCACGTTCGGTCTCGGGTGACAGTGACAGGTGAGCTCGAACGAGTCTCCACGCCGGTAAGAACGGCATCGGGACGGTCGTAGCCTCGTAGCTTTTTTCCGAGTAGGGGAAGTCCCAGGCGGAGCGACTCGACGATATGCTGCGGCAGGGCTTCGTCAATTGCCGTCCAGGTCACACCGAGCGGATAGGTGGGCTTTACCTTTCCGGGCGCCTTGCTGGCGCGTCCTGCGAGGAAATCTCCGACGAGTTGTGCCGGTGCGTTCCAGTTGGAACCGCCCAGGCGATAGGCGGCCGCCTCGCAGGCACGCTGGAGCTCGATGCCGGCGAGCGGGTCATCGTTGGGAAGGTCCTCAGGCGTGACGTTAACGAGCAAGGCGGCATTTGCGTTGCGTCCGTCGCGGGCATTGAGGCTAGCGCCGTTGACGCACAGGTGGCCCTGCTCGGAAGAGGCGGCGACAACCTGTCCGCCGGGGCACATGCAAAACGAGAACACGCTGCGGCCGTTGGGAAGATGGGCGACGAGCTTGTAGGGGGCTGCTCCGAGGGCAGGATGTCCCGCCAAGGCTCCATATTGGGCTCGGTCGATGTCGCGCTGCGGATGCTCGATGCGAACGCCCATGGCAAAGGTCTTTTGTGCGAGGGCCACGTTGTGGTCCTTAAGGAGCTCAAAAATATCGCGAGCAGAATGCCCGCAGGCGAGGATGAGGTGCTTTGTCTCGATTGGCTCGCAAGCGGCGTCTTGGGACGATTGGACATCAATACCGGTAATGGCGCCAGACGCGTCGATGTGAATGTCGACGAGCTTTGTTCGATAACGGACGACACCTCCGAGCTGCTCGATGCGCTGGGATATAGCGGTGACAACCGTGGGAAGGATGTCGGAGCCAATGTGCGGCTTGGCATCCCACAGAATATCGCGGGGCGCGCCCGCCTCGACGAAGGTTTCGAGGATAAGGCGATGGGCGGGATTTTTGGTTCCCGTATTGAGCTTGCCGTCCGAGAAGGTCCCCGCGCCGCCTAGGCCAAACTGGATATTGCTCTCGGGGTCGAGAATGCGCTCCTTTAGAAAGAGATCGATCGCATGCGAGCGGCGAAATGCTGGGTCGCCGCGCTCGATGAGCAAGGGCTTAAGACCCGCTTCGGCAAGGGTGAGTGCAGCGAAAAGGCCAGCGCATCCGGCGCCGACAACGACAGGGCATTCTTGAGGTGCGTCGGAGACAGGGGAGGGGAATGAGGGCCCATCGTCCTCTATCGCGCGTACGCGCGAGCGGTCACGCTCGGCGACGCTGTCGACCGCTTCTCGCTCGAGGTGGGGACTAGTCAGCTCAACACGAAAGCTCAGGATAAAATGGACGTCTCGTTTTTTGCGAGCGTCGATTGACTTGCGGTGGAGCTCGATGGACTTGATCTCGGAGTCCTTGCAACGTAGGACGCGCTTGGCGACTCGCTTGCCAACAATGAGGCAGGCATTTTCATCGCCGGCTTCATCGAGCGACGCGTTGACTTGGGTGATTTCGATCATCGAGGTCTCCTTAGAGGCAAGAAAGAGGCCGTCCGGTATCCCAGACGGCCCGAATGCGTTTTTGATTATAGACTGCGCGGCTACAGGCTGCTTGCGGCGCGAATGCCCGAGAGCCAGGCCCACGCAAGGTTAAAGCCTCCGCAATCGGCGTCGATGTCGAGCGCTTCGCCGCAGATGTAAAGCGGGGCGTCGACAGCGCTGCGCGCGCGTAGACTGGGTATTGAGATGCTCTCGACAGATACGCCACCACGCGTGACCTGCGCCGAGCGCTCCTCGGCTGTTCCCTCGACGAGCAACTTAAAGTGTTTGAGGATTGAGACCAGATGGATGACATCGTTGGAGCCTGGATGGCACTGCTCGAACGTCGTGCAGACGACGCGGGAGAGTTGCGGGGCGAGCATGCCGTCGAGCCAACGGGGATCGCGGGGCGAAAAGCCGCCGAGCAGCTCAACGCGCCGGTTGAGCATATCGAGCAGCTCGTCTTTGGAGAGGTCGGGGAAAACGTCGAGCAGGATCGTATCGCCGCGCTGGATACGACGGGAGAGGTTGAAGACAGCGACGCCCGAGATGCCGAAGGCTCGAAACAGTACTTCACCGTCTTCGTGCCAGAGCTCACTATGGTTACGGGTGAGCGTCAAGCGGGCGCGGACGCGCAGACCATCCAACGTCTTGAGTGCCGCCCGATCGCCAACGACCGTTGCCGATACGGGGCAGAGGATGGGGCGCAGCGAGGTGAGGGGGAGGCCAAACGTATCGGCGATACCGGTGGGGTTGCCGCCCGTGGCGATAATTACGGCATGTGCCTGCAGGGCTTCGTTCTTGCGAGGGACATCGGCGAGTGCCTTCCGAAGCGAGCGGAGCTCCGATTTTCGGTCGTCGTGCTTTTTTGCCTTTAGCGCCCGCGCTGGACGGTTTATTTGGAGTGCCCAGCCTTCGGGATCTTTGCGCGCCGTGGCAATATTGGCTCCGCAGATTAAGGTGATACCTAGGCGGTCGCAAACGTTGAGAAGCGCGTCGCGCACCGATTCGGCGCGAAGGGAGCGCGGGTACAGCCGGCCTTCCTCGGAGGTTGTCATGATGCCCAGCGAGGAGAAGAAACCCATAAGCTCTTGTTCGGGCTGGGTCCTCATGACAGATTCGACGAATGCGGGGTGGTTATACCGCTGAGGATCAATCGATTCGTTGGAGAGGTTGCAACGGCCGTTACCGGTCGCAAGGAGCTTAAGGCCGCAGGCGACATCGCACTCAACGATGCAGACGCTTTTGCCAGCACGTGCGGCCGTAATGGCGGCGGCGAGGCCTGAAGCCCCGCCGCCGATTACCAGGACGTCATAGAAGGCGCTCGTGTTCACTTAGGCCTCGTCGGTCTCGTGCGGGGTAATGGCCTCGACGGCAGAGACTGCCTTGGGCAACATGCCATCGGGCAGCGCGGTCTCGACCTCACCCTTATCGCAGGCCTCGGCGAGTGACGGATTGATGGGAAGCGTGCCCAAGATGTCGAGGTTATAGCGTTCTGCGACCTCGGGGAGCTTGCTCTTGCCAAAGACCTCGATCTTCTTGCCGCAGTCGGGGCACTCAATATAGCTCATGTTTTCGACGATGCCCAGAATGGGGACGTTCATCTTCTCGGCCATGTTGACCGCCTTGGCGACGATCATCGAGACCAGATCCTGCGGGCTCGTGACGATGACGATGCCGTCGACGGGCAGTGACTGGAAGACGGTGAGAGCGACGTCGCCTGTTCCCGGAGGCATGTCGACCAGCAGGTAGTCGATGGGGCCCCATGAGGTCTCGCTCCAGAACTGCCTAATGGCGCCTGCGATGACCGGACCGCGCCAAAGGACGGGGTCGGTCTCGTTTTGGAGCAGAAGGTTGGAGCTCATGACCTTGACGCCGTGCTCGGAGATTTCAGGCAGCATGAGGTTGCCAAGGGCATGGACGTGGCGTCCGCTCATACCGAACATCTTGGGGATAGAGGGACCGGTGATGTCGGCATCGAGGACGCCGACCTTGTGGCCGTGACGGGCAAGCTCGGTGGCGATGGCACCGGTGACAAACGACTTGCCGACACCGCCCTTGCCGGAAAGCACGGCGATGACGCGTTTGACCTCGGACAGCGTATTCTCCTCAAATTGCGACGGCGACGTTTGTCCGCCGGCGGCCTGTGCGTGCTCGCAACCCATGTATGACTCCTTTGTATATGTTGGGGCCGGGGCCCCGTGATGTGACACGAGCGTCATTGTACCCTCGTTTGCGAGCGGGAGTCATTTACGATGCATTTGGGCCGAGCGTGCTTGCAATACGATGGGTCCAAGCGAATGGGCGGGCTTACTGAACTTTGCTGGCGAACTCGAGGTATTGCATGCGCTGCAGCTTGTCGATCGTCGAGGCGTATGGGCTGTCTTCAGATTCCAAGTCGTAGCGCAGCCCGTCGGCACCAAGGTAGCCGGCGACATTGATGGTGGGCACATCTGACCTTGTTGCAAGCAGGGCCTTTTGATAGTCGGTGAGCGGGGCGCCGATCTTATTAAGGGTAATGGCTGCAACCTCGTTTGCCCCGACGGTGTCGTAGACGTTGAGCTCGGTATTGCCGGCGATTTCATAGTTAGCCCAGACAAAATATGTCGACTGATAGATACGGAAAGCGTGGCTTGCCGTATCTTCCTGAGGGTACAGCTCGTCGTTGAGAGTCGTTGCGGCGCTCGGCTGATGGTCGCCAAAAAAGACAAGAACAACCGGTCTGCCGATATTGCGGAGCTCGTTGATAAAGTACTCGAGGTCCCGGTCGGATGCGTTGATGCAGGTGAGATAGGTGTTGAGCGCGCTATTGGCGCCCTCGCTGGCTCCCTCGACCCAATAGTTTGTCAGCTCCTCGGCGGGAACGGTGCCATAGTCGTAGCCGCCGTGATTTTGCATCGTGACGTCAAAGATGAACTGCGGGGCTTCGTCGGTTCTAAGCAGGTCGAGTATCTTGTCGTAGGTGGCGTAGTCGCATACGCCGGCATGGTAACAGGGCGCACCTTCGAAATCGCCGATTGAAAGAAAGTCTCCAAAGCCCAGCTGCTGATAGATTTTATCTCGATGGTAGTTGACGGGGTTTTGCGGGTGCATAGCGGTAGCGGTATACCCAAGCTCCTTAAGGTCCTTTGCCAGGCTGTTGACGCCATTCATCTGATATAGCTGATAGGGGATTTTGCCTAATCCGACAAAGGCCGTTGTCGCTCCGGTCAAAAATTCGAATTCGGAGTTCGCCGTTCCGCCACCGGCGACCGAAGCGAGCATGGTGCCGCGAACAAGTGTGTCGGGAAGCGAGTTGTAGAATGCGGGGCCGGTGTACCCGGCCGCCTGGAGCTGCTCAAAGCACGAAAGGTCGCTAAAACTCTCATTCATGACGGCAACAATCGTCGGCTTGATTTCATTGAACTGGGCAACGGCCGCCGCGCGCTGCTCGCTCGAGCCATACGTGCTGTCGTAGGTGGCGGCGAGCTTCTGCTCGATGCTCTGCGCCTCATCGGGCGTATAGTCTTCGGGCTTCTCAATGGGCAACTCGTTGACCATTTCGGTGAACGAAGTGATAAAACCCTGAGACGCATACGTGGTGATGGGCTGCCAACGGTCAAATCCAAAATTCAGCGCCTGCTCCAAGTCGATGCTGGAAAAGCCCGAGAGCCCCACAACGGTCACTAGCAGAAAAGCGCAGAGGTTGGCGGCGATTGCGGGGAAGACATGGGTGGGTGTACGGAGCTTTCTCGGTCGGATAAGCGAAAGAAGCCCCAGGGAAATCTCCAGCAGGGCTAGAGAGGTTACGATTCCGGCGGTAAAGGTAAACTCGTATCCCTCGCTCACTTCCATTGCGGTGCCAAGGGCCAAGATATCGCTTGGCAGGATGGCCTCGCCTTTAAACGTTATGACGAAGTGCTCGGCAATGCCAAGGATGCAACAGGCGACGGGCACGAGGGCCATGACGCCTCCATGACGCTGTCCCAGCAAATAAAGGGAGAGCAGAACCGTCGCGAGCAGCCCGACGGAAAACCCGAATGAGTTGGCGGGAATGCGATAGAACGTTTCGTTGCAGGCAATTTCAAGTGAAACGAACGAGAGCGCTGAAACAGCGGCGATGACAAGGATGTCACGGCAAATACAGGCAACCGTTCCCGTCGCAAGATCGGTTTGGTCGATAAGTCCCGAAACCAAGGGCTCGACAAGAAGTATAACGGCGGCGGCACCGAGCGCCGAATAAGAAAGGACCCATAGGGAACTGTCCTCATTTACGAGCAATTGATTCGTAATCCATGCAGCTACCACGCCGAGCGGGATGAGGAGCGTCGCGCACCAAAAGACGCAGGCAATGGGCGGCTTTTCATTGTGTTTGATTGAAAAATACACGCGCACGACGACGGTGGCCACGATAAGGACGGCGATGAATATGGGCAGATTGGCCATGTCGCTCGAAGTGATTTCAAGGGGGATATCTTCGGTCATGGACGTTCCTCTGTTACAGCAAATTAAGTTCAGTAGTAGATTACTGTAACCTTTCCACGGCATTTCGAGAAACAAAGCACCCGATACGCAAAGCTAAAGGTCTGCGAATCTTGTATTACGAACATCTGTGCGCGTCGAGTGCGCTAAACTCATCGGCAGTATGATTCGATGCAATAGGAGGCAAGGAGCTTCCATGTCTGATTCTTCTATCGTTATTCGCGGCGCTCGTGAGCACAACCTCCGTGATATCGATGTTTCCATTCCGCGTGACCAACTCGTGGTCATTACCGGTCTTTCTGGCTCGGGCAAGAGCTCGCTGGCATTTGACACTATCTATGCCGAGGGCCAGCGTCGATACGTCGAGAGCCTTTCAAGCTATGCGCGCCAGTTCTTGGGCCAGATGGACAAACCCGACTTGGATTCAATCGACGGCCTTTCGCCGGCGGTGTCGATCGACCAAAAGACGACGTCTAAAAACCCTCGCTCGACGGTTGGCACCGTAACCGAGATTTATGACTATCTGCGCCTGCTGTTCGCCCGCGTGGGCACCCCGCACTGTCCCGAATGCGGCCGCGTCATTGAGCGCCAGACGACCGACCAGGTTGCCGACAAGGTCTTGGCGGCGGGGGAGGGCCGCCGCGCGTTTGTGCTGGCACCGGTGGTGCGCGGGCGAAAAGGCGAGTACACCAAACTGTTTGAGGACCTTCGCGCCGAGGGCTTTAGCCGCGTGCGTGTCGACGGCGAAGTGCGTTCGCTCGACGATTCGATCGATCTGGACAAGAAGTTCAAGCACGATATCGAGGTCGTGGTCGATCGCATCGTGATCCGTGAGAACTCTCTGGGCCGTATCGCCGAGTCTGTTGAGCAGGCGACCGCGCTGGCTCACGGCAACGTAAACGTGTACATGCTGCCCGATCGTGATGCTCCCGAGGGGACCGAGGGCGAGCTGCTGGAGTATTCGTTGGCCTTGGCGTGCCCGGAGCATGGACACTCCATTGACGATCTTCAGCCGCGTGATTTTTCGTTCAACGCTCCCTATGGCGCATGTCCTGAGTGCGACGGCCTGGGCTTTAAGAAAACCGTTGATGCCGAGGCGCTGATTGAGGACCCCTCGAAATCCATTGCCGACGGAGTCTTTGGTAGCCTGTTTGGCAATTCGAACTACTATCCGCAGATTTTTGCTGCGGTCTGCAAACACTTTAAGGTGAGCGCCGATACGCCGTGGGAGGACTTGCCTCCGCGGGTGCGTCGTGCGTTTTTGGATGGCATGGGCGACACGAAGATTTCGGTCGACTACCAAAAGCTCGACGGACGTCGCAGCCAGTGGGACACCAAGTTCTCGGGTGTGCGCAATATCCTGTACGAGCGCTATACCGAGACAACCAACGAGAACACCAAGGCGCGCTTGGAGAAGTACATTCGCGAGGAGCCGTGCTCGAGCTGCCACGGCGCTCGTTTGCGCCCTGAGATGCTCGCCGTCACCGTGGGCGGCAAGTCCATTTATGAGGTTTGCTGCCTGTCGTGCCGCGAGTCGCTCGAGTTTTTTGAGGGCCTGGAACTCACCGAGCGCCAACAGTGTATCGGCGGCCGTATCGTCAAGGAAATCCTGGAGCGCTTGCGTTTTCTGGTCGATGTTGGACTCGACTATCTGACACTCGATCGTGCCTCGGCGACGCTTTCCGGTGGCGAGGCGCAGCGTATTCGTCTGGCAACGCAGATCGGCGCGGGTCTCATGGGCGTGCTCTATATTCTGGACGAGCCCTCGATCGGTCTTCATCAGCGTGACAACGAGCGCTTGATCAAGACGCTCGAGCGCCTGCGCGATATCGGCAATACCGTTATCGTCGTCGAACACGACGAGGATACAATCCGTGCCGCCGATTACGTGATCGACATGGGGCCCGGCGCCGGCGTCAACGGCGGACACGTAGTCGCGGCGGGAACGCCTGCCGATATCATGGCGTGTCCTGAGTCGATGACGGGCGCTTATCTGACCGGCAAACGAATGATCCGGGTGCCTGATGAACGGCGCAAGCCCGGTCGCGGCTGCCTTAAAATTACGGGCGCTCGAGCCAACAACCTCAAAAACGTTACTGCCAAGATCGAGTTTGGTACGCTTACGGTTGTTACCGGCGTGTCGGGATCGGGCAAGAGCTCCCTGGTTACCGATACCATTGCGCCTGCCCTTACGAATGCCATTCACCGTTCGACGCGCCCTGTGGGTCCATATAAGAAAATCGAGGGCATCGAGTGTATCGATAAGGTTATCGATATCGACCAGTCGCCGATTGGCCGCACGCCGCGTTCCAACCCTGCTACCTATATCGGCCTGTGGGATGATCTTCGCGCGCTGTTTGCGAGTACGCCGGAGTCGAAGGCGCGCGGCTACTCGCCGGGTCGTTTCTCCTTTAATGTGAGTGGCGGGCGTTGTGAGGCGTGCAAGGGCGACGGGCAGATCAAGATCGAGATGCACTTCCTTCCCGATATCTACGTTCCCTGCGAAGTTTGCGGCGGTAAACGCTACAACCGCGAGACACTCGAGGTCACCTACCGTGGCAAGACCATCTCGGACGTACTTGACATGAGCGTGGCCGAGGCACTGGCTTTCTTTGGGAATATCCCGCAGATTAAGCGCAAGCTCCAGACGCTGTACGATGTAGGCTTGGGCTACGTGAGCCTGGGCCAGCCCGCCACGACGCTTTCGGGCGGCGAGGCGCAGCGTGTGAAACTCGCCAAGGAGCTTCATCGACGCCAGACGGGCAAGACGTTCTATATTTTGGACGAGCCGACGACCGGCCTTCATTTTGAGGACGTCCGCCAGCTGCTCGATGTGCTGCAGCGCTTGGTCGATGCGGGCAACACGGTGCTGGTGATTGAACACAACCTTGATGTCATCAAGGTTGCCGACCGCCTGATCGATATGGGTCCCGAGGGCGGTAACGGCGGCGGAACCGTCGTGGTTTCGGGCACACCGGAGCAGGTTGCGGACTGTCCGCAGAGTTATACGGGCAAGTTTTTGGCGCCGTTGCTCAGGCGTGACCGGGAGCGTCAAGCTCAACTTGATGCTCAATAAATAGGCGATTCAGTTTATGGGCGCCATCGACTCCTTGTGATTCGATGGCGCTTGCTGTGCCGAAGTGACGTATGCAGCCGAATTGGACATATACTTAATCCTTGCGTCCGAATGCGAGGGAAAGGATATGTCATGGCAAAGGCTGTAAAGACGCCAAAAACCAATGCGATGCGCGAGCTGGAAAGCGCCGGCATTTCCTATGTTCTACATACGTACGAAGACGATGGCGATGAGTCGGTGGGCCTGGGGGTCGCGATTTCGGAGCAGCTTGGCGAGGAGCCCGGTCAAGGATTTAAGACTTTGGTCTGCGTGACACCGTCCAACGACTATGTCGTGTGCTGCATCCCTGTTGCCGACGAGCTCGATCTAAAGTCCGCCGCGCGTGCCGCGGGGGAGAAGTCCTTGGCCATGATGCATGTGAAGGATTTGCTTGCGGCGACTGGCTACGTTCGCGGCGGCTGCAGCCCGGTCGGTATGAAAAAACGCTACCGGACGCTCATTGATGAGACGTGTGTCCTTTGGGATACCATTTTTATTTCGGGAGGCAAGCGTGGTTATCAGCTCGAGCTTGCACCCGATGATTTAATTGCATTTTGCGGGGCGACGGTTGCCGCGATTACGAGAGAGGACTGAGCGATGCCGCAGGAAGAATTGAAGCGCGGAGCTCATTTTGCTAAAGAATCTGCGCCTCAGACACCCTCATCCGAAGCTTCTTCGTCGCGAGATGACACTGACGACATGGGCTCGTCGGACTACTCCACGGTTGGTCGTTCCGCCGGGCTTATGACCATCCTGACTATCGTGTCTCGCGTCACCGGTTTTATCCGCACGTGGGCAATGGCGGCCGCTATCGGCATGTCGCTGCTCTCGTCCTCCTATCAGGTCGCCAACAACCTGCCCAATATGCTCTACGAACTCGTGATGGGCGGCATGCTCGTGACGGCGTTTTTGCCCGTGTACATGGGCGTGAGGCGTGAGCAGGGTCGCGAGGCCTCGAACGAGTACGTGGGCAACCTGCTCGGCATTCTGCTTTTGGTGCTGGGTGGCATTTCGTTGCTGGGGACCGTGTTCGCCCCGGGCTTTATCTGGACGCAATCGTTCCTTTCGGGTGACGGCGGCAGCATGGATACCGCTGCGTTCATGTTCCGTTTCTTTGCCATCCAGATTCTGTTTTATGGTTTGGGCTCGGTGTTCTCGGGCGTTCTCAACGCACACCGCGACTACTTCTGGTCGACGTTTGCCCCGGTCCTCAACAATGTGATCGTCATTGCGAGCTTTATGGGTTTTGCGCCCGTGTCCGCACAGTTTGGCGAACGTGCCGGCATCATCTTGATTGCGGCCGGTACGACCCTCGGTGTCTTTGTTCAAATGGCATGTCAGATTCCCGCGCTTGGCAAGCACGGCGTGCATCCCCATATCCATATCGACTTTAAGGACCCCGCGCTGCGCCAGACGATTGCGCTCGGTATCCCGACGTTGCTCGCCACGGTGTGCATGTTTGTCTCGACTTCTATCACCAACGCTGCCGCGCTGGTGGTCCAGCCCGAGACGGGTCCTTCCGTCATCGCCTATGCGCGCCTGTGGTACACGCTGCCCTACGCGCTGATTGCCGCCTCGCTTTCGACGGCGCTCTATACCGAGCTCTCTCACGACGCACAGGAGAAGGATTACGACAGCGTTCGCACGGGCATTTCGCGTGGCGTCGCCCAGATGCTGTTCTTTCTGATTCCGTTCGCGCTGTACCTGATTGTCTTCGCACGTCCGCTCAACATGATCTACTGTGCTGGCAAGTTCGATGAATCCGGCGTGGCGCTGGTGTCCGAGTACCTTGTCTACCTGGCGCTCTCGCTGCCGCTCTACGGCGTGGTCGTGTTGATGCAGAAGAGCTTCTCTGCCTTGCTCGACATGAAGCCCTATAGCCGCTATTGCCTGTATTCCGCCATCGGCCAGGCCGGCTCGGTTCTGCTGTTTGGCGTTGTGCTGGGCTTCGGTATGCCGGCAATCGCGCTTTCGTATGTCGTCGACTACGTGATCTTGGTCGGCTGTTCGCTGTGGTGGCTGCGTCGTCGCCTGCGTGGCCTTCAGGTCAAATCTATCCTGCATGGCGGTTTCTTTGGCCTTTTGCTCGGTGGCCTAGGTGCTGCCGCAGGCGCCGGCGTCATGTGGGCGCTTGAACACTTTGTCGGGGCACTTGGCGGCTCGATTCTGATTACTCTTGGCTACGTTTGCGTTGCGGGTGTCGTCTCGCTTGCTGTTACCTTTGGCCTTGCCGTCGTCCTTAAGATGCCCGAGGTCTCGGCGCTGCTTCGTCGCAAGTAGGTGCGTGTGGCTGGTCACGACAACATTCCAACGCTTGCCGAACAGGTTTCGCGCGTTCCCACGCAGCCCGGTTGCTACCTTTGGAAGGATGCCAAGGGCGATGTCATCTACGTGGGCAAGGCGAAAAACCTGCGCGCCCGTATGCGCCAATACGTGACACTGCAGGATGAGCGTCAAAAGATCCCGCTGATGATGCAGCTGGTGGCGAGCTTTGACTATATCGTGGTGGAGACCGAGCATGAGGCGTTGGTGCTCGAGCGCAATTTGATTGGTCAGTACCATCCGTACTTTAACGTCGACCTCAAGGATGACAAGAGCTATCCCTTTATCGCCATTACAAAGGGCGACCTGTATCCCGCTATCAAATACACGCGTGAGCGTCATAAGCCGGGAACGCGCTATTTTGGACCCTATACCGATAGCCGTGCGGCACGTGAGACGATAGATACGCTGCGCAAGGTTATCCCGATCTGCTCGGCTTCTTGTGCGGAGTGGCGTCGTTGTCGCCGTATCGTCGAGTCCCACAAGGGCGAGGAAAACATCGTCAATATGATTTGCGCGCAAAACGGGCGTCCCTGCTTTGACTACCATGTCGGTCGTGGCCCGGGTGCATGCGTCGGCGCGATTTCTCCTACGGACTATGCCAAGAACGTCAAGCGTGTCGAGCGCTTTTTGTCGGGCCACCGCAAGGATGTCGTCGATGAGCTGACCTCCGAGATGGCGGATGCCGCCGAGGCGCTCGACTTTGAGCGCGCTGCCCGCGTCAAACGTCGTTTGGAGGTCATCAGGGGTCTGGACGACCGTCAGCAAGTCGTTTTTCCCTCCAGTGTCGATATCGATGTCATCGGTTTCTATCGCGAGGAGACCATCTCCGCCGCTTGCGTCTTTGTCGTGCGTGAGGGTCGAACGGTTCGAACCTGCGAGTTTATTCTCGATAAGGGTTTGGATGTCGACGAAGAGGAACTTCAATCGGGCTTTCTTAAGCGCTATTACGACGAGACGGCTGATATTCCAGCTGAGATAAACCTCTCTGTCGAGCTTGAGGATGCGGAGGCGCTGGGGGAGTGGCTTGCAGGCAAGCGCGAGCGTTCCTGCCATCTCCATAGGCCGCAGCGTGGCGAAAAGCACCGTTTGCTCGATATGGCATCCAAAAATGCGCGCCATGCCCTCATGCGCTACATGATGCGAACGGGGTACGCTGACGACCGCACCAATCAGGCGCTCCTAGAGCTCGAAAGCGCGCTGGCGCTGCCGGCGCCGCCGATGCGTATCGAGTGCTTCGATATCTCGACGCTGCACGGAACCTTTACCGTCGCCTCGATGGTGGTGTTTACCAACGGGCGCGCCGACAAGAGCCAATACCGTCGTTTTAAAATTCAGGCCGAATTGGACGAGGCAAACGACTTCGTGTCGATGTCCGAGGTTTTGGGACGACGCTATGCTTCCGAGCGTATGGCCGACGAGCGCTTTGGATCGCGCCCCGATTTGCTCGTTGTCGATGGCGGTAAGCCGCAATTGACCGCTGCGATCAAGCAACTTGAGGCTCTTGGGCTCGATATACCAGTTTGTGGCTTGGCGAAGGCCGACGAGGAAGTTTTTGTGCCCTGGGACGAGACTCCTGTCGTGCTGCCGACCGGGTCTGCTTCGCTCTATCTTATTAAACAGGTACGTGATGAGTCCCACCGATTTGCCATCACGTTCCACCGCGAGTTGCGCGATAAAGCCATGACGGTTTCGGTACTCGATGACGTTCCAGGTGTGGGACCCACCAGAAAACGTGCCCTTATGCGCCATTTTGGCTCGATGAAGCGTTTGCGCGCGGCGAGCGAGCAAGAGATCGCGGAAGTTCGCGGCATACCTGCCGATGTTGCCAAGGCGGTCCACGAGGCGCTCGTTGCATGGAATGCCGAGCGCGCCGAGGCGGCGGCTGGCCATTCCGATAGCTAAACACGAGCCTAAACAACTGATATACATGATTGCGCGATTTTCAACCATTTATTTCGCCATGATTGCCTGCTGGTTTCGGGTTTTATTAACGCTAAAACGTTTGACTAACCCAAGCGAAAACCCTGCTATCCTGCGGGTTGACGAAGACTGATATCTCACCTCGCCGATACATACTGTCTGGCGAATCATTTGTCAATGAATTCGGTGAACGGTAGTAAATACCGTTCAAGCGTATGTATGTATCGGTCGCCGAGCGCGGCACCTCAGTTGGGTTCGTCGGTAGGTAAGGTATATGTCGTCCGCAAGTTGCGCGGGGGCAAGTCTAGGTGCTCCCGAGTAAGATTCTCTATTGATAGGAGAAGACATGGCCATCATCAACAAGGGTATGTCCAGGCGTTCGTTCCTCGGCCTCACCGGCAGCGTCGCTGCTGTCGCAGGGCTTGGTCTCACTGGCTGCGGTGGCAGCTCTAGCGACGAGGGTTCCGCTTCCGGTTCCACCGATTCCGCCAACCGTGGCGGCGGCGTGATCACCGCTGGTTCCGCTTACGCTCCGTCCAGCTTCGATCCCGCCAGCACCGGCTCCGCTGTGGGCCTGGGTGCTAACTGGCACGTCGTCGAGGGCCTCTACGGCATCGATTACCACGACTACAGCACCTTCAACGAGCTCGCCACCGACGATCCCAAGTCTGTGGACGACACCACTTTCGAGGTCACCATCCGCAAGGGCGCCAAGTTCTCCGATGGCACCGAGGTCACCGCTGACGATGTCGTTGCCTCCTACACCGCTTGCGCCGCTTCCGCTACCTATGCTCCGTTCTTCCAGCCCTTCGAGTCCATCGAGGCCAAGGACGCCAGCACCGTGACGGTCAAGACCAAGGTCCCCAACTTCTCCCTGCTCAAGGATCGTCTGGCCATCGTCCGCGTTACCCCGGCTACCCAGACCGAGGAGGATCGCGCCAAGCAGCCGATCGGCTCCGGCCCCTGGATGTACGACTCTATCTCCGATACCGAGATCACCCTGGTTCCCAACCCCGAGTACAACGGTGAGTACGCTGCCGAGGATAAGAAGATCCAGTACAGCATCCTGACCGACCCCACCGCTCGCGTTACCGCTCAGCAGGAGGGCTCCACGCTCGTTATGGAGCTCGTTACCGCTGACGCCGTCGACCAGCTCGAGAGCGCCGGCTGCAAGATTGACAACGTCCAGGGTTTCGGCACCCGCTTCATCATGTTCAACGTCGCCAAGGAGCCTTGGAACAACGTCAAGGTCCGTCAGGCTGTCATGTATGCGCTCGACACCGAGAAGATGGTCAGCAACACCTTCGCCGGCCTTGCCACCGCTGCCAGCTGCTACCTGCCCAAGAGCTTCACCAACTATCATGAGGCTTCCACGGTATACAAGACCGACGCCAAGAAGGCTAAGAAGCTCATCGAGGAGTCTGGCATCACCCCGGGTGCCATCACCCTGCGCACCACCGACAACGAGCAGATTAAGGGCATGGCCGCCCAGGTCAAGAACGACCTCGACGCTCTCGGCTTCGATGTGACCATCCAGACCGATACCTCGCCGGCTACCTACGCTGCCATCGACGGCGGCGAGGCCTACGATATCCTCCTTGCCCCTGGCGATCCTTCCTGCTTCGGCGCCGACCCCGACCTGCTGCTCAACTGGTGGTACGGCGACAACGTCTGGATGCAGACCCGTTGCCCGTGGAAGGAGTCCGCTGAGTGGCAGAAGCTCCACGCTCTCATGGACGAGGCTCTTGCCGCCGAGGGCGACGAACAGCAGAAGAAGTGGAACGAGTGCTTCGACATCATTGCCGACAACGCCGTTCTGTACCCCGTTGTCCACGTCAAGACCGTCTCCGCTTCCTGGGACGATCCGTCCACTGCGCCCAACGGCGAGGCTCTCGATGGCTTCAAGGGCATCGGCACGACGAGCATGTCCTTCAGGGGCGTTGCGACCGTCAAGGCGTAAGACTCGCTTGAGTCTGTATGCAGG
>UQWG01000044.1 GCA_900544645.1 uncultured Collinsella sp.
GTGCTGGCAGTCCATCGTCAACGAATACTTCAAGGGCCCTGAGGACGCGAGAAACCAGATCGAATTCGTCATCTCCACCGAGCCGACCGACGGCGGCATCTACCGCGGTCACCGCGGCCGCATGGAGATCCGCGTCGACGTTCACGGTACCTCCTGCCACGGCTCCGCTCCCGACCGCGGCGACAACGCCATCTACAAGATGGCCGACATCATCGCCGACGTCCGCGCCCTCAACAACAACGGCTGCGACGAGTCGACCGACATCAAGGGCCTCGTCAAGATGCTCGACCCCAAGTACAACCCCGAGCACTTCGAGGACGCCCGCTTCCTGGGCCGCGGCACCTGCACCGTCAGCCAGATCTTCTACACCAGCCCCAGCCGCTGCGCCGTGGCTGACTCCTGCGCCATCTCCATCGACCGTCGCATGACCGCCGGCGAGACCTGGGAGTCCTGCCTGGACGAGATCCGCAACCTGCCGGCCGCCAAGAAGTACGGCGACGACGTGAAGGTTTCCATGTACATGTACGACCGTCCGTCCTGGACCGGCGAGGTCTACGAGACCGAGGCTTACTTCCCCACGTGGATCAACAAGGAGACCGCTCCGCACGTCAAGGCCCTCGTCGACGCCCACAAGGCCATGTTCGGTGACGAGCGCATCGGCTGCGAGCCCAGCATGGACAAGCGCACCGGTCGCCCGCTGTGCGACAAGTGGACCTTCTCCACGAACTGCGTTTCCATCCAGGGCCGCTATGGCATCCCCTGCGTCGGCTTTGGCCCGGGTGCCGAGTCTCAGGCTCACGCTCCCAACGAGGTTACCTACAAGGACGACCTGGTCACCGCTGCCGCCATGTATGTGGCTGCCCTGAACCTCTACGATCCGAGCCAGGCCGATGGCGATGCCACCGTGTTCCGCG
The DNA here is from genome assembly GCA_900544645.1 of uncultured Collinsella sp. Taxonomy (GTDB): domain Bacteria; phylum Actinomycetota; class Coriobacteriia; order Coriobacteriales; family Coriobacteriaceae; genus Collinsella. Next base: position 915 of record UQWG01000044.1, read on the forward strand.
CCGGTCTGACCAACAACAAGATCGACTAGTCCCATTCCTCGATCTTGTTGAGCCGGGGACAGTTTATGTCCCCGGCACCCCTTGTTGACTTGGGGCCCGCGGTCGTTATCTCCCATGCTTCCTCGACGGTAGCGGGTCCTCGTCATAGTGCTCTGCATGTTCTAGCCACACGCGCATGCCGGAGCACATCTACTCATTGCGATCGTTTCACCTTTAGAAAGGACATTTCCATGGACGCTAAGTTTACCGAGCTCGTCGAGCAGCTGAACGGCCTCGATTTTAAGGGTATGTACGGCAGCGACTTCCTACACACCTGGGACAAGACCACCGATGAGCTCAAGGCGCTCTACATCGTCGCCGACGCTCTGCGCGAGCTGCGCGAGAACAACGTTTCGTCCAAGATCTTCGACTCCGGTCTTGCCGTCTCCCTGTTCCGCGACAACTCCACTCGTACGCGCTTCTCCTTCTCTAAGGCCGCCAACCTGCTCGGCCTTGAGCTGCAGGACCTGGACGAGAAGAAGTCCCAGATCGCTCACGGCGAGACCGTCCGCGAGACCGCTACCATGATTTCCTTCATGGCCGACGTCATCGGCATCCGCGACGACATGTACATCGGCAAGGGCGATGCCTACATGGCCGAGGTCTCCGAGTCTGTCCAGCAGGCTTACGAGGACGGCGTTCTGGATCACCGTCCCACGCTCATCTCCCTGCAGTCCGACTCCGATCACCCCACGCAGTCCTCTGCCGACATGCTCTACCTCATCAACGAGTTTGGCGGCCTCGAGAACCTCAAGGGCAAGAAGGTTGCCGTCACCTGGGCCTATTCGCCCTCTTACGGCAAGCCGCTGTCCTGCCCGCAGTCGCTGATCAGCCTGCTGCCCCGCTTTGGCATGGACGTCACTCTGGCTCACCCCGAGGGCTACGATCTCATGCCCGAGGTCGTCGAGCGCGCCAAGAGCTATGCCGCCGAGTCCGGCACCACCTTTAAGCAGGCCAACACCATGGCCGAGGCCTTCGAGGGCGCCGACATCGTGATCCCCAAGAGCTGGGCTCCGTTTGCCGCCATGGAGAAGCGTACCAACCTGTACGCCGAGGGCGACGACGCCGGCATCGCAGCGCTCGAGAAGGAGCTGCTCGCCCAGAACGCTACCCATCAGGACTGGTGCTCCACGACCGAGCTCATGGAGAAGACTGCCAACGGCCAGGACACCATCTTTATGCACCCGCTGCCCGCCGACATCTCCGGTGTCTCCTGCGAGCACGGCGAGGTTAACGCCGACGTCTTCGACATGCACCGCGTGGGCATGTACAAGGAGGCTAGCTACAAGCCGTACGCCATCGCTGCCATGATGTTCCTGCAGAAGGTTGCCGATCCCGCCGCTACCCTCAAGGCCCTCGACGAGCGCAACACCGCCCGTTGGCTCCAGGCCTAAAGCCGGGCTGAGGTAAGCCATGTAAAGGGGGCGCTCTGCCAACTGGCGGGGTGCCCCTATTTTGCATCGCGGGCGTGCGGGATAAGCGCTTTCGATGTGGATGCCCGCGGCGCGAGTTATGGGTACGATGGTTTCAGGGGGGGTATCACCATGAAACTTGGATGCGTCATTATGGCTTCGGGCGAGGGCAAGCGGTTTGGCTCCAACAAGATGCTCGCCGATATCTGTGGCGAGCCGCTGATTGCCCGGACCATCGATTCGGTTCCCCGGGGCTTTGACGTTGTGGTTTCGACGCGTTGGCCCGAGGTCGCTCAGATTTGCGAGGACAAGCATTGCCCGTGCGTGCTGCACGATGGCGAGCTGCGCAGCGAAAGCGTCCGTGCGGGCCTCTCGTGGGGAGTCGAACGCAACTGGAAAGGTTGCCTCTTTTTGCCGGGCGACCAGCCGCTCGTGAGTTCGGATTCTTTTGAGGCCATGGTTCGCGCGTTTGACGAGCGTGGCCGCAAACATCCGGTGCGTCTTGCGTGCAACGGTGAGCCTTCGAGTCCGGTGCTCTTTCCGGCGGAACTGTTCGATGCGCTCATACGTCTTGAGGGCAAGGACGGCGGGGGCTCGATTCTCAAAGGCCGCGTCGACGTTGCACTGGTCGAAGCGCGCGCCTATGAGCTGTGGGATGTCGATACCGCCAAGGGACAGCGACGCATAGCGGAGCATATCGCCGCCTGCTCGTATTTTGATCGCGTGGCCAACTGTATGAATCGATAAGGAGCAACATGATCATCATCAAAAACGGCGCGCTTGTGACGCCCCAGGGGCTTCGCCGCGCCGATCTTGCCATGGATGGCGATAAGATCGCGCGGATCGCCGCGGCGATTGAGCCGGCCGAGGGCGATACCGTCGAGGATGCCACGGGCTGCTGGGTGTTTCCCGGCTTTATCGACGGCCACACGCACATGCAGTGCTGGACTGGCATGGATTGGACGGCCGATAGCTTTGAGACCGGCACGCGCGCGGCTGCCTGCGGCGGTACGACGACCATCGTGGACTACGCGACGGCTGATCGCGGCGTGACCATGCCCGATGCCTTGGCCGAGTGGCATCGCCGTGCCGACGGAACCTGCACGGCCAACTACGCCTTTCATATGGCACTCGCCGAGTGGAATGAACGCAACCGCGCCGATCTTTCGGCTATGCGCGAGGCGGGCGTATCGTCGTTTAAGACCTACTTTGCCTACGATCATTTGCGCCTGGACGATGCCGAGACGCTCGAGGTGCTCGAGGAGCTCAAGCGTATTGGCGGCATACTGTGCGTGCATTGCGAGAACGGTACGCTGGTGAATGAGCTGCAGAAGCGCGTGTACGAGCAGGGGATTCATGGGCCCGAGGGGCATGCGCTCAGCCGCCCAGACGTGTGTGAGGCCGAAGCCGTGAGCCGCCTGCTGTATCTGGCGCACCTGGCCGGCGACGCCCCAGTCAACGTGGTGCACCTTTCGACCAAGTTGGGGCTCGAGGCCATTCGTGCGGCCAAGGCGCGCGGGCAGAAGAATATCTATGTCGAGACCTGCCCTCAGTATCTGATGCTCGACGACACCTGCTATCTGGAGCAGGGCGAGGACGGCTTTGCGGGCGCCAAGTACGTGATGAGCCCGCCGCTGCGCCATGCCGGCGACCGTGCCGCGCTGCGCGAGGCGCTTGTGGCCGGCGAGATCGATACGATTGCGACCGATCATTGCAGCTTTAACCTGCACGGGCAAAAGGACCGCGGGCGCGACGATTTCCGCGCGATTCCCAACGGCGGGCCCGGCGTGGAGCATCGTCCCGTCGCGATTGCCACGAGCTTTGAGGGACAGCTGGGACCCGAGGATCTGTGCCGCTTGATGAGCGAGAACCCGGCGCGCGTGTTTGGCATGTACCCGCGCAAGGGCTGTCTTGCCGAGGGCGCCGATGCCGATGTGTGCGTGTGGGATCCCAAAGCGCGCTGGACAATCAGTGCCGCGACACAGCATCAAGCTGTGGACTACACGCCGCTCGAGGGTTTTGGGGCACATGGCCGCGCCAAGGCCGTGTTTGTGAACGGCGTGCTGGTGGCGCGCGATGGCGAGCCCACCGGAGCCCAGCCCGGTCGCTACGTGCCTCGCTAGCAGCAAAGATGCCGTGTCCCCTCCGCAGTTGCGGTGAAATACGGACTGTTTGCGGCCATTAGGTGGCCAAACAGTCCGTATTTCACCGCAACTGAGGAGACGGGGCCGGCTACTTGAGGCTGCTGGCGACGACGGGGCGGTCGAGAGCTGCCTCGAAGCGGTCGGCCATCGTGGGGTCGCTGAGCGTGTCGACTTGGTTGAGCATGACGCGCGCGGTGCTGAGTTTCAGCGCCTGCATCTCGGCATTGAGCACCATGGCGACGCGCTCGGGCGTGGCGATGTCAGTGAGCTCGCAGCCGCAACGCTCGCAAAAGAGCTCGGGGCGGTGGACGGCTTCGTTGATGGGCTTGCCGAGCCCTGAGGCGCCGGCGATCCAGACGATGTTGGCCGTGCCAGAGGGAATCACCGGCTCCCAGGCGGCGTGGGCCTTGAGCGGGAGCCGCTTGCTGCCGTCCGCCTCGGCCAGGACGTAGTCAAAGCGCTGCGCCAGCTGGTCGAGCGGCTCGGCAGGGGAGGAGAGTTTGCCCGTCTCCGGGTCCAAAACACCCGCCTGGCAGATACTTCCGTGGCTCATGCCCGCGCACGCCTCACAGGTGCAACCGGGAACATGCGAGGCGCCCGGCTTCCAAGGCGCGGCGTCCAGGCGACGGCTCGACCCGTCCCACGGCACGCCGGCGACGGGGAACATATGCGTGGTGGTGCAGAGGAGCACGCGGCCGCCAGCGCGCATAAGCTCAAGGCCGAGCGTCTTTAGCAAGGTCGACTTGCCACCGCTGCCGATAATTGCGGTAATGCCCGGCTCGATCCTGAGCGCCGAGGCAAGATTGCCGCTAACCGTTTCCATCTGTTCACCGCCGTATAATACTGTGATAATAAATAATCATCAGAGTAGCGGTCGAACCGCTTTTGCTCTGCTCAAACCGTAGCACAGGGAGGTGCCCCGGGAATGCTCGTTTATGTTCGCGGCGCCGGCGATATCGCCACGGGTGTCGCCGCTCGCTTGGTGCGCGCCGGCGTGTCGGTCGTTATGGCCGATATCGCGGTCCCCACGTGCATCCGCCGCACAATCAGTTTTTGCGAGGCTATTCGCCTGGGCGAGGTCCAGGTCGAGGGCATTCGCGCTCGCTTGGCGCAGACGCCGGCTGAGGCGCTCGAGATTACCCAAGCGGGGGATGTCGCCGTGGTGGTGGACCCTCAGGCCAAGATGCTCGATGAGCTTAAACCCGCGGCTGTGGTCGACGCGATTCTGGCCAAGCGCAACCTGGGTACCACGCGCGACATGGCGCCTGCCGTTATTGCCGTGGGGCCGGGCTTTACCGCGCCGGTTGACTGCGACGCCGTGGTCGAGACCATGCGCGGGCATTTCCTGGGCCGTGTCATTACCCAAGGTTCGCCCCAGCCCAACACGGGCGTGCCGGGCATTATCGCCGGCTATGGCAGGGAGCGCGTTATTCACAGCCCCGCCGCCGGCGTGTTTCGGTCCGACCGCGCAATCGGCGACATCGTGCGTGCCGGAGACGTGATTGGCTACGCGGGCGATACGCCCATGCGCACGCAGATCGATGGCTGTCTGCGCGGGCTTTTGGCGAACGGCGTGCGGGTGACTGAGGGCTTTAAATGCGCCGATGTCGATCCGCGCGGCGATGCCAGCTATATCAACTACATTTCGGACAAGGCGACGTCGGTCGGCGGCGGCGTGCTCGAGGCACTCGCTATGCTCACCGATATCTTTAGAGGATAGAAGGCGGCAATGGAAAAGCTCGATGTTGTGAATGCGGCGCTTGTCGCCCTGCGTGCTGGCGAGACGTGCGAGCTCGTGGTCGTGGCCGGCACGGCGGGGTCGTCGCCACGCGGCGTGGGCGCCTGGATGGCCGTCTTTGCCGACGGTAACCAGGCGGGCACCATCGGCGGCGGCAAGATCGAGCTTTTTGCGCTGGACGAGGCGCGAGAGCTGCTGGCCGCGGGGCAATCGCGTCTGGTCCGCTACACCATGGGCGGCGAGAACTCCGATACCGGTATGATCTGCGGCGGAGCCATCTGCCTGTGCTACCTGCATCTGGATGCGACTCAGGCACCGTTGTTCCAGGAAATTGCCGACGTCTTGGCGTATCGACGCATCGGCGACTTCGTCATCGACTTTGAGCCGTTTATCGCGAGCGCGCTCGAGGGCGATGTGGCCGAGTACCATGGCGAGGAATCGCGCCGCACCATTACGGGCTGCCCCGAGCTTTCGCTGGTGGAGGAGGGGAGTAAGGTTACCTACACCAACGCCGCCTCCGAGATTCCCGCGGCGCACATCGAGACGCTCTGCCCCGAGGGCCTGACCTACATCTTTGGCTGCGGACACGTGGGCGCCGCGACGGCGCGCGTGCTCACGGCGGCGGGCTTTGCCGTCGTGGCTTGCGACGACCGCCCCGGCACGCTGACCCCCGAATGGGTGCCCGGTGTCTACGACCGTCGTCTGGTCGACTACAAGAGCCTGAGCAAGCAGTGCCCCATCGGCCCGCGCGACCTGGTGGTCGTCGCCACGGCGGGTCACAAGTCCGATATCGACGTAGTGATTCAGGCCATGCGCGCCAAGCCTGCCTACCTGGGCTGTCTGGGCTCGCGCCGCAAGACGGCCTTTGTGCGTGCCCGCCTGGAGCAGGAGGGCTTTACGCAGGACCAGATCGACGAGCTGCACCTTCCGATCGGCGTTGCCATCGAGGCCGAGGACCCCGAGGAGATCGCCATCTCCATCGCCGCCGAGATGATCCACCTGCGCCGCACCAAACTCGTCCCCCGCAAGCGCTAATCGCATCCCCACCAATTAAGTTGCGGTGAAATACGGATTGTTTAAGCCTGTTAGGCCGCCCAACAGTCCCTATTTCACCGCAACTGCTTTTTGGGACCCATTTGTGCGGGGGAGTTGTGGAGTTGTGCAGGCAGACGAGGTTTTTCTGGAAATACGCACCCAATGCGCGTATAGTACCGATTGTTTTGTCGGCTCCTGCTGCGTCGAGTCCAAACCGCAAAATGCCATGAGCGGCGCGGATGCAGCCAGGAGGCACGAGGACAACCCATCGTGGCCACGCCCCGTGCTTAAAACCCCAAGAAGGAGTGAACAATGGCAGAAGAGAAGTATGTGCCGCGTCTGAAGACCAAGTACAACAACGAGGTCAAGCAGCAGCTTCAGGACAAGTTCCAGTACGAGAACGTCATGATGATCCCCAAGTTTGAGAAGATCGTCGTGAACATGGGTGTCGGCGAGGCCGCTACCGATTCCAAGGCCATCGACGGTGCCGTGCGCGACCTGCGCGCCATCACCGGCCAGCAGCCGATGATCACCCGTGCCCGCAAGTCCATCGCTACCTTCCGCCTGCGCGCTGGTATGCCGATCGGCTGCAAGGTTACCCTGCGTGGCGACCGTATGTGGGAGTTCTTCGATCGTCTGACCTCCGTCGCGATCCCCCGTATCCGCGACTTCCGCGGCATCTCCGCCAAGAGCTTCGACGGCCGTGGTAACTTCTCCATGGGCGTCACCGAGCAGCTCATCTTCCCCGAGATCGACTTCGACTCCGTCGATCACCAGCGCGGTATGGACATCACTTTCGTGACCACCGCCAATACCGATGAGGAGGCCAAGGCCCTTCTGGACGCCTTCGGTTTCCCGTTCAAGAAATAGGTTCACCTGCCCTATAAGCGCCGTTCCCACAAGGGGGCGGCGCTTGGGGCGAACAATACTCTATGTGAGGAGGATATAAGTGGCTAAGACATCGATGATCGTCAAGTGCAATCGCAAGCAGAAGTTCTCTACTCGTGAGTACACGCGCTGCCAGCGCTGCGGCCGTCCGCACTCTGTGTACCGCAAGTTCGGCCTGTGCCGTGTCTGCTTCCGCGAGCTTGCACTCAAGGGCGAGCTTCCCGGCGTTAAGAAGGCCAGCTGGTAAGTCACTACCAGCGTTTCAAGCATCAGTTTGGAACAGGGAAAACGCGCTAAAAAGGCTTTGCCGTTAAGGGCGGCGAAGAACCAAGAGCACGTGTTCATCAAGAACGAAGGAGAATCTGTATGAACCTTACAGACCCGATCGCAGATATGCTTACGCGCATCCGTAACGCTAACTCTGTGAACAAGGCCACGGTCTCCATGCCGAGCAGCAAGAAGCTCGTCGAGATCGCTCGTGTTCTGCACGAGGAGGGCTACATCGAGGGCTACGATGTCGAGGACACCGTTCCCCAGAAGACTCTGCACATCACGCTTAAGTATGGTCCCAAGAAGGCTAAGGTCATCAACGGCATCCGCCGCATTTCCAAGCCGGGCCTGCGTAAGTACACCGGCGTTGCCGACATGCCCCGCGTCCGCGGTGGCCTTGGTACCGCCATTATTTCCACCAGCCATGGCGTCATGACCGACCGCGATGCTCGCAAGCACAACGTCGGCGGCGAGATCATCGCTTACGTCTGGTAATTCGCTCGGTAGGTAGAAGGAAAGGAGATCACCGTGTCTCGTATCGGTAATAAGCCTGTCCAGATTCCCGCCGGAGTCGAAGTGGCAGTCAACGGCAACAACGTTGTCGTCAAGGGCCCCAAGGGCCAGCTCGAGCTCGATGTCTTTGAGAAGCTCGCTATCAACGTCGAGGACAATGTCCTCACCGTTTCCCGTCCCGACGACGAGCGTGAGACCCGTGCCCGCCACGGCCTCACCCGCGCCCTCATCCACAACATGGTTGTTGGCGTTTCCGAGGGCTTCGAGAAGAAGCTCGAGCTCGCCGGCGTCGGTTACCGCGTGCAGCAGAAGGGCAAGAACCTCGAGTTCTCCCTGGGCTTCTCGCACCCCGTGATCGTCGAGGCTCCCGAGGGCATCACCTTCGAGGTTCCCGACAACACCCACGTGAACGTCAAGGGTATCAACAAGCAGCAGGTCGGTCAGATCGCCGCTGAGATCCGCGGCCATCGTCCTCCCGAGCCTTACAAGGGCAAGGGTATCCACTACGTTGGCGAGCACATCCGCCGCAAGCTGGGTAAGGCCGCCAAGTAGTCGTAACCGACTCACTCGCATAAGACCAGCACCCCGTCAGGTGCTGGCAAGATCAACCTTTTTAGGAGTTTACGTATGAACAAGCATAAGGCGAAGCTGGAAGGCCTCAAGCGTCGTCAGCGTCGTGTTCGCGGCAAGGTCTCGGGTACCTCCGAGCGTCCGCGTCTTCGCGTGACCCGTACTAACGCCAACATCTATGCCCAGATCATCGACGACAGCAAGGGCTCCAGCCTGACGCTCGTCTCTGCCTCGACCCTCGAGGCCGAGTTCAAGGGCACCCACACCTCGAACAAGGAGGCTGCGGAGAAGGTCGGTCAGCTCGTTGGCAAGCGTGCCATCGAGGCCGGCATCACCAAGGTCGCCTTCGATCGCGGTGGCCGTATCTACCATGGCCGCGTCAAGGCCCTCGCCGACGGTGCTCGTGCCGCCGGTCTCGAGTTCTAGGAGGTATGTAGCACATGGCTCGTAATCAGAAGCAGCAGCGCGAGGCCTCCGAGTTCGAGGAGCGCGTCGTTTACATCAACCGCGTGTCGAAGACCGTCAAGGGTGGTCGTCGCATGAGCCTCGTCGCTCTCGTCGTCGTTGGCGACGGCAAGGGCAATGTCGGCGTTGGCATGGGCAAGTCCGCTGAGGTGCCCATGGCCATCTCCAAGGCGTCTCTCGATGCCAAGAAGAACATGTTCCACGTGCCGGTGACCGATCAGGGCACCATTCCGCACGAGGTTCTCGGTCACTTTGGTGCCGGCCGCATCATCATCAAGCCCGCTGTCGAGGGTACCGGCGTTATCGCCGGCGGCGCCGTGCGTCCCCTCTTCGAGCTTGCTGGCATCAAGAACGTCCTGTCCAAGTCCCTCGGTACCGACAACGGCCTCAACATCATCAAGGCTGCCGTCGAGGGCCTCAAGGAGCTCTCCAGCCCTGAGGACGTCGCGGCTCGCCGTGGCCTGACGGTCTCCGAGATGTTCGTCGGTAAGGAGAACTAAGCATGGCTGACACCATCAAGATCAAGCAGGTCCGCAGCACCAACGGTTGCAAGCAGGACCAGGTCCGTACTGTCCGTGCCCTCGGTCTCCACAGGATCCGCGAGGTTCGCGAGATTGCTGACAACGAGTCCGTCCGCGGCATGATCTTCAAGGTCAAGCACCTTGTCGAGATTGTAGAGGAGTAGCAAATGCAGCTTCACGATCTTACTCCCGCGCCCGGTTCCACCAAGAACCGCAAGCGCGTCGGCCGTGGCAATTCTTCGGGTCACGGCACCACTTCTGGCCGCGGCCAGAAGGGCCAGGGTTCCCGCTCTGGCGGCACCAAGGGTGCCGGCTTCGAGGGTGGCCAGACTCCGCTGGCTATGCGCCTGCCCAAGCTTCCGGGCTTCCGCAACCCCCGTCGTATCGAGTACACCGCTGTTAACGTTGAGCGTCTTGAGCGTAAGTTCGAGGACGGCGCTGTGATCGACGGTGCCGCTCTTAAGGCCGCTCGCATCACCAAGAGCGAGTTCGAGCCCGTCAAGGTGCTCGGCAATGGTGAGCTCACCAAGAAGTTCACGGTCAAGGTCGACAAGGTCAGCGCTTCTGCGCAGGCCAAGATCGAGGCCGCCGGCGGAAAGGTCGAGCTGCCGTGCTAAATGGTCTTAAGAATGCTTTCCGCATCAAAGAATTGCGCGAAAAGATTCTTTTTACCATAGCTATGCTCGTCGTGTACCGCATTGGTGCGCACGTTCCTGTGCCCGGCATTCCCTTCCAGGGGATGCTGGGCCTTTTCTCGACCGATAACAATTCGGTCGCCGCAGGTGCTATGGCCCTCCTGAATCTTTTCTCTGGCGGCGCTTTGAGCTATGTGTCGGTGTTTTCGCTGGGCATCATGCCTTACATCACCAGCTCGATCATCCTCCAGATGCTCCAGGCCGTCGTGCCTTCCCTGCATGAGCTTGCCCGCGAGGGCGAGGTCGGTCAGACCAAGATTACGCAGTATTCGCGTTACCTCACCCTGGCTCTGGCAATCCTCAACTCCGTGGGTTACCTCTTCCTCTTTAAGAGCTTCGGCATCAGCTTTAATGGCGCCGGCGCTCCCGAGATCATCTTCGACCTCATGATCGTCGGTACGCTCACCGCGGGCGCCATGCTGATCATGTGGATTGGTGAGCTCATCACCCAGCGCGGTATCGGCAATGGCATGTCGCTGATCATCTTCGCGAACATCATGGCCGGTCTGCCGCAGGCTATCTTCTCCAGCACTGAGGGCAATGCCGGTGGCATCATCACCATGGTGATCATCTGCGCCATCATCCTGCTGGTTATCCCGCTGATTGTTTTCCTTGAGCGCGGCCAGCGCCGCATCCCGGTCTCCTACGCCAAACGCGTCGTGGGCCGTCGCATGATGGGTGGCCAGACCACCTACCTGCCCATCAAGGTCAACACCGCGGGTGTCGTGCCGATCATCTTCGCTTCGGCGCTGCTGTACTTCCCGGCTCAGATTGCCGTGTTCTTCCCCGGCATCGGCTGGATTCAGGCAGTTGCCTCCGCGCTTTCGACCGGTTGGCTCAACTGGGTGCTTAACGTTGTCCTCATCGTGTTCTTCGCGTACTTCTACACCTCCATGGTGTTCAACCCCGATGACACGGCCGACAACCTTAAGAAGCAGGGCGGCTTTATTCCGGGCGTCCGTCCGGGTAGGGCTACCGCGGCCTACATCAAGAACGCGCTCAACAAGATCACGCTTCCCAGCGCTGTCTTTTTGGCGCTCATCGCCATCGTGCCTTCGATTATTTTCTCCTTCACTGGTAACCATTTGATCCAGGCATTTGGCGGCACGTCCATCCTCATCATGGTCGGCGTCGTGCTCGACACGGTCGATAAGCTCGAAGGCCAGATCAAGATGTATGATTACGATGGATTCTTTAAATAGGCTAGAGGAGGATTGCTCATGAACCTCGTATTGCTCGGAGCTCCGGGTGCCGGTAAGGGCACCGTCGCACAGGAGCTCGTCGCCGAGTTTGGCGTCGCTCACATTTCCACGGGCGACCTGCTGCGTGCTGCCGTCAAGGGTGGCACCGAGCTTGGTATTCAGGCTAAGAAGTACATGGACGCTGGCGAGCTCGTTCCCGATCAGCTCGTGATCGACCTTGTCAAGGAGCGCCTTGCCGCCGATGACGCCCAGCAGGGCTTCATCCTCGACGGCTTCCCGCGCAACACCGCCCAGGCCGTGACGCTCGATTCCGAGCTCTCCGCCATGGGTCGCGAGATCGACTGTGCCCTTCTGGTCGATGTGGCCCCCGAGGTCATTATCGATCGTCTGTCTTCGCGTCGCACCTGCCGCGCCTGCGGTTACACCGGCACCGCTGCCGATGCTACCTGCCCCAAGTGTGGCGGCGAGATGTATCAGCGCGACGACGACAAGCCCGAGACCATCAAGAACCGTCTCGACGTCTACGAGAAGTCCACGAGCCCGCTCGTCGACTACTATCGTGGCCAGGGTCTGCTCAAGTCGGTCAACGGTGACCAGCCTCGCGAGACCGTGTACGGGGATGTCAAAGAGGCTCTCGGTCTATGATCAAGATTAAGTCTGCAACGCAAATCGAGCAGATGAAGAAGGCAGGAGCGCTATCTAAGATGGCGCTCCGCCACGTTGGAGCCATGGTGCGCCCCGGCGTTTCGACTTTTGAGCTCGATCAGCTCGCGGAGCAGATTATCCGCATGCATGGCGGCACCCCGGCCTTTAAGGGTTACGGCGGGTTCCCGGGGACCATTTGCGCATCGATCAACGATGCCGTGGTCCACGGTATTCCCAACCCCGACATGATCCTGCGCGATGGCGATATCATCTCCATCGATACGGGAGCCGTTGTCGACGGTTGGGTCGGCGATAACGCTTGGACGTTTTTCGTCGGCACCCCCACGCCCGAAGCCAAGGCTTTGTGCGAGGTCACGCGCGATTGCCTTAAGGCTGCCATCGAGCAGGCTGTTCCCGGTAACCATATCGGGGACGTCGGTTATGCCGTTCAGTCCCTCGCCGAGTCTCACGGTTACGGCGTGCTTCGTGATTATGTGGGCCATGGCATTGGCCGCGTGATGCACGAGGACCCCAACGTTCCTAACTATGGAAAGAAGGGGAGGGGCGTTCGCCTCCAGGCCGGCATGGTCATTGCCATCGAGCCGATGGTTACGATGGGTTCCAACCATGTGAGCACGGGCTCCGACGGTTGGATTGTTACGACCAACGACCACCTGCCCGCCGCGCACTACGAGAACACCGTCGCCATTACCAATGACGGTCCGGTGATTCTCACCACGGATGCGCAAGGTGCTTGGTGTTCGCTCCAAGGCGGAGAAATGTAACAAGTTCCACTTAGTTGTGGAGCCATTACGAAGTTATTACGATGCGTGCATACGTGTTGTAGAATACTCAATCGCTGTCGTTTTCTAGAGAAAGATGATTGCTTGTGAAGAAGGAAGACGCAATTGAGCTCGAGGGTACGGTAAAGGAACCGCTGCCCAATGCCATGTTTAAGGTCGAGCTCGAGAACGGTCATTCGGTTCTGTGCAATATTTCTGGCAAGATCCGAATGAATTACATCCGCATTCTCCCCGGTGACAGGGTTGTCGTGGAGCTTTCCCCGTACGACCTGACCCGCGGCCGCATCACCTATCGCTATAAATAGCGGCACGCATACACGCACTCCATTTCCGGCTGCAGGCTTAGCTCAACCTACGGTCGGATTGTGTGTGAAGACCAGCCATAGTTTTAAACGCCTGCGGCTGGGCGAGTAGATAGTAGGGAAGTAGTTTGAGCGCTACCGAAAGGAAGAACGATGAAGGTACGTCCTTCGGTCAAGAAGATGTGCGATAAGTGCAAAATCATTAGGCGCCATGGCAAGGTCCTCGTCATTTGCGAGAACCCCCGTCATAAGCAGCGTCAGGGTTAAGAGAGGAGACTACGTTGGCCCGTATTAATGGTGTCGACCTCCCGCGTGAGAAGCGCGTTGAGATCGGTCTGACCTACATTTACGGCATCGGCCGCACCACTGCGACGAAGATTTGCGTCGAGTGCAACGTTAACGTGGATACGCGCGTTAAGGACCTCACCGAGGATGAGGTTAACGCCATCCGCGATTATATCGATAAGAACCAGATCATGGTTGAGGGCGACCTCCGCCGTGAGCGCAACCAGAACGTCAAGCGCCTTATGGACATCGGCTGCAACCGCGGCCTTCGTCACCGCAAGGGCCTCCCGGTCCGCGGCCAGCGCACCCACACTAACGCTCGTACCCGCAAGGGCCCGAAGCGTCAGATCGGTGCTAAGAAGAAGAAATAAGGAGCGCTAGATAGATGGCTACTGCTAAGAAGAACGTTCGCGCTGCCCGTCTGAAGCGCGCGGACCGTAAGAACATTTCCGTGGGCCAGGCTCACATTCGTTCTACGTTCAACAACACGATCGTTTCGATCACCGATCCCCAGGGCAACGTCATTTCCTGGAAGTCGGCTGGCCAGGTGGGCTTCAAGGGCTCCCGTAAGTCCACGCCGTTCGCTGCCCAGATGGCTGCCGAGGCTGCTGCCAAGCAGGCCATGGAGCACGGTATGAAGAAGGTTTCCGTCTTCGTCAAGGGCCCCGGCTCCGGTCGTGAGACCGCCATCCGCTCCCTCCAGGCTGCTGGCCTCGAGGTCTCGAGCATCCAGGACAAGACCCCCATTCCGCACAACGGCTGCCGCCCCAAGAAGCGTCGCCGCGTGTAACTGAAAGGATCGTATCAATATGGCAATCGACAGGACTCCTGTTCTTAAGCGCTGCCGTCAGCTCGGGATCGATCCCGCTGAGCTCGGTTACAGCAGCAAGAAGGAATCTATCCGTCAGCCCAAGCGCCGTCGCAAGGAATCTGAGTACGGCATGCAGCTGCGCGAGAAGCAGAAGGTCAAGTTCATCTATGGCGTTCTGGAGAAGCAGTTCCACGGCTACTTCAACAAGGCCCGTAAGATGAACGGCGTCACCGGTGAGAACCTCATGATCATCCTTGAGTCTCGCCTCGACAACGTCGTCTTCCGTCTCGGCTTCGCCCGCACCCGCAAAGAGGCTCGTCAGTCCGTCCGTCACGGTCACTTCACCGTGAACGGCAAGCGCGTGGACATCCCGTCCTACCGCGTCAAGGCCGGCGATGTCGTCGCTGTCGGCGAGAAGTTCCGTGACCTCCTCCCCATCAAGGAGGCCCTGATTTCCTCCGAGCGCTTTGAGGTCCCTGGCTGGCTCGAGGTCGATATCGAGAAGCTGTCTGGTAACGTGCTCGCTCTGCCGACGCGTGAGCAGATCAGCGGTGATATCAACGAGCAGCTCATCGTCGAGCTCTACTCTAAGTAGTCCATCCGGGCTGCTGAGGCTGGAGGTAATACATGTCAGAATTC
>UQWG01000045.1 GCA_900544645.1 uncultured Collinsella sp.
CGGGTTGTGGCTCAGTTTGGTAGAGCACTGCGTTCGGGACGCAGGGGTCGCTGGTTCAAATCCAGTCAACCCGACCAGAGCATGAGGAGGGACCGCTTCTTGCGGTCCCTTTTTTTAGCTAGTGTTGTGATACCGCGATACCCGCGGTATACTCATTCGAGCTTGTCTCGCTGTATTGTGGAGGTCTACATGTTTGGACTGAGGGCTCCTGAGCTCATCATTATTCTCGTCGTTGTCCTGATTATCTTCGGGCCCAAGAACCTGCCGAAGCTCGGCAAGTCCCTCGGCTCTACCGTCAAGAATATCCGCGAGGGTATGGAGGGCGACGATAAGGCCGAGACCAAGCAGGCCGAGGAGGTCGTGGTCGAGCAGTCCGAGGAGGACAAGGAGATCGCTGAGCTCGAGGCCAAGCTCGCTGCTGCCAAGAAGAAGCAGGCAGAGGACAGCGACGCGGACGCAGAGTAGTCCCATCCCTTTGGGGTGAGCACCTGACCGGCTTGCCCGCAGGCTAGCCGGTCTTTTTCGTTTTGTTGACAGTTGATTGTTTGATCAGAGTTGGGGAGATATCCGTATGGACGCAAGCCAGATCGTACTGACCGCTGAGGGCCGCCAGAAGCTCGTCGAGGAGCTCGCCTGGCGTGAGGGCGATTACGCCAAGGAGATCGTCGAGGACATCAAGGAAGCCCGCGCGTTCGGCGACCTTTCGGAGAACTCCGAGTACGATGCCGCCAAGGACAAGCAGGCCCAGAATGCTGCTCGTATCGCCGAGATCCAGGCCATTCTTGCCAACGCTCAGGTTGCTGCCACCACGGGCGATCTGACCGTCTCCATCGGTTCCACCGTTTCGCTGATTGATCCCAACGGCGAGGTCATGGAAGTCACGCTCGTTGGTACCACCGAGACCAACTCGCTCGAGCACAAGATCTCCAACGAGTCTCCGGTCGGTCACGCCATCATCGGTCACGGCGAGGGTGATTCCGTCGAGGTCGTTACGCCTTCCGGCAAGACTCGCGTCTACACCATCGCCAAGATCGCACGCTAGACCACGGTCCCGCGTAAAGGTATGTTTTCGCTCCCTGGGACCGAATCCTGGGGAGCGTTTTAGTTTGAGGAGCTAACTTATGGCAGAGAACCAGAACGCCGCCGATCAGGCATCGACGCTCAACGACGAGCGCGCCACCCGCCTGGCCAAGCGCGCCGCCCTGTTCGAGGCGGGCCAGAACCCCTATCCCGAGCACTCTGAGCTTGAGGACTACGTCGCCGATATCGAGGCTAAGTACGCCGAGCTTGCCGATGGCGAGGACACCGAGGACGTCGTGAAGATTGCCGGCCGCGTGGTCGCCAAGCGCGGTCAGGGCAAGATCATGTTCATCGTCGTGCGCGATGCGACTGCCGAGATTCAGCTGTTCTGCCGCATCAACGACATGGACGAGGCCGCCTGGAATACGCTCAAGGCCCTCGACCTGGGCGACATCCTGGGCGTGACCGGCATGGTCGTGCGCACCCAGCGCGGCCAGCTTTCCGTTGCCCCTAAGAGCGCGACCCTGCTTTCCAAGGCCGTTCGTCCGCTGCCCGAGAAGTTCCACGGTCTTTCCGACAAGGAGACCCGCTATCGCCAGCGCTATGTCGATCTGATCGCCAACGACGACGTTCGCGAGACCTTCCGTAAGCGTTCGCAGATTCTCTCTACCTTCCGTCGCTTTATGGAGTCCGACGGTTACATGGAGGTCGAGACCCCCATCCTGCAGACCATCCAGGGCGGCGCTACCGCCAAGCCGTTCATTACCCACTTCAACGCGCTCGATCAGGAGTGCTACCTGCGTATTGCCACCGAGCTCCATCTCAAGCGCTGCATCGTCGGTGGTTTTGAGCGCGTGTTCGAGATCGGCCGCATCTTCCGTAACGAGGGCATGGACCTTACCCACAACCCCGAGTTCACCACGATGGAGGCCTACCGTGCCTTCTCAGACCTCGAGGGCATGAAGGCGCTCGCCCAGGGTGTCATTAAGGCGGCTAACAAGGCCATCGGCAACCCCGAGGTCATCGAGTACCAGGGCCAGACCATCGACCTTTCTGGTGAGTGGGCCAGCCGTCCCATGACCGACATCGTCTCCGACGTGCTCGGCAAGCAGGTCACCATCGACACGCCGGTCGAGGAGCTTGCTGCCGCCGCGCGCGAGAAGGGCCTGGAGATCAAGCCCGAGTGGACTGCCGGCAAGATCATCGCCGAGATTTACGATGAGCTGGGCGAGGACACCATCGTCAACCCGACCTTCGTGTGCGATTACCCCATCGAGGTCAGCCCGCTCGCTAAGCGTTTTGAGGACGACCCGCGTTTGACTCACCGCTTTGAGCTGGTCATCGCCGGCCACGAGTACGCCAACGCATTCTCCGAGCTCAACGACCCGGTCGACCAGGCTGAGCGCTTTGCTGCCCAGATGGCCGAGAAGGCCGGCGGCGACGATGAGGCTATGGAGTATGACGAGGACTACGTGCGCGCCCTCGAGTACGGTATGCCTCCCGCGGGCGGCATTGGCATTGGTATCGACCGCGTGGTCATGCTGCTTACTAACCAGGCTTCTATCCGCGACGTCCTGCTGTTCCCGCACATGAAGCCCGAGAAGGGTTTCCAGTCCGGTGCCGCTGCCGCCAAGGCTGCAGAGGCCGGCAACGCCGCGAGCCCATTCGTTAAGTCGCTTAAGCCCACGCTCGATTACTCCAAGATCGCCGTTGAGCCGCTGTTTGAGGAGTTCGTCGACTTTGATACCTTCTCCAAGAGCGATTTCCGCGCTGTGAAGGTCAAGGCATGCGAGGCCGTCAAGAAGTCCAAGAAGCTGCTGAACTTTACGCTCGACGACGGTACCGGTACCGACCGCACCATCCTCTCCGGTATTCACGCTTATTACGAGCCCGAGGACCTGGTCGGCAAGACCTTGCTCGCCATCACCAACCTGCCTCCGCGCAAGATGATGGGCATCCCCAGCTGCGGCATGCTCATCAGTGCCATCCACGAGGAGGATGGTGAGGAGCGCCTCAACCTGATCCAGCTCGACGCCTCCATCCCCGCCGGCGCAAAGATGTACTAGGGGGTTACGCGGTTCTACGAACCGCGTAACCAGTTGACGCTGCGCGCCGCCCAGGGCGACAATTTGTCATTCAAAAGGCAAGGCATGACCAGAAGGTCTATGCCTTGCCTTTTTCATGCCAACTTGTTCGCCCTGGACGTCGCTCGCTGTCCGTCCTCTACCTGCGGCGTTGACTTGATTGATACTTAGAACATCGATGTAGTCATTAGGGACGCTCTTATATCTAGTCATTGGGGACGTTCTTAAACGACTACCCACGGCTATTGCGCACATGGCTCGCATGACAGTCGTCTCTTTTATGTTTCCTTTAGCCGTTGCTGCCTAGGATGGGGGTTAGTCGATAGGAAGGGAGCACCGGGATGGACGACGCGAGCGAGCGCGCAATCGAAGAGGACATGCTCGATCAGTTCAACTACTTTGATGATGAGGACGAGGAGCTGATCGACCGTCGCGAGCCAGCGCCGCTTGATTCCTTTGATCTGGTCGATGAAGAGCCCGACGAGGACGAGGGCGAATCGGCGGAGCCCTCACAGCCTTCGCGCCTTAACTCGCTGCTTTCGAGAGCCCCCATGCACCACGGCGTTCGTGCCGGCGCGCTCCATATGAAAACTGACTGGCACCAGATCGTGACGGCAGGCGATGAGCTTGCCGTCGATGCGCCGCTCACCGATAAATCATCCATCATCTGCCGCACCGGCATGCTTATGCTGGCAAGCGGAACGGGTGCCTGGCGCGTGCGCGATACCATGAATCGTGTTGCCGCCGTACTCGGTGTCACCATCCACGTTGACTTAAGTCTTCTGTCGTTTGAGTGCACCTGCATCGAAGATGGTCACTGCTTTAATGAGGTCGTCAGCTTGCCCACAACGGGCGTCAATACCCATCGCATTTGGATGATGGAGAGTTTCCTCAAGGAAATCGAGACCTATGGTCGTCGCTTCACGGTGCACGAGTATCACGAGATGCTCAAGACCGTTGAGAGTTCAAAACCTGATTACGCGCCTTGGCAACAGGGCCTTGCGGCGGCCTGCGCCTGTGGCGCCTTCGTTTTTTTGCTCGGCGGCGGCCCTATCGAGATGGCCTGCGCGTTCGTGGGCGCGGGTGTCGGCAACTTTGCCCGCTCCCATATTCTCAAGCAAGGCCTTGGTCAGTTCAGCGCGCTGACGACCGGCGTTGCGCTCGCTTGCGTTTCGTATCTGCTGGCATTGCTCGGCCTTGGCCAGGTCATACCGGGGGCAATGTCGCACCAAGAAGGCTATATCGGCGCCATGCTCTTTGTGATTCCCGGCTTTCCACTCATTACGGCAGGCCTCGACATCGCTAAGCTCGACATGCGAAGCGGTATCGAGCGCCTTTCATATGCCGTATCGATTATTGTGATGGCGACCCTCGTAGGTTGGATGGTTGCCGAGTGTGTTGGCCTGGCGCCGGACGACTTTGCCCCACTGGGCCTTTCGCCGCTTGCCCTTACGCTCCTGCGCGTGGTGATGAGCTTCGTTGGCGTATTCGGCTTCTCGGTGATGTTCAACAGCCCGGTAAAGATGGCCGCGGCAGCTGGGTTGATCGGCGCCGTGTCCAATACCCTGCGTCTGACCCTTGTCGATGCGCCGACGATGATTCCCTTCCTGGGCCTCAGCACGGGAATGCCTCCCGAGGCAGCAGCGTTTATCGGCGCGCTGGTATCGGGGCTGCTCGCAAGCTTGGCTGAAGTCAAGCTCACCTACCCGCGCATCGCCCTCACGGTGCCTTCGATTGTCATTATGGTGCCGGGCTTGTATCTGTATCGCTCGATGTATTACATGTGCACCTTCGACACGGTCAATATGCTCGGCTGGTTTGTGCGCGCAGTGCTCATCGTAGCGTTTCTGCCCGTTGGACTGGGTGTGGCGCGTACGCTCACCGACCCTCGCTGGCGCCACACCAGCTAATTGGTACAAGGGGGACAGGTTACTTTGCACCAAATGAGTTGCGGTGAAATAGGGACTGAATTGCTGCTTAAAGGGTCAAAACAGTCCGTATTCCACCGCAACTTATGGGGTCGGGGGATTATCGGTGCCCTGCATCTTCATAAACTCAACGCTTACGAAGCGCATGCGTTTCGTGCTAGGCTGGTTCCACCACATAAGTAGTCGCAGACGCGCGTACCACGGGCGGGCGAGATGAAGTTCCAACAGCTCCATCTTGCCCGCCCGTTTTTGTTGCGTGGCGCCGCGGTACAACACAGAGAGGAATCTGCCCTTTATGCCTATCAACA
Organism: uncultured Collinsella sp.; assembly: GCA_900544645.1. Taxonomy (GTDB): domain Bacteria; phylum Actinomycetota; class Coriobacteriia; order Coriobacteriales; family Coriobacteriaceae; genus Collinsella. The sequence continues at coordinate 5,341 of UQWG01000045.1, forward strand.
AACGAGAGAGCCTGCTGTTCACCTTTATCATGTGCTTTTGCATGGTGCTCTTGATGAGCATCTACAACGTTGCCCTGCAGCACGGGGCCATCAACGGCGAGGTCGTTGCCACTGCGTGGCTCGGCTTCCCCGTTGCCTACATTTTTGCCATGTGCTGCGACTGGTTCGTCGCCAGCCCGCTCGCCAAGGGTTTCGCCTTTAAGTACTTGGTCACGCCGGGCAAGAGCTCGCCACTTGCCATGACGCTCGCCGTGGGCTCCTGCATGGTCGTTCCCATGGTCATCATCATGTCGCTGTACGGTGCCTGTGAGGGTCTGACGCACATGCCCGGCGGCATCCTTGCGAACCTGTATTCCGTGCCCGCGATCTGGATGATCAACATCCCGCATAATTTTGTGATGGCGCTGCCGTGGAACCTTTTGGTAGCCGGTCCGATTTCCCGCTTCGTCTTCCGTCGCGCCTTCCCTGTGGGGACGGTTTTCGAGGAGGAGCATGCCGAGCTCTTGGAGCAGGCTATGGCTCCTGAGTGCGAGTAGCTCGCTTAGGGATCTGCTGAGCGCGGGCGACTTGCTTGGTTGGAGCCCTAAGCGTGGATAGCTCTCTCGGCGACATCGCGGGCGTGAGCGGTGCGCATGACCGGAGGGCCCGTGCTGCTCCGTTGCCCGACGTGCTAGCGCGCAGAACAATCTGTTGGTGCATTCGGCGGCTGCTGAAGCGTTTCGGCAGCCGCTTTTTATACGGAGTTTAAATACAACAGTCTGTTGTATTACGTAGAGTGGTATATCTCTAGCGGGAAAAATGCGAGAGACGGAGCATTATGGCGTTGCTAGTAGGACTGGACGTAGGGTCGACGACGACCAAAGTTTACGCGATGCACGAGGATATGACCGAGGCGTGGTGGGGATATCGCCGCCACGGGGCGTGTCAGACAGCGAGCGTGCGCGCCATGCTCGGCGAGCTCGCCGAGCGCTTTCCCCATGAGTCACTGCGCGTTGCGGTGACCGGCTCGGGTGCGCGCGATATCGCGACCGCGCTGGGCGCCTCGTACGTTCAGGAGGTGGTCGCCAACGCGCTCGCGATCAGCAGGTTCTATCCGCAGACGCGCTGCGCCATCGAGCTGGGCGGCCAAGACGCCAAGATGATCTTCTTCCGCACCAACGATAAGGGAGACATCGAGGTTGCCGACATGCGCATGAACGGCTCGTGCGCAGGCGGTACCGGTGCATTTATCGACGAGATGGCAAAGCTCATGGGGGTCGGCACCGAATCGGGCGAGTTCGAGCAGCTCGCAAGCCGGGGAACGACCGTCCACGAGGTCTCGGGCCGCTGCGGCGTGTACGCAAAGACCGATATCCAGCCGCTGCTCAACGAGGGCATTCCTACCACCGACCTGGCGCTTTCGGCGCTTCACGCGGTCGCCCGCCAAACGATCGGCGGTCTGGCCCAGGGTATCGACATCGAGCCGCCGGTAATCTTCGAGGGCGGTACGCTCGCCTACAACCCCACACTGGTCCGCGTGTTCCGGGAGCAACTGAATCTATCGGACGATCAGGTTATCGTCCCGCGCGATCCGCAGATCATGGTCGCGCGCGGTGCCGCCCTGTCGCTGACCGACATGTTCGCATCGTCCCAACCGATCGACCTTCCCGACGCTTTTGTCCGGCTGGATAAGCTCGAGACGGTCGCGCCCGCAAGCGGGGAGGGACGTCTTGCCCAGCCCTTTTTTGCCACACCTGCCGAGCAGGCGGATTTTACGGCACGCCATGGCAAAGAGACGCCGGCAAAGGGTCCGGATGCGTATGCGCCCGGAGAGACGGTGCGTGTGGCGCTCGGTATCGATTCGGGGAGCACGACGACCAAGTTCGCCCTGGTCGATGAGGCGGGTGAGCTTGTCGATTCGTTCTATGCGTCTAATAACGGCAGACCGCTCGACGTCGCCCAACAGGGTCTTGTCAGCTTGAAGAACCGCTGGGAGACAGCGGGAGTCACGCTTGCGATCGATGCCGTGGGCACCACGGGATACGGCGAGGAGCTTTTCGCGCGCGCGTTCCACGCCGACTACCATACGGTCGAGACGGTCGCGCACGCCCGCGCCGCGTGCGCATGCGTTCCAGATGCGACCTTCGTGCTCGACATCGGCGGACAGGATATGAAGGCCATCTGGCTCAACCACGGCGTGCTGACCGATATCGTCGTCAACGAGGCGTGCTCTGCGGGCTGCGGCTCGTTCCTCGAGGGTTTTGCCAAAAACCTCGGAATAGCCGTTGAGGATATCGCGACCGAGGCATTTTCGTCCAAAGCCCCCGCCGTTCTCGGCAGCCGCTGCACGGTGTTCATGAACAGCAGCGTCGTTTCCGAGCAGCGGCGCGGTAAGGGTCCGGGCGACATCATGGCCGGTCTCTGCCGTTCGATTATCGAGAACGTGTTCACCAAGGTCATTCGCGTTTCAAATCTCAACCGTCTGGGCGACAAAGTCGTCGTCCAGGGCGGCACGTTCCGAAACGACGCGGTGCTGCGCGCATTCGAGCAGTATTTGGGCAAACCCGTCACGCGTGCGCCCCACCCGGGGCTGATGGGCGCTATCGGTATCGCCCTGCTCGCGCGCGAGGAATGCCGCAAGGGCGACGCCGGCACGTCGTTTATCGGGCTCGATGCCGTGGAGCGCTTCGAGCATCGCGAGTTCGGCGGCGTTACCTGCCGTCGGTGCAACAACCGCTGCCAGCGCGCGGTCGTGGCATTTGGCGACGGCTCGCTTTACGTCACGGGCAATCGCTGCCCGCGCGGCGGCGCCATCTCATGGGATGAGCTCGTGCGCGAGGTTCCCGCGGCGGAGGAGCTGCGTCCGCAGGGTGCTTGCGAGGCACAGGCACCCGGCACGGGGCGCGACCGGACCGCGGCTGCCCCCAATCTCTTTGTCGACCGCGAGAAGCTGCTGTTCGAGTCGTGCCCCACGGTTCCCGTCTGCGGGGGGCGCGATGTCACGATCGGCATTCCCCGTGTGCTCGAGTTCTGGGACACCATGCCGTTCTGGTCGACGTTCTTCAGCACGCTCGGCTTTAAGGTGCGCGTCTCGGGACGCAGCACCAAGGCGATGTACGAGCGCGGTCTGGCGCACGTCACATCCGACACCGTGTGCTTCCCGGCCAAGCTCGTCCACGGGCACATCCGCAATCTCGTCGACGCCGGCGTCGACCGCATCTTCATGCCCATCATCACGACGGTGCCCACCGAAAACACCGCCTCTACCAGCGAGTGGATGTGCGCCGTCGTAAAGGGATACCCCTACGTGATGCGCAATTCCGATAACCCGGAGGAGCGTTTCGGCGTTCCGTTCGATACGCCGCTGTTCCACTGGTACGACGAGGGCGACCGAAACCGCCAGCTCAAGGCGTGGTGCAAGGAGACCTTCGATATCGATGCCGACCTGGTTGCCAAGGCGACCGAGCAGGCGGACCGCGCGCAGCAGACGTTTGAGAACCAGCTGCAGCTGCGCGGCAGGCAGGTGCTCGAGAACGTGCGCGAGGACGGCGGCTACGCGGTGGTGATCGCTTCGCGCCCGTACCACAACGACCCGCTGGTCAACCACGGGCTGCCCAAGCTCTTCTCTGAGCGCGGCATCCCCGTGCTGACGCCCGATGCGGTGCCGGGGGTCTGCAACGTCGATCTTTCCAACAGCCGCATCGACATCGTGAACAACTACCATGCGCGCATGCTGTCGTGCGCGGTCATCGTCGCATCGACGCCCGAGCTCGAGCTCGTGCAGATGGGCAGCTTCGGCTGCGGCCACGATGCGTATCTCACCGATGAGATCGCGCGCATGATGGGCGAGATGGGCTCCAAGGTTCCGATGATGATCAAGCTCGATGAGAGCGACGTCGCCGGTCCCATGGGCATTCGCGTGCGTTCGTTTATCGAGTCGGTCAACCGTCGTCGCGCGGAGGAGCGTGCCGAGGGCGCCCGGGTGCACGCGGTCCATCCGCTCGACGACCCGTATAAGGTCAAGTACACCAAGCGCGACCGGCACGACAAGATCGCGCTGGTCCCCAACACCTCCCATGCGTTCTGCAGGCTCATGACCGCGGCGATGCGCAATCAGGGCGTGCGCGCCGAGGCCCTTGATATCGGGCGCGAGGATGCCATCCGCCTGGGCAAACGCTATGTGCACAACGACATCTGCTTCCCCGCGCAAATCGTGATCGGCGAGGCGCTCGCGGCACTCGAGAGCGGTAAGTACGACCCGCACGACGTCGCCGTGGTGACTGGCAAGTATATCGGCGACTGCCGCCTGACGCACTACATGCCCCTGCTGCGCCGCGCGCTCGACGACGCGGGATACGACTATGTCCCGGTGCTCACCAACGACGACGTCGATGCCCACAATGCGCATCCGGGCTTCAAGCTCGGCCTTGGCCCGAGCATCCAGATCGCCTACGGTCTTCCCATGATCGATACCCTCGAGGCCATGCTTAGGCGCATCCGTCCCTACGAGCTCGAGAAGGGCGCGGCGGACGCTGCGTTCGACCGCGCGCTCGATGAGGTTATCGAGGGCATGGAGCGCTCCGGGCTGAGAGGCCAGGCGACGGGCTTCAAACGCGCGCTTGCGATCATGGACGCCGTTCCGTACGACCGCTCGAACCCGCATCCGACCGTTCTCATCGTGGGCGAGTACCTGCTCAATTTCCATCTCGGCGCCAACCACGAGATCGAGCGCTACCTCGAGGACAACGGGCTCGAGGTCATCGAGGCGCGCATGACCGACGTGATCCGCAAGACCTATTTCTACAAGCATGCGCAGTCGCGCGAGTTCCACGTCGACCTGTCGCTGCCCGAAAAGGCCTGGTACGCCACGGCGGACAACCTGTTCGAGCTCGCGCACGACCGTTGCGACCGCCTGGGCGCGGCGAGCCCGCTCTACGAGCCGCCGACGCGCATGCCCGAGCTCGTGCGCGCGAGCGATAAGATCCTGCACCATACGTTCGATGCGGGCGAGGGCGTGCTGATTCCGGCGGAGATCCTCGAGCACGCCAAGCGCGGCTGCCGCAACTTCGTGATCCTGCAGCCGTTCGGGTGTCTGCCCAACCATGTCGTGGGGCGCGGGCTCATCCATGCGCTCAAGGAGCAGTATCCCACGGCGCAGTTCCTGCCGCTCGACTACGATCCCGACGTGAGCTTCGCCAACGTGGAGAACCGTCTTCAGATGCTCATCATGAACGCCAAGGCGCAGGGGTGCGGTGAGGCGCATGGCGAGACCGCGTAAGGACGCCGATGCGCCCGATGCACGCACCCGTATCATCGAGGCGTTTTGGGAGCTCATCGAGAACAACAGCATCTTCGAGCTGTCGGTTGGCGAGGTGACCCGCGCCGCCCGGTGCAATCGCGGAACGTTTTACTACTATTTTCACGATTTCGATGAACTCGTCGCCATCGCCATAGCCCAACTGCTGCAGGATAACGAGCTCATCACCGATGCCCTCTGGCATTTTTCGAGCGAGGGCGACCTTTCGGCGTTCGACCGGCGCGACGTCCGCTGCCTGCTGCGGCGCATCGTCATCACCATGAGGGCGGGTGCCGCCGAGCAGGTCGTGCAGGGCATCCATACGATCATCATCGACCGCGTGAGAGAGATCGTCCACCCCGACGGAGAAGAGCTCAAGGCGGATTCGAGCTTTGCGGTGGGCTTTCTGGTCTCGGGCATCATGGACTTTGTGATGGCGGTCGGCTTTGCCCGGGAGGGCGGCGAGGAGATAGACCTCGAGCAGCTGGGGGACAGCGCGTGCGCGTACCTGAGGGCGGTCGCCATGCAGACGGTGGAAACGGTCGCGCAAGTCGAGGGCGTCGATACATCCGAGCTGCTCGAACGCGTCTCCAAGGAGGCCGATGCCTATCGCGCATCGCGTGCGACGAGTCCCGACGTGGTGAAAGACGCCTAGGGTTTCTCTTGCGGGGCGCCTGTCGCGCATCGCGCGGTGAGTCCCGCGATGCGGTCATAACCTGCATTCATGTGAGCCGGGTTTATAGATATTCCTCCAGCTGTTAACATAGACAACCTGTGGGTAAAGAGACAAAAGCGCCGCCGACGGGCGGGCGTTTTGATTTCGATGAACTCATGTAAGGAAACGAGCATGTTAGATAGATTTACCGATCGAGCGCGCAAGGTCATGTCGATGGCCAAACAGGAGGCGCTCGATCTTCATTCAAATAAGGTGGGCACCGAGCACCTGCTGCTCGCGCTTGCCAAGGAGGACGAGGGCATTGCCGCCGAGGCACTGCGCTCGCTTGATATCTCCTACGACGACATCATGGACACCCTCAAGGAGGTCCAGACCACGGTTCCCGAGCCCAGTGAGGAGACCGAGGCGGCTAAGCTCGCCTTTACGCCGCTCGTCATTAGCGTTATGGAGCGTTCATTCCGCGTGGCGCGTGAGAATAACCAGACCTACGTGTCGACCGAGCACTTGCTGATCGGCATCGTCGAAGAGGGCAACGGCATGGCCATGGACATCCTCATGCGCCTGGGTGTGTCGTCCGCCTCTATCAAAAAGGCTATCGAGAAACTCACTGCCAAGGACCAGGACAAGAAGCGTCCGCTCGCCGGCGCCGGTGCCGGGCGTCCCGGTGCGGGCCTGCCGTTCTTTAGCGGCTCGGATGCCTCTCAGCAAAAGGGGAGTGGCACCGATACGCTTAAGCAGTTCGCGACCAACCTCACGCAGAAGGCGCGCGATGGCGAGCTCGACCCTGTAATTGGTCGCGAAAAGGAAGTCCAGCGTATGATGGAAATTCTTTCGCGCCGCACCAAGAACAACCCGCTCATTCTGGGCGACCCCGGCGTGGGCAAGACGGCCATCGTCGAGGGCCTGGCTCAGCAGATTGCAGCCGGCAACGTGCCCGAGAACCTCATGAACCAGAATATCTGGACGCTCGACCTGCCGGGCCTCGTGGCGGGTGCCAAGTATCGCGGCGAGTTTGAGGAGCGCCTCAAGAACGTGATCCAGGAGGCCACCGAAGCCGACGACGTCATCCTGTTTATCGACGAGATGCACACCATCATCGGTGCCGGTTCTGCTGAGGGCTCCATCGACGCGAGCTCTATGCTCAAGCCCGTGCTCGCGCGCGGTGCCTTCCAGATTATCGGCGCCACCACGGCCGAGGAATTCCGCAAGTACCTCACCAAGGACCCGGCCTTCGAGCGTCGCTTCCAGACCATCGATGTCGAGGAGCCGAGCGTCGAGGACACGGTCAAGATCCTGACCGCGCTCAAGCCGCGCTACGAGGAGCACCACCATGTGCGCTATACGCAGGGTGCTATCGAGGCCGCCGCGAACCTTTCCAACCGCTACATCCAGGATCGCTTCCTGCCCGATAAGGCCATCGACCTCATTGACGAGGCCGGTGCCCGCGCTCGCATCGCCGCGAATCGCGCGCCCGAGCCGGTGCGCGAGGCCGAGCATCGCATAGAGGAGCTCAAGGCCGCCGCGCAGGAGGCCACCGAGAGCGACGACATGAACAAGGCCGCCGAGATTACCGAGCGGCAGAAGGCCGCCGAGATTGAGCTCGCCGAGGCCAAGGCCGCCTGGACCGCCGAGCTCGACGCCAGCCCGCTCACCATCGATGTGAGTCAGATCGCCGATATCGTGTCCGTGACTTCGGGCGTACCGGTGTCCTCGCTTACCGAGAGCGAGAGCCGTCGCCTGCTGCAGGCCGAAAGCGTGCTCAAGACGCGCATCATCGGTCAGGACGAGGCTGTCGAGGCAGTTGCCAAGGCCGTACGCCGCAGCCGCTCGCCGCTCAAGGATCCGCGTCGCCCCGGCGGCAGCTTTATCTTCCTGGGTCCCACCGGCACGGGCAAGACCGAGCTCGCCAAGACGCTCGCCGAGTACCTCTTTGGCAGCAAGGATGCGCTCATCAGCTTCGACATGTCCGAGTTCGGTAGCGAGTTCGAGGTCTCCAAGCTCATCGGTAGCCCTCCGGGTTACGTCGGTCACGACGAGGGCGGCCAGCTCACCAAGGCCGTTCGTCGTCACCCGTACTCGGTCGTGCTGTTCGACGAGATCGAGAAGGCGCACCCCGATATCTTCAACATCTTGCTGCAGGTGCTGGAGGAGGGCCGCCTGACCGATAGCCAGGGCAAGACGGTCGACTTCCGCAACACCGTGATCATCATGACGTCCAACGTGGGCGCCCGCGAGATTGCGCAGGATGCGAGCGTGGGCTTTGGCACCACCGGCGAGCAGGGTCTCACGTCGAGTGAGATCCGTGGTCGCGCGATGGGCGAGCTCAAGCGCCTGTTCCGCCCCGAGCTGCTCAACCGTATCGATGACATCGTGGTGTTCCAGAAGCTCTCGGGCGAGAATCTCACCAAGATCGCGCACCTGCTGGTGGACGACCTGCGTCAGCGTTTGATTGCCAACGGCATGAACATCAAGCTCACCGATGCGGCCTATGACAAGATCGTGGCCGAGGGCACCGACCTCACCAACGGTGCGCGTCCGCTGCGCCGTGCCATCCAAAAGCTCATCGAGGATCCGCTGTCCGAGGAGCTGCTGGCCGGCGAGTGGGGCGAGGGCGATACCGTCCTGTGCGATGTGGCCGACGGCAAGTTTGTCTTTAGCCATGGCACGGGCGAGATCCCGGCACCGCGTCCGGCGGGCACGCTCGGTGGCGATACCGCTCCGGCGGCGCCGCACACCGGCAACGCCGCGCCTGTGAGCAGTGGCGTGAGCTCGGGTCCCGGCGGCATGATGCAAGCCGGTTCCGGCGCGCTGTAGGGATTAACATAGCTTTGCGAAGGGGCACTCCTGTCGGGGCGCCCCTTTTTATGAGTAAATGGTGCTATACTCGAAATACAAATATGTATAGCAGAAGGAGCTGGCATGCCTATATCGGTACTCGACTCACGGCGGGTCCAGATGAATGTACGCATGGATCGCCAACTCAAAGAGGCTGGGGACGCCGTGCTGGCGCATATCGGCATGACGCCGTCTCAAGCGGTGCGGACACTTTGGGAATATCTGGTCGTCAACGGATGCATGCCCTCGAGATCGGGGATTGCGGTACCGAGCTCTAACGTGCCAGCGACTGCGTCGGTGGAATCAAGGGTTACGCAAGGCAGCCACATCGTGCGCGATGCGTGCCTCAAATATGGCATCCCTGTTCCCGACCTCTTGGGTGACTACGATGACCTCTATGAGGAAGCAATGGCGGAGCGCTATCCCGAGTGGGTGGAGCTATGAGTGCAGACGGCATTCTCAAGTTGCTCATCGACACCAACGTATGGATGGATTACTTTTCTGGAAGGTCGGACCGGACAGCGGATGTTGTCCGTCTATTCGAGATTGCCGATGTCTCGGAGCAGATTGCCCTGTTTGCCTCGTCTCTTTCGGTCAAAGATGTCTCGTATCTTGTCTCGGCGGCGATTAAGAGGGAGTGCCGAAGGAAGAATGGTTCGCTGAGCGATAACGCCATTGCGGCGGCGGACGAAACGGCCTGGGCATGCGTTCGGCAGATGCGCGAGCTCGCCCTCATCGCGCCGGTCGGTGCAGACGAGGTCTTCGACTCCTTTGTGTTCAAGTATCATCACAATGACTTTGAGGATGACCTGATGCTGGGCGTTGCCAATCGCATCGACGTCGATTACGTCGTGACGGAGGACAAAAATCTCATTAAGCATACCAATGGTGTATGCATAAACGTTGATCAGGCGTTGAGGTTGGTTGAAGGGCCCAGCGTCCCTTCGGCGCGGCCCGTCTAACATGCTTTATCTTGATAAAGTGGTGTTTCCCCGCCGTTAGCCGATGATGCGGGGGCGCTCGGCGTTTTCGACTGGTTTATGCACGCAAAGTCTGGGAATATACAAGGCGCATGTCTTACTGTCTAACCAGTTGCGCCAAGGAGGCACCATGGACTACAAGATTACCGGCTACGAGCCCGCCCAGCTGTTCCATTTCTTTGAGGAGGTCAGCGCGATCCCCCGTGGTTCTGGCAACGAGAAGGGCATCAGCGATTTCCTGGTCGCGTTTGCCAAGGAGCGCGGTCTCGATGTGTATCAGGACGAGGTCTACAACGTCATCATTCGCAAGCCCGCATCTGCCGGCGCCGAGAATGCCCCGACCGTGATGCTGCAGGGTCACATCGACATGGTGTGCGACAAGCTGGGTTCCGTCGAGCACGACTTTACGACCGACGGTATCGACCTGGTCGTCAAGGACGGCGTCCTCACCGCTAACGGCACCACTCTGGGCGCCGACAACGGTATCGCCGTCGCGCTTATGCTTACCGTGCTCAACGACGATTCGATTGCCCATCCGGCCCTCGAGTGCGTATTCACCACCGACGAGGAGACTGGCCTGGTCGGTGCCGAGACGCTCGACAAGTCCCAGATTAGCGCCCG